>NZ_JBXWND010000002.1:0-446368 GCF_059610185.1 Ruegeria sp. YTSA108 | reverse complement strand
TCCGGCGTAGCTCAGCGGTAGAGCAGTTGACTGTTAATCAATTGGTCGTAGGTTCGATCCCTACCGCCGGAGCCAATCTTCCAAAATCTTCACGACTATAAAAACACCCTGCCTCAGGCCGTGCGCCATAACTCAGGGCAGATGATAAACGGTTTCAAAGGTTCATCCTCTAATTTTTTCATTCCATTCAACTCAAAGTTGAGGGATAAGTTCCCAATTACATTTGCATTGAAGGACTTAGTCTGGGCCCAAGTTATTAGCAGGCTCAGGTGAACTTGAGATAAATTGAAAGAAGATTTTATGCCGGTCACGCTTGTCCCAAAGCCAAACCAGGCAGATCAGAAACGCCACTGGCAAGTCGCGAAACGGACATACGAGCATAAGGAAGTATCATGAAGCAGGTGAACTGTTTGATCATAGGTGCTGGCTTTGGCGGCATTGGTATGGGCTACCAGCTCAGACAAGCGGGAATCGACAGCTTCGCAATACTCGACAAGGCCACTGAATTTGGGGGCACTTGGCAGCATAACACCTATCCCGGTGCGGAATGCGATGTGCCCTCGCATTTGTATTCTTACTCTTTCAGCAAAACGCCGGACTGGAGCCGAAAATGGTCGGGACAGAAAGAGATTCTGGATTACATCCGGGATTGTGCGGAAACATTCGGAGTGATCGCGCATTTACGCCTTGGCTGCGCCGTCACTTCAGCAAGCTTCGATCCGACAAGTGAAATGTGGACTGTGACGACCAGGGGCAATGGAGATGAAACCTATCTCTGCCGCCACGTGGTTTGCTCGGTTGGTCAGTTGCACTTTCCCAACCGTATTGGGATACCGGGGATGAAACTCTTCGGGGGAACCATATTCCATTCTGCCGAATGGCGCCATGATATCGACCTGAAGGACAAATCGGTTGCCGTGATTGGAAATGCAGCCAGCGCGCTGCAGTTCATCCCAGAGATCGCCAAACAGGCACGCAGTCTGACAGTTTATCAACGCACGGCAAATTGGGTCATGCCCAAAGGCAACAAGACCTATGGCGAGAGCTTCAAGTCGCTGATGCGTTCGATGCCTTTCCTTCAAAAACTTTATCGGTTCCGCCTTTGGGCCGAGAATGAATTCAAGATCTTTCCAGTCATGAAAGGATCGAAACTGCACGAGATGCTGATGCAGAACATACTGAACCGGCATCTGGAAAAGACGATATCGGACCCAAAACTCCGCGAGGCGCTTCGGCCCAAATACCCGCCCGGCGCGCGTCGTCTTTTGGTCTCGGACAGCTACTATCAGACTTTAAACCAGGACAAGGTTGAGTTGGTGACGGACGGAATCGACTGTTTCACCAAAGACGGGATCAAGACCACAGACGGTACCGAACGCAACCATGATGTGGTCATTCTTGGCACTGGGTTCCAATCCAACCCCTTCCTGCAAGCTATTGATATCAAGGGACGTGATGGTATCTTGTTGCGCGATGTTTGGGATGAAGGTGGTGCGCGGGCCTATCTTGGCATCTCGGTTCCCAAATTCCCTAATCTGCACATTATTTACGGACCAAACACAAACCTTGGCCACACGACGGTTCTGGCCATGATCGAAGCGCAAATCGGTTTTGTCATCCAACTTATCAAGGCGGCCGATCACGGCACGATCGAAGTAAAACCTGAGGCGGCATTGCGTTTCGATGACGAGATGCAACAGCGTCTTGCCAAAAGTCAGTGGGCGCGGATCGAGCGCAGCTATTACAAAGATGGCGAGCGGATAACCACCAACTGGCCCGGCAGTTCATTCGAGTATTTCAGGCGCACGAGGAAGCCCAAACTGGCAGATTTCAGGCGTGGAACTTCAGAAGGCTGAGGGGCTATAGATCTACGTTCGCCGCGAAGTCAGAAAACCCGGCAAACCATCTCGCTTGTGTCTGCCAGGCCAGTGATCTTGCGCTAGGTACTCAGCACATCTTTGAAGTCTTCCCGCAGGTTGCGTTTCAGGATCTTGCCAGTCGCGTTCAGTGGCAGCGCGTCCACAAAGACTACCCTGTCCGGGATCTGCCACTTGGCGATCTTACCACCAAAAAACGCCAGCAATTCTTCTTCGCTTGGGTTTGCCCCCTCGGCTTTCACCGCCACAAGAACGGGCCGTTCGTCCCATTTCGGATGCGGCACACCCACAACGGCTGCGCCTGCCAGCTTTGGATGTGCCACCGCGATATTTTCGAGCTCGACCGAACTGATCCATTCACCGCCGGATTTGATGATGTCCTTTGAGCGATCTCGGATCG
The DNA here is from genome assembly GCF_059610185.1 of Ruegeria sp. YTSA108. Taxonomy (NCBI): domain Bacteria; kingdom Pseudomonadati; phylum Pseudomonadota; class Alphaproteobacteria; order Rhodobacterales; family Roseobacteraceae; genus Ruegeria; species Ruegeria sp. YTSA108. Next base: position 444,091 of record NZ_JBXWND010000002.1, on the reverse strand, counting down.
TCATATACCCGTCCGGGTCCAGTGTCGCCACGTCGCCAGTGGCAAACCAACCGTCTTGCAGCAGACCCTGATCCTGCATCATGAAATAGCTGTCCAATACCCAGTATCCGCGCACCATCAGGTCTCCCTGTGTTTCACCGTCACGCGGAAGCTCATTGCCGAAATCATCAACGATTTTCAATTCGACCCCATAACAAGGACGGCCCTGACTTTCCCGAAGCCCATACTGCTCTTCTTTGGGCAGTTTTCCATGTTTCGCCAAGGGCTGGTTCGCGGTTCCCAGCGGGCTCATCTCGCTCATCCCCCAGGCGTGGACTGTATCGACACCATAGGTTTCGCGGAACGTCTCGATCATCGACGGCGGACATGCGGCCCCACCAATAACTGTGCGCTCAAGACTGGACAGTTGACTGCCCGACTTCTTTGCAGAGGCCAGCAGACCCTGCCAGATCGTCGGCACGCCCATGGCCAGTGTCACCCCATAGCTGTCAATCAAATTGACCAATGCCTCGCCATGCAAATCTGGTCCCGGTAATACCATCCGAGACCCCGACATCGCGCAAGCGTACGGCGATCCCCAAGCGTTCACATGGAACATCGGCACAACTGGGAGTACCACATCCATCGCCGAAAACCCGATCACGTCACGCGTGTTGGATCCAAAACTGTGCAAAACTGTCGAGCGATGGGAATAGAGCACCCCCTTGGGGTTTCCGGTTGTGCCCGAGGTGTAACAAAGGCTTGAGGCTGTGTTTTCGTCCAGTCTGGGCCATTGAAAGCCGGAATCACCGGTTTCGATCAGCTCATCATAGAACTGCACCCCTGGAACCTGCGCGATTGCGTCATCATTCCGCGGACCCATTAACACGAAATGCTGCACCTCTGTCAGTTGGTCCTTCAAAGCGGCGACAAGCGGGATGAATGTGGCGTCGAAAAACAGAACCCGGTCCTGCGCATGATTGATGATATAGGTCAGCTGCTCTGGAAACAGCCTGGGGTTTACGGTGTGGCAGACGAATCCAGCACCCGAAGTGCCATAGTAGATTTCCAGATGGCGGCGGTTGTTCCATGCCAATGTCGCTATCCGAGCGTGCGGTTCCAGCCCAAGACCTAACAGTGCAGAACCTAATTTTCGTGCGTTCGCGGCGACTTGCGACCAGTTCGTTTCAGTCAAGCTGCCGTCAGTTTCGACAGAATATATCTCGGTTTGGCCATGATAGCGATCGGCATGCTCGATCAGTGACGAGATCAGCAACGGTTGCGTCATCATTTGTCCCAGCATGGACATCCTCCCTGTGTCGGGGCCGCTTTTTGCAGCACCTTCTTGTTTGCCACGCATCTTCTGCAATCGGCGCGGTCAAAAGAAACCCTGCCAAGCATTTAATTGTCTGACAATAGAAGAATGCGTCATGCCAGGGCTGTAAAGCTGGCTTTTATTCGGTTTCCCGGTGCAACATGGCATAGGCAACAAGGGCGGCGGTTGACCCGTCTTTGGTCTCGGTACCTTCTGCACCGTCCACGATTGGCCCCAGTGAAGTCGCCAGTTCCTTGCCCAGTTCAACGCCCCACTGGTCAAAAGAGTTGATCCCCAACAGGACCCCTTCGACGAATACGCGATGCTCGTACAGGGCAATGACCTGACCCAGAACAAAAGGCGTTAGTTTGGGGTACATCAGCGTGGTCGAGGGACGATTGCCAGCAAACACCCGATGTCGGGCCTGACGTTCGCATTCTTCACCCGTCAACCCTTTGTCGGCCATGCGCTGCCGCGCCTCGTCCAGCGATCGGCCGCGCATCAGCGCCTCGGACTGGGCCAGACAGTTGGCCAGCAGCAGCCGGTGATGGTGGGTCAGCTCAGGTTCATGTCCCTCGGCAGCGACCATGAATTCGCAAGGGATAACGTCTGTGCCCTGATGGATCAGCTGATAAAACGCATGCTGACCATTGGTACCAGGCTCACCCCAGACCACCGGACCCGAAGGAATGGTCAGCGCACTGCCGTCCATGGCAACGGATTTGCCATTCGACTCCATCTCGAGCTGCTGAAAATATGCGGGCAAGCGCAGGAGACGCTGATCGTATGGCAGCACGGCCCGGCTGGCATATCCCAGAACCTGCCGATGCCAGATACCGGTCAAAGCCAACATCACCGGCATATTCTCGGACCAATCGGCGGCGCGAAAATGCACGTCCATTGCCTGTCCACCACGCAAAAACGCGTCAAAGGCCGTCGAGCCTACGGCAATCATCACCGGCAGGCCCACAGGCCCCCAAACCGAATAACGTCCGCCGACCCAATCGGCGAAACCAAACACGCGCTGTTCGGGAATGCCAAAGGCCTGAGTCTTGTCCAAAGCACTGGAAACCGCAGCAAACTGTCGGGCCGGCTCCCCGCCGCCATCGACCATCCAGGCGCGCGCGGTGCGGGCATTGGTCATGGTTTCAATGGTCGTGAACGTCTTGGACGCGACAATCACAAGTGTCCGCGTCGGATCCAGCTGCCGTAGAACATCGGCAATATGTGCCCCGTCTACATTCGAGACATAGTGCAGCCGCGGCCCGTCGTGATACGGAGCCAGTGCATGCGTGGCCATAACCGGTCCCAGATCAGACCCACCAATTCCGATATTCACCACATCGGTAAAGCTGCCCCCTGCCCCGGCCACCGCGCCACCGCGCACCTCTTCGGCAAAGACACGCATCCGCTGCAGCGTATCCAGAACGCCAGGCATGACATCCAGACCATCCACGTCGACCGGACCGCCATCCAGATTCCGCAATGCCGTATGCAGAACCGAGCGTTCTTCGGTTTCATTGATCTTGGCACCCGCAAACATCGCGTCGCGCCTGTCGGCAAGCCCCGCCTCGTCGCATAGGCGGATCAGGGCTGCGCGAATATCTGCGTCAATCTGCGTCTTTGAATAGTCAAACAGCATATCGCCCGTTGAGGTCGAGAAAACCTGTGCCCGATCCACGTCTTGTTCGAACAAGTCCAAAATGGAACGACCGCCATCTGACGCAAATGCCTTGAGAGTATCCAGGTTCATAACTCTACTCCGCCCAATGGACCGTCATGCCGCCCAACACAGCAGCAATCGGCGCCTCTTTGGGATGCAGGGACATGGCCCGGTCCAGCGCCTTGCGTTTGGTTTCCCCAAAAATCACCAGATGCTTAGACAATGCGCCGTCCAAGACCGGAGCCGTTAATGTAATCCGCGCCTCGGGCTGAACTTCGGGTCGGGCCACGGCCAAAGGTGGCGCATGCCCGTCCAATGCGGCGGCCAACCCGTCCATCCCCGGAAACAGCGAGGCGGTGTGCATATCTTCGCCCATACCCAGCATGAGAACCGAAAGAGGCAGCACAGGCGCAATCAAGCTTTCAATTTCGGGCAGCACCGATTCCGGATCTTTGCCATCCAGATACAGCGGCACATATTGCGCGACCGAGGCGCGATTGGTCAGCAAACGCTCTTGGATCAGCCGCGCATTTGCGCGATCGCTGTCGCTGGGCACGCACCGTTCATCCGTTGGCAGAATTCGGACCCGATCCCAATCCAAATCAGCGGCGCACAATCCGTCAAAGACCGGCCCGGGTGTGGTACCGCCCGGCACAGCAAAAGAGACCAGATCGTGATGCAGCAGCGCCGCCTCAAGATCTCCGGCGATAGCATTGGCCACGTCGATGGCTAGCATATCCCGGTCGGCGTATTCCTGAATTTTCATGGGTTTATCCCTTGCCAACGGCGACCGTCCCGTTTCATCAGCAGCTCGGCGTCGCCCGGCCCAGTGCTGCCGCTCTCATAAGGTTTCGGCACGTCGCCACGCGCCTGCCATCCTGCGATGATCGGGTCTGTCCAGGCCCAGGCGGCCTCGACCTCATCACCGCGCATGAACAGCGTCTGATTGCCTCGGATCACATCCATCACCAGACGTTCATAGGCGTCTGGCGGGTCCTGGTTCTCGGCGCCCAATGCCTCGGCAAAGCTCATATCCAGGGGCACGTCGACCAAACGCATACCTCCTTGCCCGGGCTCTTTGATCGTCACTTTCAGCGTGATGCCCTCATTTGGCTGCAGGCGGATCGACAGCGCATTCGCATGACGCCCGGCATCCGCTCCAAAGATCGAGTGCGGCGCGTCTTTGAACATCACGTTGATCACCGAAGACCGGGCCACAAGGCGCTTGCCCGTGCGCAAGTAGAACGGTGTTCCTGCCCATCGCCAGTTGCTGATATGCGCCCGCAGCGCCACATAGCTTTCCGTGGTCGAGCGCGGATTTCCAACCGCTTTGCGGTAACTTGAACTTTCGCCCTCAAACTGCCCCCGCACGATATGATGTGGCTTTACTGGGTCCAGAGCGCGAATGACCTTGAGCTTTTCATCACGCACCGCATCCGGGTCGAACTTGGCCGGAGGTTCCATGGCGATCAGGCACAAAAGCTGCATCAGGTGGTTCTGCATCATGTCGCGCATTGCGCCTGCGCGCTCGTAATACTCTTCACGGCCGTTAATTCCGACGGATTCGGCTACGGTGATCTGGATATGGTCGACATACTGGCTGTTCCAAAGTGGTTCGAACAACATGTTGCCGAACCGAACAGCCATCAGGTTTTGGACGGTTTCCTTGCCCAGATAGTGGTCGATTCGATAGATTTGACTTTCCCTGAAATGCGCGGCCAGCGTGGCATTCAAAGCTCGCGCACTTTCCAGATCATGGCCAAAGGGTTTTTCAACCACGATCCTCGTCTGCGGCGTAGTCAGATCATAAGCCTCGATCCGTTCCGCCAGAGGGCCAAACAACCGCGGCCCCACCGAAAAATAGAACGCCCGAACCCGATCCGGCTGAAGTTTCTGCGCAAGCTCGACCCAGCCATGATCCGCAACAGCATCCAATGTCACATAATCAACCCGCTGCAAAAACGCGTTCAGTGCAGCGGTGTCCTGACTGTGTCGTCCGGCATGTGCCTCAAGCGAGTTGCGGACCAAATTGCGGAACTTGTCACGGTCGTAATCCGTTCTGGCCGCCCCGATTACTTGCGCGCCTTCAGCCCACTGGCCAGCACAAAACCGGCGAAACAGAGCAGGCAGGATTTTACCCTGCGCCAGATCGCCGGTTCCGCCAAAAATGACCAGATCAAAGGGGTCTACAGGTATGACGCGAGAAACCATGTGTTTTCCTTACCTTGCCCTATGCTCAATGTCCAATGTTAGCGCAACCATTTTTGCGGATTTCCGCGACATCAATTCTCTGTCAGCTCACCCATGTCTCACTTTGCGAAACGGTCTGAAACCTCTAATTCAAGGTGACAACAGAAAAGAACCGGAAACCGGAATGAAAGACAACGCCCCTCAGATCGTCAATATCGGCAAGTTTCAAAACAAATTGGTGACAGCGGATGGCCAGACTCGTGCCTCGGTGGCGTTGACCAACCCCGAGACGCTCTGGTTCAATACCGGGACTTTGTGCAACATCGAATGTGTCAACTGCTATATCGAAAGCAGCCCGACCAATGATGCGTTGGTCTATATCTCGGCGGATGAAGTGCGAGACTATCTGGACCAGATCGAAGACAGAAACTGGCCCGTGCGTGAGATTGGCTTTACCGGTGGTGAGCCGTTCATGAACCCCGACATGATCGAGATGGCGCGCGCTGCGCTGGAACGCGGCTATGAGGTGTTGATCCTGACCAACGCCATGCGGCCAATGATGCGCCAGAAGATGCGCGAGGGATTGACTGAACTTCAGCGCGACTACGCTGGGAAACTGACGCTGCGGGTATCGCTCGACCATTATCGTGCCGACCTGCACGATAAGGAACGTGGCAAAGGCAGTTTTGACAAAACCGTGGAAGGTATGAAGTGGCTACGCGATGGCGGATTCCGGATGGCTGTTGCCGGCAGAACCGTATGGGGCGAGGACGATGAAAAAAGCCGTCAGGGATATGCTACGTTATTCAACCACCACGGGTTTGGCATCGACGCGCATGACCCTGCGCGAACGGTCCTTTTCCCGGAAATGGACGAGACCGTGGAAGTGCCGGAAATCACCACCGCCTGCTGGGGTATCCTGAACAAATCTCCTGCATCCGTGATGTGTGCCAGCGCCCGGATGGTGGTCAAACGCAAAGGCGCTGAAAAACCGGCTGTTCTGGCCTGCACGCTGCTGCCTTATGAGCCGGAATTCGAGATGGGCCATACGCTGGCCGAGGCGGAAGCGGACGTGCATCTGAACCATCCGCATTGCGCCAAATTCTGCGTCCTGGGCGGGGCCAGCTGTTCGGGGTGATCAGTTCAGTTCCGGCGATTTCCAGAACTTTGAGCCCGACGCGCCCGCTGCCACGCGCCACCCTTTCTTGGACAGTTCAAAAAAAGACCGGCCATCGGTGAAGCGCACGGTTTCCGTCGTGTTTTCATCGCCGTACATGGCGCGGGTTTCGGCCGTCGCGTCATAGCCCTGGGTGATGAACTTATCCAGATCAGCAGGGGTTTCGAACATGATCACAAACTTGGATTCAAAGCCGCCGATGCCGATCGCGCCACCCACGCCGCCTGTTCCCATGTTCATATATGTGTGCTGGTCGGTGTCCATTGACACCGCCACACCCCGCCCATACCCAGCCGAGACTGGAAACACCGTAACCTTGCGCGAGTCGAACACGGCATAGCCGGCACAGACCTCGTACAGCGCACGCGCTTCGGGATCTTCGGCCAGCAACTGATCCAGAATCTGCGTGGCCAATGTGTCCAGCTTGGCGCGCGTCTCTTCCGGAGTGGCCTCATTGCTTAGCAATTCGGTGGTCGAGTCAACCGTACCCTCAACAGCTTTCGCGCCTTTATCGATTGTCTCGCCAACGGTTTCGGCCCCTTGCCCTACAACGTCAGCCGCGTTTGACGCGCCTTTTTTGATCTTGTCCAAAACTCCCTCAGCGGCGACTGGCCCACCAAGCAAAACGGCGGCGACAAACAGCAACATTCTGGGCATGCGGCATTTCCTTAGCTGATCAATGGTTTGGACACGACCCTAGCCTAAGAAAATCAAATGGAACACGCCCTTTCGTTACACAGCCAATAATCTGTCAGGGCGGCTAATTCACCCGAAACTCGCCAACTTGATTGCGCCACTCTCCGGGCGCGATCATCTTACGGTGGGTGAATTTTACGGAATGTAAGGGGCCTTCGATCTCTCGCTGCCAGAAATCAATGAACTCGAACAGTTTCGGATGATCCGGCGCCAGATCGTATTCCTGCCAGATGAAGGTGTTTAGAACATGGATATAGTCGGGCATGTGGTAGAATAATTCCGCCGTTGTCAGCCCATATCCTTTAAGCATCAATTCCGTTTCGCTGCGCTCCATTTCGACCTCAATATTAATTGCAAGGTCCCCCTATTGTATCACGAAAACACCCTAATCCTTAGTTAACAATATGTTACCGTGATGTTACCGGAGTTTCTCACTTGCAAAATGGTTGCTTGCTTGCACCTTATGTGCCGGGTCTGATAAGGTGTATCCACAAGATATAGAGTCTGCATACAGAACGGGCAGTTTACGTGAGCGATACGCCAGAAGTTCCTGAAAATATGGAAGAAAACCCACCAGAACGCCCCGTTTACGGTGGCCCGACGGTCTCCATCGAATCCGAAATGCGCACGTCCTATCTGGACTATGCGATGTCGGTCATTGTTAGCCGTGCGATTCCTGATCTGCGCGATGGGTTGAAACCGGTACATCGGCGCATCCTTTACGCGATGCACGAGACCGGAAACACCCATGACAAATCCTATCGCAAATCGGCCCGTCCGGTCGGCGACGTAATGGGTAAATACCACCCACACGGCGACAGCGCGATCTACGACGCGTTGGTGCGGATGGCTCAGGATTTCTCGATGTCGCTGCCGCTGCTGGACGGTCAGGGCAACTTTGGCTCGATGGACGGCGACAACCCGGCGGCCATGCGCTATACCGAAGTGCGGATGGACAAGCCCGCCGCCTCTCTGCTGGCGGATATCGAGAAAGACACCGTCGATTTTCAGGACAACTATGACGGCAAAGACAGAGAGCCGACAGTCCTGCCCGCACGGTTCCCGAACATGCTGGTCAACGGCGCTGGCGGCATTGCCGTGGGCATGGCGACCAATATCCCGCCGCACAATCTTGGTGAGGTGGTCGACGCCACCCTCGCCCTGATCGACGATCCCGATCTGACGTCCGAGCAGCTGATCGAGTATGTTCCAGGCCCCGACTTCCCGACCGGCGGCGTAATGCTGGGCCGGTCCGGCGCGCGCAAAGCCTATTTGGAAGGGCGCGGCAGCGTCATAATTCGCTCGAAGACCCGCGTCGAGGAAATCCGCAAAGACCGCTATGCCATCGTGGTTGATGAGATTCCATATCAGGTGAACAAGGCTTCGATGATCGAAAAGATCGCCGAGGCCGTGCGTGAGAAGAGGATTGAAGGCGTCAGCCACGTTCAGGACGAATCCGACCGTAACGGCGTACGCGTGGTGGTCGAACTGAAACGTGATGCCACGCCCGAAGTTGTATTGAACCAGCTTTTCCGTTTTTCGCCGATGCAAACCTCGTTTGGCTGCAACATGCTGGCGCTGAATGGTGGGCGACCCGAGCAACTGACTCTGCGCCGGTTCCTGACCTCCTTCATTGACTTCCGCGAGGACGTCGTCGCCCGTCGCACTGCGTACGACCTGCGCAAAGCCCGCGAACGCAGTCACATCTTGTGCGGTTTGGCCGTGGCAGTTTCGAATGTGGATGAGGTGGTTGCAACCATCCGCTCATCCGCTGACGCCGCGCAAGCGCGTGAAAAGCTGATGACCCGCCGCTGGCCCGCGGCTGAGATCGAAAGCTATCTGCGCCTGATCGACGACCCTCTGTCCATGATGAACGACGACGGCACCTATAACCTGACCGAAGTTCAGGCCCGCGCGATCCTCGACCTGCGCCTGCAGCGATTGACCCAGATCGGTGTCAAAGAGGTTACGGACGAACTGGAAGAACTGGCGGGTAAGATCCAGGAATACCTGGATATTCTGTCCTCGCGAGAGCGCATCATGTCGATCATCGGGGATGAGCTGCGCAGCGTTCGTGAACAGTTTGCCGTGCCCCGTCGCACCGAGATCGTCGATTGGTCCGGCGACATGGAAGACGAGGACTTGATCGAGCGTGAGGATATGGTCGTGACCGTCACGTCGGGCGGCTACATCAAGCGTACTCCGCTGGCCGATTTCCGGGCGCAAAAACGTGGTGGCAAGGGCCTGTCGGGAATGCAGACCAAGGAAGAGGACGTCGTTACCAACCTTTTCGTGGCGAACACGCATACACAGTTGTTGTTCTTCACCACTGACGGGATGGTCTACAAGCTCAAGACCTGGCGTCTGCCGCAGTCGGGGCGCACTGGCAAGGGCAAGGCCATTGTCAACATCCTGCCGATTCCGACCGGGGTGTCCATCGCGGCGATCATGCCCGTGGATGTGCCGGACGAAGAATGGGAAAACCTGCAGATCATCTTTGCCACCAGCGCAGGCGATGTGCGCCGGAACCGACTGTCGGATTTCACCAATGTCCGCCGCAACGGCAAGATTGCGATGAAATTGCCCGAAGGCATCGAACTGGTGAATGCACGCATCTGCTCAGAAGACGAAGATGTGATGCTGGTCACCAATTCGGGCCGCGCAATCCGATTCCGCACCACTGATGTGCGCGTGTTCAACTCACGCGAATCCACCGGTGTTCGGGGCATAAGGCTGAGCAGTGGCGACCGTGTCGTCTCGATGTCGGTGATCCGCCACTTTGAAGCTGATCCGGATGAACGCGCCGCCTATCTCAAGATGCGCCGCGCAGTGGCAGGCATCGCCGATGACGGTGAGACGGATGAGGATGAAGCAACCCCCGGCACCATCACGCAGGAACGCTATGCCGAGATGTCTGCGGCCGAGAACATGATCCTGACGATCACCACGGGCGGTGCGGGCAAGCTGAGCTCCAGCCACGACTACCCCGTTCGCGGGCGCGGTGGCATGGGTGTTGCGGCGATGGATAAGGCGATGCGCGGCGGGGCACTTGTGGCGTCGTTCCCGGTCGATATCGAAGATCAGATCATGCTGGCCACGTCCAAGGGTCAGTCGATCCGGGTCCCGATCGAAGGCATCTCATTCCGCTCGCGGTCAGCAGGTGGCGTGAAGGTGTTCAACACCGGCAAAGGCGAAGAGGTCGTATCCGTTGCCTGGATCGCAGATCAGGGTGATGAGGACGAGACGGAAGAATAAGCAATGAAAGCCGAGGCTCTCTGGCCTCGGCGATGTTTCTGGGTGTCTGGTGTGCGGACAAAACTGCCTATCAATGCATAGACCTAATGCCCGAATTAAGGCTAAGAACCGACCTGCATCGCGTGGTATTTTGATGCTCTTTATTTTACCTGAAGTTGGCGCATAAGGACCTCAACCATCTTTTGTGCCTCAGAAGCATCAAGCCGTCCGTGCTGCAACAAAAACTCTGCGACATCTCTGTCTGTGTACCGGCCCGTAACTATGTCATCGCGCAAGATCAACTTTTGGCGCGCAAATTCGGCGGCGTTGTCGTGGCAAATAATGCATTTTTCTTGGAATAGACGGCCAGATTCTTGGATGAACTCAAACTGTTCTATCAGCACATTGATTTCTTCGTCTGACAACTCGCCGTGTCCTGCCTTCAGATAATCAATGACGGGACGACCAGAAGCTTTTCCGACAATGCCGCTTTCTGACACAATCAATTTTTCGGAGACAAAATCTCCTGCATGCGGCAGGTGACAAGATGCGCAATTCTCTTCGTAGATCAAATGGGGATTCGCCCTCTGGGCAGTTGAGGGAACTGCCCAAACTATAATACTGATTGCTATACCAATTTGGATAAATCCGTTCATGTCGGAAGCGCCTAAGTAGTGGACAATCCATTGTCAGAGTAGGTGAACTAAAAGTCTCGATCCTTGACAAGTGTCAACTTATAAGCAGGTTGGCGCTTTCTCGGCAGGTTTGGGCTCAGAGCAAGCTTTCGTCTCCTATCACGAATTGGGTGTACGATTGAGTGCGTTGTCTGGTCAGGCCCAGTTAGGCCCACTATCACAACCCGTACAACGATCCAAACTTTTGCTCCAGATACTCCAACAGTGGTTCTGGACCCGGTTCCATTCCACTTGCGCGTTGGATGATCTCGCGTGGGGCGAAAAGGCCGCCGTGGCGTTGGAGGTTTTCGCGCAGCCAACCGGTGGCGCCCGACGTGTCACCCTCGGCCAGTTGAGTATCCAGATCGGGCAGCGCGGATCGCAGAGCCTGATTCAGGCATCCGGCATAGACATTGCCCAGCGAGTAGGTCGGGAAATACCCGAACAGACCGACGGACCAATGGACATCCTGCAGACACCCGTTCGAGGGCTTATCAACCGCATAGCCGAAATCGGCCTTGAACCGGTCATTCCATGCACCCTCAAGGTCTCTGACCTGCAGATCGCCGCTCATCAACGCACGCTCAAGATCAAAGCGCAGCATGATGTGCAGGTTGTACTGCACCTCATCCGCCTCGGTGCGGATATAGCCGTTATGGACCCGGTTGACCGTGGCATAGAACGCATCGGCATCGGCGACGCCGAAACTGCCAAAAGCCTCGACCATCTGGCCAAACAGCCAGCCGGTATAGGCGCGTGATCGACCCAGTTGGTTTTCGTAAATCCGGCTCTGGCTTTCGTGCACGCCCATCGACACGCCCTGCCCCAGCGGGGTCAAAAGGTAGGCCGGGTCGATGCCCTGTTCATAGGCGGCGTGGCCGACCTCGTGAATGGTTGAATAGAAACAGTTGAACGGATCGGTCTCGCTGGTGCGCGTGGTGATCCGCACGTCCAATCCGCTGCCCGAGCTGAACGGGTGAACGGCCTTGTCGACCCGGCCAGTGTTCAGGTCGTAACCGAATCCGGTGGCCAGCTTCTGTGACAGGCGCATCTGGGTCGCTGAGTCAAACGTCCCAGTCAGGGCGGCCGGTCCGGGCTGATCCAGTACGGCTGCTCGCAATGCCACCAGACGCGGACGCATCTGGTCAAAGATCGCAGCGATCTGAGTGCCGGTCGTATAGGGCTCGTAATCTTCGACCATGGCGTCATAGACATCACCGCCCTGTGCCAGGGCCTGACCTTCCTGACGTTTGAGCGCCACAACCTCTTCCAACACGGGCAAAAAGGCCGCCACATCCTCATCGGCGCGCGCCTGTGCCCATGTGCCCTGCGCGGCTGAGGTAACGCGTGCGATGGTCTTGGCCAAATCGGCGGGCACTTTCACGGTCCGCTCATAGGACCGGCGGATCTCGCGCAGTTGCGCGCGGGCGACATCGTCCTGCGGGTCGGCCTGCTCCAGCCACTCTGCCACACGCGGATCAGACCGTCGGGCATGCAAAACAGATTCGATCGCGGCCATTTCTTCTGCGCGCTGCGGTGCTGCGCCGCGCGGCATAACTGTTTCCTGATCCCATCCCAGACGCCCGGCAATCTGACCAAGGGCTGAAGTTTCACGTTGGAAGGCCATCAGTTTATCATAGGCAGTCATCTGGGTCAGGCTCCGCGGATCGAAGTTGCGATGGGATAGGCTGTCAGGAAGCGCGCACGCAGGATCAGAGTCCACACGATCACGGCCATGAACTGATGGAAAATGGCGATCTGCCAGGGGGCCGCGTAGATCACGGTCATGATCCCGACAACCACCTGCAGCGACAAGGCAGCGAACATCATGTTGAAGGCAAAGCGCGTTTGCGGATGCGCACTGGAATTGCCACGCCGCCAGACAACGATGGCAAAGATCAACAGCAGATAACCCGCGCAACGATGGATGAACTGCACAAGCCCGGGGCTTTCGAAAAAGTTCCGCCACATCGGTTCCAGTATCGCCGCGTCCGGCGGGAAAATCTGCCCGCCGATCAATGGCCAGTCGGTATAAGACCGCCCAGCGTCGATACCTGCGACAAGTGCGCCGATGAGGATCTGCAGGAATGCGAAATGCATCAGGCCGGTAGACAGGGAAAACAGTTTGGCCTCTTTCGCGCGGCGGGCCTGCATCAGGTCACGCTCATCCCGGCCAAGTTCGAACATATACCAGGCGAGGAAACCCAAGATCACAAAGGCCAGACCCAGATGGATCGCCAGGCGATAGCTGGCAACGGCGATCATCCCCTCGCCCTGCGTCACGCCTGACGCAACCATCCACCAGCCAACCGCTCCCTGAATCCCACCCAAAGCACCGGGGATCATCAGCTTGCCGGTCCAGCCTGTTGGTATCTTGCGGGCAATAAGGAACCCGAAAAAGCCAAGCGCCCAGACCAGCCCGATCACACGGCCCAACTGCCGGTGGCCCCATTCCCACCAATAGATGGATTTGAAGTCCGCAAGCTCCATCCACTGGTTTTGGATGCGCCACTGGTCGATTTGCTTGTACTTGTCGAACTCGGCCTGCCAGTCGGTTTCGGTCATCGGCGGGACAGCCCCGGTGAGCGGGCGCCATTCGGTGATCGACAGCCCGCTATCGGTCAGGCGGGTCAGCCCACCCACCGCAATCATCACAACCACAAGCGCAAACAGGATCATCAGCCAGGCCCGGATAGCCTTACGCGCACCACCGCGGCCCCGGTCAATCATACCAGGTTGAACCGCTTGTTGTTTTTCAGAGTCTGAGACCTCTTCGAAGATGCTGCGCTTGCCGCTCATGCGTTCCTCATGTGTCTTGAATTTCGTTGCAAGCTAGGACCACCATGGGACGAGGTCCAGCCTTACCCTTTGTCTTTCCAACGGACCATCTGACGCATGACCCCGTGCAACATCTGCACATCCGCCCGCGTCATCCGCATCCGTGACCACAGATTGCGCAGATTGGTCTTCATGCTTTCGGCTTTTTCAGGCGGGTAAAAGAACCCCGCCTCTTCCAGCCGGTCTTCATAATGTTCGACCAGTTTTTCGACCTCGATGCCTGTGGCCCAGTCGCCTTTGCCCAGATCGGTTGCCTCATGCACGACGTCGCCTGTCTGGCGCATCCACTCATAGGCGGTCAGCAACACGCATTGTCCAAGGTTCAATGAGGCATATTCCGGATTCACCGGGACCGAGATGATGGCATTGGCCTTGGCGATATCCTCATTCTCAAGCCCTGCCCGTTCCGGGCCGAACAGCACGGCGACTTTTTCGCCCGCAGCGACCTTTTCGGCCGCGATCTGCATAGCGCGTTCGGGGCTGAAGACCGGCTTGGTCAACCCGCGCTGGCGGGCCGTAGTAGCAAAGACATAGGTACTGTCAGACAGCGCGCCAGCCAGATCGTCAAACAGCTGCGCCTCATCCAGCAGACGGCCCGCCCCACTGGACATGGCCACCGCCTTGGGGTTTGGCCAGCCATCACGTGGGGCCACGATCCGCATCCGGTCCAGCCCGAAATTCCACATCGCCCGCGCGGCGGCACCGATATTTTCACCCATCTGCGGGCGCACGAGCACAAATGAGGGCTGGGATTTGTCGCTTGGCATGATTGTCTCCGAAAACTGCGCCTGCTGTAATCGTCGCGCCAACGCAGGGCAAGCCATTGGCGGCGCCAATTCTGCCTGAAACAGGCATAAAAGTTTGCTTCCGGCCCGCAATCCGCTAAACCGCGCAAAAGACTTAAAGCTAAGGACGCGCCGATGGACACCCCCGAGCAGCCGCAGATTTACCTGATCACCCCGCCGACCATCACGTTGAGCACGTTCCCCGACCAACTGGCCCGCGTTCTGGACAGCACCGAAATCGCCTGCATCCGTCTGGCCCTTGCGGGAAATGACGAGGATACGATTGCCCGCGCCGCTGATGCCTGTCGCGAGGTGGCACATACGCGGGACGTGGCGCTGGTGATTTCCAACCATGTCCTGTTGGCCCAGCGTCTGGGCCTGGATGGTGTGCATCTGGATGATGGCGCGCGCTCGGTCCGGTATGTGCGTAAGGAATTGGGTGCGGATGCCATTGTCGGCTGCTTCTGCGGCACCTCCAGCCATGACGGCATGTCGGCTGGTGAGGCCGGGGCGGATTATGTGGCTTTTGGCCCGGTTGGTACGTCCTCTTTGGGTGACGGAACCGTGGCCGAGCTCGATCTGTTCCAGTGGTGGTCCGAGATGATCGAAGTGCCGGTTGTGGCAGAAGGCGGCCTGACCCCCGAATTGATCCGTGACCTCAGCCCCTGCACCGATTTCTTTGGCATCGGGGATGAGATCTGGTCACAAGATGACCCGGCCGCTGGACTGAACGACCTGATCACCGCCATGGGCTGAGCAGGATGTGAGCGTTAACCCTTGCACCCACGCCGGGGCTGCGGCATGACGTCGACATGACTCAGAACAGCGAAATTCTTTGTATCGGTTCTGTCCTGTGGGACGTGATCGGGCGTTCTGCCAGCGCCATGCGGCAGGGGTCGGATGTTCCCGGCAGGATCACCCGCCTGCCCGGAGGCGTGGCAATGAACATTGCCATGACGCTGGTGCGGTTTGGCATGACGCCCACCCTGCTGACCGCCATTGGCCGCGATCCCGAAGGGGATGAGCTGGTCAATGCCTGCGCCCGGCTAGGGATGGTAACGGATCACATCTATCGCTCGCAGGACCTGCCGACCGACAGATATATGGCTGTCGAGGGCGCCAATGGGTTGATTGCCGCGATTGCGGACGCCCATTCACTTGAGGCTGCAGGGGCAAAAATTCTGAAACCCCTGATGCAAGGCCCATTAGGCACAGAGACCATGCCATTCAGTGGCCCTGTCGCTTTGGATGGCAACCTGACGCTGTCGCTTTTGGAAGAAATCGCGCAAAGCCCAGCCTTCGCCGGGGCCGACCTGCGCGTGGCACCGGCCTCACCCGGCAAGGCCGATCGCCTGCTGCCTTTCCTCAAACATGCCCGCGCGACGCTTTATGTGAACCTCGAAGAAGCTGGCATCCTGTGCCAGCGCGAATTCGCGGATTCGGCAAGCGCCGCCAAGGGGCTGCTAGATCGCGGCGCGCTGCGCGTGCTGGTGACTGATGGCGGCAGTTCGGCAACCGTTGCCTGCGCTGAGGAAATCTTGACCCAAAAACCCCCATCCGTTCTAGTCACCCGTGTGACCGGCGCGGGTGATACCTTCATGGCGGCGCATATCGCATCCGAGGCCACCGGTGCCCCAAGCGATGAGGCCCTGTCACGTGCCCTGCATGCCGCCGCAACTTACGTTTCCGGAGAAACCCCACTGTGATCAACATTCAATATTCTGCCGAGGTCCGCGCCGCCAAAGACGCAGGCCAACCTATCGTTGCGCTGGAAAGCACGATCATCACCCACGGTATGCCCTACCCGCAGAACATCGAGGTTGCGGCACAGGTTGAACAAGACATCCGAGAGGCGGGCGCTGTACCAGCCACCATGGCGGTGATCAATGGTACGCTTCACGTCGGTCTGGAAGCCGAAGAGTTGAAAGCGCTGGGCCAAGTGCATGGGGTCGCCAAACTGTCCCGTGCCGATATGGCCGCCTGCATGGCAACCGGTGGGACCGGTGCAACAACGGTCGCCGCAACCATGATCGCCGCCCATCACGCCGGGATCGACGTTTTCGCCACCGGCGGTATTGGAGGCGTCCACCAAGGGGCTGAGACCTCGTTCGATATCTCTGCTGACCTGCACGAATTGGCCCATACCCCGGTCACGGTTGTTGCCGCAGGCGCCAAAGCCATCCTCGATCTGGCCAAGACGCTTGAGGTTCTGGAAACACTGGGCGTTCCGGTCATTGCCTATGGCCAGGACGAATTTCCGGCCTTCTGGTCGGCAAAATCCCCGCTGGCAGCCCCTCTGCGCATGGACAGTGCGGAAGACGTCGCGCACGCACATGCGACCAGACGCGCGCTTGGCCTGCCCGGCGGCCAACTTGTCGCCAATCCGATCCCGGAGGCCGATCAGATCCCATCCGAGGAACTGGCCCCGATCATCGCCTCGGCCCAGGCGGATGCAGATGCGCATCGGATCAGCGGTAAAGGGGTTACTCCCTACCTGTTGCAACGGATTTATGAGCAGACCGAAGGTCGTTCTCTGACCGCCAATATCGCATTGGTCCGCAACAATGCCCGTCTGGCAGCCGGGATCGCCCGCGCCCTGTCCGCCAAGGCGGATTGACATATAGCTATTGTACCAAGGCCAAGGACTGCTTAACTAAATTCGCAAGCCACTCAGGACCGCAATGAACACTCCTTTTGACGAAGAACCCAACCGACAGCCCGGCCTGTTCTCAAGGCTGCGCGCGTCCTTTCTGACGGGCATCGTCGTTATTGCTCCGGTGTGGTTGACGATCTGGCTGATCTGGTCTGTTGTCGGCTGGATCGACAGTGCGGTTCTGCCGCTGGTTCCCCACCAATTCCAGCCTGAACAATATGTTGGCATCAACCTGCGCGGTGTAGGTGTCATCTTTTTTCTGGTGTTCACCGTCGTGGTGGGCTGGGTTGCCAAGGGCATCCTGGGCCGATCCTTTATCTCGTTCACCGAAAGCCTGGTGAACAGGATGCCGGTCATCCGGTCCATCTATTCAGGCATCAAGCAGATTTCCGAGACCGTCTTTGCCCAGACTGAACGGTCATTTGAAAAAGCCTGTCTGGTTCAATATCCGCGCCGTGGCATCTGGGCCATCGGGTTCGTCTCGACCACCGCCAAGGGAGAAGTCAACGAACGTGCAGAAGCGGGTGGCGATCTGTACAGCGTGTTCATTCCGACGACACCCAACCCGACATCGGGGTTCTTGCTGTTCTTTCCGATCGAGGACGTCATCCTTTTGGACATGTCGATCGAAGATGCCGCCAAGCTGGTGATTTCGGCCGGTCTTGTTTACCCGAACGACAAAGACCCGACCCAGCCACCAGAGTGACTATCCAAACATTTCCGGCAGATTGACCGTGCTGCGTGCACCCAAATCGGCCTTGTGATCTGTCAAAAACTGATCAGCTGCATTGCGGCCAGCTTCTTTGAGTTTATGCAGGACCACAGGGTTGGGCACTGTCTTGGTCGCGACCGAGAGGTCATTCATCAACGCGTCATCGGCAATCATGTGAACCAAAACACGGCTCATTTCGCCCGCTTTCAGCTTGCCATCTTCCAGCAAGCGCTGAACGAAGCTTATGGCCCTCAGTTCCCGAAACAGCGATGAGTTAAAGCCAATCTCATTGATCCGGTTCTGGATCTGCTGCGGCGTCTTTGGGATTTCTTCCCGTTCCAGAGGGTTGATGTTCACGATCACCACGTCCTCGGGCAGATCGGAATTGAACAAGGGATACAGAGCTGGATTACCGGTATATCCGCCATCCCAGTAAGCCTCGGTCCGGCCCGATTTTGGATCGAATATCTCGACCGCCTGAAACAGGGTTGGCAAACAGGCGGAAGCAAGGATGGCCTCAGTCGACAGCTCATTCCCTGTGAACACCCGTATCTTTCCGCTGCGCACGCATGTCGCGCAGACATACAGACGCGGACCTTCGGCAGCGCATATTTCATCGAAATCAAAGCGCTCGACCACAGGTTCCAAGGGGTTACGGTAGAACGGCCCATAGGCATAAGGCGAAACCAATCGCGACCAGGCGTCGCCTACAGCAAACGGCAGCGAATTTTCGATGGACTGTGCGATATGTGAGGGCTCAAACGCACGCATCCAGTTGGTCAGGTTCGTATCGTCGACGGCCCCCATACGAGCCCAGAGCGCATCAAGATTGGCGCGCGCGCCCTCCCGGCCGCCCCGTACCATGCCAGACTTATAGGCCGCACCGTTCAGTGCACCTGCCGATGTTCCGGTGATCGCCGCGACTTCGATATCATCTTCGTCCAGCAGACGATCCAGCACACCCCAAGTGAACGCGCCGTGCGCGCCGCCGCCCTGCAAAGCCAGATTGATACGTATCACTGCCCTACTCCCCAAGGCTCAGAGCGCGGTCCACCCGCCATCAACTGAAATCGTCGTGCCGGTGATCTGCGCCGCCGCATCCGAGCACAGAAAGATCGTCGTACCGCCCAGTTGTTCGACCGTAGCGAATTCTTTCGAAGGTTGCCGCTTTAGCAGGACATTCTTCACGACATCCTCACGGCTCATATCGTATTCTTTCATCGTATTGGGTATCTGCTCTTCGACCAGCGGCGTCAGCACATATCCCGGGCAAATCGCATTACAGGTAATCGGCTCTTGTGCGGTCTCGAGGGCTACGGTTTTGGTCATCCCGACAACACCGTGCTTGGCCGCGATATAGGCGGCTTTGAAAGGCGATGCCGTCAACCCATGGGCCGATGCAATATTCACCACCCGTCCCCAGCCCGCCTTGCGCATCATCGGCAACGCGGCGGCAGTGGTGTGAAAGGCCGAGTTCATGTTGATCGCAATGATCGCGTCCCATTTGTCGGTTGGAAACTGATCAATCGGCGCCACATGCTGAATGCCGGCATTGTTGACCAGGATATCGCAGGCTCCAGCCTTTTCGATCAGCGCCCTACACTCGTCACCCTTGGACATGTCCGCTTTGATATAGCGCGCGTTGGTTCCGGTTTCCTGCCCGATCTCTGCGGCCAGAGCATGATCTTCGTCGCGGTCAGTAAACGAATTCAGCACCACATCCGCCCCGGCTTTGGCCAGCTCGCGGGCGATGCCCAGCCCGATGCCCGAATTCGATCCTGTGATGATTGCTGTTTTGCCCGAAAGACTCATGGGTGCTCTCCGTCAGATTCCGTGTTGACGGCACAGTGCCATGCTGCACCTGCAAAGAAAACGGGGAAAGATTGAGGGCGCTGTATCAGCGAAAATCGCACAAAAAAACGCCCGCACGAAGCGGGCGTTAAGTTATTGAGGCAGGTTTCATACAGGCAAGAAACCTATCGAGCAGTACGCCCTTTATAAGCAATTCTACGCCTTCGTCCAAGCTAAAAGTTTGATAATATGAAAAATCATGGCTACGGTGAATCCCAACAAAATAAGGCCAGAGCAGGATTGTTTCCAAAATGAGCCCCGATTTCCTTCGCCCCGTTCGCCCTATGATCGCGGGAATCGTTAGTGTTTTTGCCGTTGCAGCAGCCCATGCAGAATCGACCCATGGCATAGCTATGTATGGCGACCCTGCCCTACCACCGGATTTTGTGTCGCTACCCTATGTCAACGCTGATGCACCCAAAGGCGGCAAAGTCGTATTTGGAAATACCGGCGGCTATAACAGCCTTAACCCGTTTGTGCAAAAAGGCACGTCACCCTGGCAGTTGCGATTTTGGACCCATGAAAGCCTGATGGGGCGTTCCTGGGACGAACCTTTCACTCTTTACGGGTTGTTAGCCGAATCAGTTGAGACGGCTCCAGACCGATCCTGGGTCGAATTTACCCTGCGAGAGAATGCCCGATTCTCGGATGGGTCACCAGTCACTGTCGAGGATGTCATATGGTCATATGAGACTTTGGGAACCGAAGGGCATCTGAGATATCGCGGCCTTTGGGGAAAGATCGACAGTATCGAACAAACCGGACCGCGTTCCGTCCGCATCACGTTTAACGACCCCGACCGCGAGCTTGCGTTGATCGCCGGGATGCGCCCGATCCTTCAGAAGGCACAGTGGGAGGGTAAAGACTTTGCCGACGCGCCGCTGCAAGACATCCCCTTGGGGTCTGGACCATATGTCATCGACGGGTACGAAGCCGGACGGTATGTGAACCTGCGTCGCAATCCGGATTACTGGGGCGCTGACATTCCGTTTCGGCGCGGCACCATGAATCTGGATGAGATGCGGATCGAGTTCTACGGGGATGGCACAGTCGCATTCGAGGCCTTCAAAGCAGGCGAGCTCTCAGCCGTGCGCGAGTTTAACGCCGATAAGTGGAACAACCAGTATGACTTCCCCGCGGTACAGCGCGGCGATGTGCTGAAAACCGAAATCCCGCATCGCAAGCCTTCGGGCATGACCGGATTTGTCATGAATACGCGCAAGCCACCCTTCGATGATTGGCGCGTGCGCGAGGCTCTGACTCTGGCTTTCAATTTCGAATTCATCAACGACACCGTCACCGGAAGCGCGCAACCGCGGATAACCTCGTATTTCTCGGGCTCGGATCTGGCGATGCAACCCGGTACTGCCACCGGTCAGGTGGCTGAACTGCTGCAGCCGTACGCCGATACACTGTTGCCCGGTACGCTGGAAGGTTACGAGCTGCCGGTAGGTGACGGTTCGGAACGCAACAGGGCCAATCTGCGCAAGGCAACCAAGCTTCTGCAAGAGGCTGGCTGGACAGTTCAGGATGGCGTGTTGCGAAACGCAGATGGCGAAGCGTTCATCGTTGACATGGTCATCAGCCAGGGCAGCCTCAACGTTGTCCAGAATGTCGGAACGATCGCCGAAATCTATGCGCGTACGCTTGAACGGCTTGGCATCGAGCTTACAGTCGAAAAAATCGACGACGCACAATACACCTCTCGGATGGATGCGCATGATTTTGACATGACCCCATTTCGCCGGGCTCTTTCCCTGTCGCCGGGTAACGAACAACGCCTGTATTGGGGCAGTGAAAATGCTGACACGGCAGGAACACGTAACCTGATGGGGGTTCAGTCGCCAGCAGTGGACGGTTTGATCGATACGATGCTGGCCTCTGAAAGCCACGAAGATTTCGTGTCTGCGACCCGCGCGCTGGATCGCGTTCTAACCGCTGGCCGGTATGTCATCCCGATCTGGAGCTTTGACGTCGGCCGGATTGCACATGCGCGTGAGCTGAAACAGCCGGAAACCCTGCCCATATACGGTGACGGGCCGGAATACATGCCGCAGGTCTGGTGGTACGAGGAATAGCAGCGCCTCAAAAGAGGCGGCCCCGTCCTTTCCTAATTGCTAACTGTCCGTGCCAATCTCGTTCCAGAGGATCGCAACCGCTGCAGATGTGATGCAATAAGACCCGTTCGGCGTTTGCTGTGTGGGTCTCATACCCTTCGGCGGATTCTGGCACAGACCCGCAGTACCACGACATGCAGGTAAAGGCTGTGGGCATTCCGCTATAAATTGATGCGATCCCTAGTTTCAGACAAATTTGAAAAATTTCAACAAGGGGCTTTACGTAACGGGTTCGAAAGATATAGCCTGCGACTAGTACAAATGTATCCAATTTGAATTACGCCAAACATTACCGACACATAGCTGTGTTACAACATCAGGAACAGTATTTTCGGACCAGCCTCCACTCACTCAAAACTATTTGGTCCGTAGGCCCGTCTCAGATTTCCTGTGGCGGGCCTAACTGATTTAAACTTCGCACGCTCAAGGTGCGACATTTTGCCATAGCCCTACCTGCAAACACCATTCGTACCCTGAATTCAGGGCCGAGCAGATCTGTAGCCAGACAAACAGAAAGCCCAATTGATGTTTAAGTGGAACGATCTGACGCAAGATTGGAATGAAATGTACGCCCGTGCAAAACGGCGGTTTCCCAATTTGCGCGACCGAGACATGGATGCGGTCGGGCGCGACCGTGCGCAATTCGAGGCTTATCTGGCCGAACGCCATCATCTGACGGTGAACGAGGCACATGAAGAGCTTGAGGATTTCCTGTTCACCGAAGCGCTAACCCGTGAAGTCACCAAACATCTAGGTAAGTGACGTCACCCACAGGATCATCGCGTCTTCTTCACTGACCGAAACGACATTATGCCCCATGCTGCCGTCGTAATAGGCGCTGTCACCGCGGCGCATTTCGACGGGTTCGTAGAACTCGGTATACAGGCGAACGACACCCGTCAGCACGTACAGGAATTCTTCGCCATCGTGGCGGACCCACCCGTCAAACTCATCCATCGACCGGGCACGTACACGGGCGCGATAGGGCAGCATCTGCTTTTTCGTAAGCGTCTCAGCCAGCAGTTCGTGCTCGTATGTTGTGGTTGCGTGGCTGGTGCCTTGCCCCATCCGGGTCACAGCCATACGCCCGATCACCTGCTCGCGCTGTGGCGGCGTGAACAGCTGCGGAACAGAGATTTCCAGCCCGATCGCCAGTTTCTTCAGCGCATCGTATGTAGGCGACATCTGCCCGTTTTCGATTTTGCTGAGTGTTGAACGCGCCAATCCCGCCTGATTGGCCGCTTGTTCCAAAGTCCAGTTGCGCGCCTTGCGCAATTCACGCACACGGACGCCAAGGTCCAGCGGTTCGACCTCTGTGTGCTCGCCCGAGTTTCGGGCAATTCGGATCAGAGATGTCTGCTCTTTGGTTCTCATGCGCCACTCTATAGGGCCAGCCTGTCCCGCTTGCAACGCAGCAGTTGCCGCGTTAGCCAGACGCCATGCTTTCCCTTTTCGATCAAGGCCCGCCCAAGGCCTGCCCCACCCCTTTCAATCTGGCCGCGCATGTGTTGCGTCAAGCAGATCGCAATGGCGACAAGATTGCCTTGTCGGTACTTGGCGCAACGTCGGCACAGAACTGGAGCTTTTCTGCGTTGAAACGCGCGATCCTTGCAACCGGTACAGGTCTGCTGGGGGCCGGTCTGAAACCGGGCGATCTGGTCTTGATGCGTTTGGGGAACACGGTTGATTTTCCAATAACCTATCTGGGTGCAATCGCGGTCGGCATTGTACCCGTGCCGACATCGTCACAGCTGACACAGCCGGAAACGGCAAAGATCATCCAAGATCTGAAGCCCGCCGCCATATTGCGCGATCCCGATATCGCCAGCGCGGATCACCCGAACCAAATATCTTTGAGCCAACTGCGCGAGATGCGCGATCTACCTCTGGCCGAGTTTCGGATGGGCGACCCCGAAGACATGGCTTATGTGGTCTATACCTCTGGCACCTCGGGCAAGCCACGGGCCGTTGCACATGCCCATCGTGCAATTTGGGCGCGGCAGATGATGGTGGATGGGTGGTACGGCCTGCAGGAAACGGATCGATTGTGCCATGCAGGTGCGTTCAACTGGACCTATACGTTGGGGACAGGACTGATGGATCCCTGGACTATTGGCGCGACAGCGTTGATACCGGAACCCGGCACCGATCTGTCGAACCTACCCGATATGCTGCGCAATCACCGTGCCACGATATTTGCTGCAGCTCCGGGCGTGTTTCGGAAAATTTTGAACGAAGCAAACGATCTGCACCTTCCCGATCTGAGGCACGGTCTTTGCGCTGGCGAAAAACTCTCACGGCATCTGCACCAGAAATGGACACGGATCACCGGGCGCGAGTTGTATGAAGCTTTTGGAATGTCCGAATGCTCGACCTTCATCTCTTCAAGCCCAGCCTATCCGGCACGTGGCGATGCACTGGGGCAACCACAACCCGGGCGACGTGTGGCAATTCTGGGTCCAGACGGGCCGGTTCCACAGGGGAAAGAAGGGACCATCGCCATCCACCGATCAGACCCCGGCCTAATGCTGACCTATCTCAACGCGCCGGACGAAGCGCTGGCCAGGATGCAGGGCGAGTGGTTTCTGACCGGCGATCAGGGTGCAATGGCAGTTGATGGTCAGATCACCTATCTTGGCCGAGACGATGATATGATGAATGCAGGCGGCTACCGGGTCTCACCGATCGAGGTCGAGGCCACATTGTCCCGATATCCCGGCATCTCGCAGGTCGGCGCGGCCACCGTTGAGGTCAAGCAGGACAGTTTTGTCATAGTGGCATTCTATACCGGGCCGGAAAAGCTGGACGAGGACGCCCTGCGCGCCTATGTCGAGACAAATCTGGCGCGCTATAAGCAACCGCGCGCCTTTATCCATCTGCCTCAGCTGCCAACAGGCGGCAATGGCAAACTTTTGCGCCGGGCGCTGCCGGCCTATTTCAAGGCGACCAATACATGACCCAGACCGTCAAGCTCGACATCATGTCTGACCCGATCTGCCCCTGGTGCTATATTGGCAAGACTCATCTGGACAAGGCGTTGGCTGCAACTCCGGATCATCCATTCATCATTGAATGGCACCCCTTTCAGCTGAACCCCGATATGCCGGTCGAAGGCATGGATCGGCGCGAATACTTGGAGCGCAAATTCGGCGGCAAAGACGGTGCCATCCGTGCGTATGCCCCGGTGGTCGAGCATGCCGAAAATGCAGGTTTGGGCATCGACTTTGAGGGGATGAAGCGCACCCCGAACACGCTGGATGCTCATCGGCTGATCCACTGGGCCGGGATCGAAAACAAGCAGAACGCTATAGTTGATGCCCTGTTTCAGGCCTATTTTGTACAGGGTCGCGATATCGGCGACCACGAGGTTCTGGCGGATATTGCCGACAGTCAGGGGATGGACGCCGCCGTCGTCATGAAGCTGCTGAAATCCGACGCCGACCGCACCGACATCAGCAACCGTGACGCGCATTCCCGGCAGATGGGTGTGACGTCGGTACCGACTTTTATCGTTGCCAACCAACATGCTGTCCCCGGCGCGCAACCACCGGAAATGTGGGAACGCGTGATCGGTGAAATCATGTCTCAAATCGAGGCTTCCCCTGCAAAATAGCACAGCCTCCTGTGCATTCTGATCACTGGCCGTGCCCAATCCGCTGTGATAGCGCGAACGGGTCAGGAGAGCCCCATGAGTAATCGCATGCCGCGCGGAGAATTTGTCGCTTTGATCGCAATGATGTTTGCGACAATCGCGTTTTCTATCGACTCGATGCTGCCCGCCCTGCCGCAGATCAGCGCGCAACTCAGCCCAGGTGATGCAAACAAGGCGCAGTTGATCCTGACCTCATTTGTGCTGGGCATGGGGATCGGCACCTTTTTCACCGGCCCTCTGTCGGATGCATTCGGGCGCAAGCCGGTAATTTACGTCGGCTCTGCGCTGTATATCCTGTCTGCCGCAGTTGCCTGGGCCACCTCCTCGCTTGAGATGCTGTTGATTGCGCGCATCTTTCAAGGCATCGGCAGCGCGGCCCCACGCGTGGTGGCCATGGCCATTATCCGTGACCTCTATTCCGGCCGTGAGATGGCCCGCATCGTCTCGATTGCCATGATGATCTTTACGCTGGTTCCCGCCATCGCGCCTATGATGGGTGCCGGGGTGATCGCTCTGGCCGGGTGGCGTGGCATCTTCGCTTCGTTCATGTTGTTCTCTTTGATCACCATCACGTGGATGGGCCTGCGTCTGAGCGAACCTCTGGCACCCGAAAATCGCCGCCCCCTGCGCCTGCCGCTTATGATTGATGCCGCGCGGCAGATGTTTGCACACCCGACTGTGCGGGTTTCGATCATGGTGCAAACGCTTTGCCTTGGGATGCTGTTCACCATGCTGACGATGGTACAACCTGTTTATGACATCATCTACGACAGAGCAGACAGTTTCCCCTTCTGGTTTGGTTTCGTTGCTCTGATGGCTGGCTCGGCCAGTTTGTTGAACGCGACTTTGGTCATCCGATTGGGGATGCGCCGGATTGTAACCTGGACTTTGGGCGCACAGATCATCTTTACGTGTTTTGTCATGGTAATGAATGGTCTGGACCTTTCTGATGGCGCCTCATTTGCGCTTTTTGTCAGTTGGCAGACTGCCGTGTTCTTCATGGCCGGTATGACGATGGGCAACCTGAATGCCATAGCGATGGAGCCGATGGGCCATATTGCGGGCATGGCAGCGTCAGTCATAGGCGCGGTATCAACCGTTCTGGCCGCTGCAGTAGCAGCCCCCTTGGGACAGTTGTTTGACGGATCGATCCTGCCCTTGGCAATAGGTGTCCTGACTATGTGCACGATGGGGTTCGGCCTGATGCTGTATATGGGCCGGATAGAAGACAGATTGCCCGCCTGATCTGTGCAGAGCGCGTGAAACACGTTATCCTCCCCTTGTTTCGAGGGGAGATATTCAATGAGCGATTACTACGATCTGGGCACGCATTCCTGTCCGGTAAGCACCTCTTCGCCCGATGCGCAACTGTGGTTCGACCGGGGGCTGGTCTGGACCTATGGCTATAACCACGAAGAGGCCGTCGTCTGTTTTCAGCGCGCGCTAGAGCATGACCCGAACTGCGCCATGGCCCATTGGGGCGTCGCCTATGCGGCGGGGCCGAATTACAACATGCCCTGGGACCTGCACGATGACGCGGGCCGGCAAAAGGCGCTGGCGCTGGCCTATGATGCGACGCAGCTGGCCATGTCTCTTGCGGGCGAATGTACGCCGGTTGAACAAGCGTTGATCCGCGCGCTTCCCGCCCGCTATCCCCAGCGCGAAGCCATTGACGACATGCACAACTGGGATAACGATTTTGCCGATGCTATGCGCGCAGCGTTTGCATCGCAGCCCGCTCATCTGGACCTGCGCACGATCTATGTCGAAGCGCTTTTGAACCTCACTCCCTGGCAAATGTGGGATTTGACGACCGGCCAGCCCGCCGAAGGGGCCGCCACGGTCGAGGCGCAAAAAGCGCTGGAGGAGGCGATGGCTGATGATCCAGCAGCGATGTCTCATCCCGGGTTACTGCATCTTTATGTCCACCTGATGGAGATGTCTCCGACCCCGGAAAAAGCGCTGAAAGCGGGGGATGTTCTGCGGACGCTGGTTCCCGATGCGGGCCATTTGGTGCATATGCCCACCCATATCGATGTGCTGTGCGGCCATTACCAGAACGTCGTCCACTGGAACCAAAAAGCCGTTGAGGCCGACCTGAAATATTACGAACGCGAAGGCGCGTTCAACATCTACACCGGCTACCGCCAGCACAATTATCATTTTGTCATATATGGCGCCCTATTTCTGGGACAGATGGAACCGGCTCTGCGGGCCAATCAGGGATTGTGGGACACCACACCCGAAGACATGCTGCGCATAGAAAGCCCGCCTATGGCGGATTTCTTCGAAAGTTACATGTCAATGGGCCCGCATATCCTGATCCGGTTTGGCCGTTGGGAAGAGGCAATGGCGCTTGAGCTGCCCTCGGACCCCGATCTGTACTGCACTCTCACGGCAACCACGCATTATGCCCGGGCCATTGCTTTTGCCGCCACAGGGCAGGTCAGCGAAGCCGAAGCTGAAGAGCAGTTGTTCCTCGCTGCCAAGGCCCGCGTGCCAGAAACGCGATTGCTGCACAATAACAGTGTGATCGACCTGCTGGACATTGCCCGCGAAATGCTGCGTGGCGAAATCGAGTATCGCATGGAAAACTACGATGCGGCCTACGCCCATCTGCGCCGCTCGGTCGAACTGGACGACACCTTGCCCTATGACGAGCCATGGGGATGGATGCAGCCCACTCGACACGCGTTGGGTGCATTGCTGTTCGAACAAGGGCATACCGCCGAAGCCGAGGCCATATACCGCGAGGATTTGGGGTTGGGCGGTACGCTCAGCCGTGCCTCTGTCCATCCTGACAATGTCTGGAGCCTCAAGGGCCTGCATGACTGCCTGAAGGCGCGCGGTGAGACGGTTGAGATCGTGCAGATCAGGCAACGGCTGGATTTGGCTCTGGCTCGTGCGGACCGGGCTGTTGGCGCGTCCTGTTTCTGTGCTCAAGCCGCCATGAGGGCCGCCGAATGAGATACGCCTTTCTGCTCGCTTTGCTCTGCAGCCCGGCGCTGGCGGATCGACAATCCTTTCCGCCGGTCGACGAGGCCGAGCGGGATGTCACCCTCGTCTCGTTCCGGGCAAACCTGCTGAACATGGTAGCCGAGCGCGACATCGAAGGCGTGCTGTCTGTTGCCTGCCCGGATATTTACCTTAGCCACGGCGGCAATGGCGGCCCGGACGAGCTGCGCGAGTATCTTACTCCCGGACCGGCAACGTCAGAGCAAGATGATGATGACAGGGAAAAGGTCGTTGAAACCTTTTGGTCCGATCTGGAAAACACCCTGACACAGCCTGGCTATTTCAACGAAGATGGCGAGTTCTGGATGCCCCACCAATGGCAGCTCACCCTACCCGCTTCGCTGGATCCGGCGTTGGCCTATTTTGTGACCGCTCAGGATGTAACTCTGCGCAACGCACCAAATCGAGGCGCGGCGATACTGGACCTCATCAGCTATGAGGTCGTCATCATCCGCGACTTCTCTCCCATCGCGCAATACCAGAGGGTTCTGCTGACTGATGGGGGTCAGGGCTATATGCACAGCGATTTCCTGTGGCCCATGACCGGGTTCCGGGCCGCATTGGCGAAATCCGACGCCGGCGACTGGCAGCTGTGCACCTTTGTCAGCGGTGACTAGGCTTTGGCCCTTTTCTTTTCGGCCAGCAGCTTTTCCGCCAGATCACGGGCGATGGCAAAGGCCCCCTTGATCTTGTCGCTGTCCTTCTTCCAATCGCGGCGCACGACGATCTTGTTATCCTTGACCTTGGCCAACCCGCGCTGGTTCTGGATGAACTCGACCAGCCCCTGAGGCGAGGCGAATTTGTCGTTGTGAAACTGGATCGTCGCGCCTTTGGGCCCGCCATCTAGCTTTGCAATCCCCGCCCGTTTGCACATCGCCTTGATGCGCACGACCAGCATCAGGGTGTTGACGTCTTTCGGCAGCGTGCCAAAGCGGTCGATCAATTCAGCGGCGAAGCCTTCCAATTCCACCTTGGTCGACAGCGACGACAAACGGCGATACAGGCCTAGGCGGACATCCAGATCGGGCACATAATCCTCTGGGATCAGGACAGGGACGCCAAGATTGATCTGCGGCGCCCATTGGTCATCTGCATCCGACAGGCCTTCCATCTCACCGGCTTTGATCTTGGCAATCGCCTCCTCCAGCATCGACTGATAGAGTTCATAGCCCACATCGCGCATTTGGCCCGACTGTTCCTCGCCCAACAGGTTACCCGCCCCTCGAATATCAAGGTCCTGAGACGCCAACGTGAACCCCGCCCCCAGCGTGTCGAGCGAGCCCAGAACGCGCAGGCGTTTTTCGGCCGTGGCAGTCAGACGGGCGCGCGGTTTTGTGGTCAGATAGGCATAGGCGCGGGTTTTCGACCGCCCGACCCTGCCGCGGATCTGATAGAGCTGCGCCAGCCCGAACATATCCGCCCGGTGCACAACCATCGTATTTGCAGTCGGGATATCCAGCCCGCTTTCCACAATCGTGGTGGCCAGCAAGACATCGTATTTGCCGTCGTAGAACGCATTCATCCGATCGTCGAGTTCCCCCGCCGCCATCTGCCCATGCGCCACCATATAAGTCAGCTCGGGCAGTTGCTCTTTCAGGAATTCTTCAATCTCGGGTAGGTCCGAGATGCGCGGGACGACATAGAAACTCTGCCCGCCACGGTAATGTTCACGCAGCAGGGCTTCGCGGATCGTGACCGCGTCGAACTCACTGACATAGGTGCGGATCGCCAGCCGGTCGATGGGAGGTGTGCCGATGATCGACAGGTCACGCACGCCGGTCAGGGACAGTTGCAGCGTTCGTGGAATCGGCGTCGCGGTCAGGGTCAGGACATGGATATCGCTACGCAGCTGTTTCAGACGCTCCTTGTGGCCAACACCGAAATGCTGTTCCTCGTCGATGATCAGCAGACCCAGATTGTTGAACCGAATCCCTTTTGCCAGCAAGGCATGGGTGCCGATTACAATATCCACCGTGCCGCGCGCCAACCCATCACGGGTCTGTTGCGCCTCTTTGGCCGAGATGAAGCGGGACAGCTGCCGCACCTCAAGCGGGAAGCCCCGGAAGCGATCCTTGAAGCTGGCCGCGTGCTGACGCGCCAACAGCGTTGTCGGTGCGATCACCGCCACTTGCACGCCCGACATTGCGGCAACGAAAGCGGCACGCATTGCGACCTCGGTCTTGCCAAAGCCCACGTCGCCACAAATCAGACGATCCATCGGCGCGCCGGAATGCATGTCTTCCATGACCTCACCGATTGCGCGCAGCTGATCGTCAGTTTCCTGATAGGGAAAGCGCGCACTGAACTCCTCCCACGCGTGCGGAGGCGGGTCCATGATCGGGGCCTTGCGCAAAGCCCGTTCGGCAGCGATGCGGATCAGTTTATCCGCCATCTCGCGGATGCGCTCTTTCAGCTTGGCCTTCTTGGCCTGCCACGCGCCGCCGCCCAATCGGTCCAGCAGACCCTCATCATGACCGTATCGCGACAGCAGTTCGATGTTTTCGACCGGCAGGTACAGTTTGGATTGTTCTGCGTATTCCAGCAGCAGACATTCATGGGCGGCACCGGCCGCCGTTACGACCTCCATCCCCAGATAACGCCCGATGCCATGATCCACATGGACCACCAAATCACCCGGGCTGAGGGATTGGGTTTCGGTCAGGAAATTCTCGGCCTTGCGGCGCTTTTTGGGCTGCCGGATCAGCCGGTCGCCCAACACATCCTGTTCGGCGATCACGGTCAGGTCGGGCGTTTCGAACCCGTGCTCCAGCGCCCAGACGGCCAGATGCAGCCCGCGTTTGCCGATGCGCGTACCGTCGGGCACAGGGATCGCTTCGGCAAGGCCTTCATCCTCGATCAGCCCAGTCAGACGTTCGCGGGCACCCTCGGAGTAAGACGCAATCAGAACCGGCCCCTTAGCCATTCTGTCCGTGATATGGCTGGCCAGTGCTCCGAACAAGCTGATGCTTTCCTGCTGCCGTTCGGGCGCGAAATTCCGTCCAATCCGTCCACCTGCGTCAATCACCCCGGGCCCAAGGGCCTGAGGCAATGCATTGAATTGCAGAACGCGCCTATCGCCGACAGCTTGTTCCCAAGCAGTGTCATCCAGATACAGTAGGCCCGGTGGTGTCGGTTTATACACCGTGTCCATGCGCGACCGGTTCTCAAGCGCGAGCCGCCGCGTTTCGTATTGATCCGCAATCGTGTCCCACCGCGCCAAACGCGCGGGCGTGACCTGATCATCCAGCGAGATGGTGGCACCGGGCAGATAATCAAACAGCGTTTCCAGCTTTTCGTGAAAGAACGGCAGCCAGTGTTCGATCCCCTGATGCTTGCGCCCTGCGCTAACGGCCTCGTACAGGGGATCATCTGTGCCCGCCGCACCAAACTCGATGCGATAATTTTGCCGAAACCGGGTGATGGCCGCGTCATCTAGAATGACCTCGGACACTGGTGCCAGCTCCACAACAGCCAGCTTTTCGGTCGTACGTTGCGACACCGGATCAAACCGACGTGCTCCATCCAGAACATCCCCGAACAGGTCCAGCCGCACCGGCCCGGATTCGCCGGGCGGGAAAATGTCGATGATACCCCCTCGAACGGCATAATCGCCAGGCTCCATCACGGTCGGGCTTTGGGTGAACCCCATGCGCACAAGGAAATTCCGCAGCGCGGTTTCATCAATGCGGTGATCGACACGGGCGGTAAACGCCGCCTCTCGCAGCACTGCACGGGCGGGCACGCGTTGGGTTGCGGCGTTCAGAGTTGTCAACAGCACGTATTGCTGCGGCATCTGGTGCACAAGTGCAGCAAGGGTGGCCACACGCGCTGCCGAGATATCCGCATTGGGCGATACCCGATCATATGGCAGACAATCCCAACCTGGGAACACAAATACCGGCATGTCAGGCGCAAAAAAGGCAAGCGCCGCGCGCATCGCCTCTAGCCGTTTGTCATCACGCGCAACATGGCACACCGGCCCGCCCGAGCGCGCCAGCTCATTCAGGACAAGCTGTGCGTCAAACCCTTCGGGGGCGCCGCCAACGATTACTTGGTTCGGACCCGTCATCGCCAAGCCTTTCTGATTTTACCAACCCGGGACGCCGATGGAAAAATTCTGGTACATACCCCAAAGCGAAGTGATCAAGATCGAAATCATACCAACTATCTGCGTATAGATCCGGCAGCGCGTAAGAATCTTGGAAATATACTCCAGACTGGGTGTTTCCCGGCGCAGTTTCCGTGCGGCTGATACATTGATCAGCACGACAAGACAAATCGGAAACAGCAACAAAAACACGGCCTGCGCGAATTCGACACCGTAATAGAACCCCAAAGTGGCGAGACCCGTGAACAGAAAACAACTAAACGCTAATATCGCGAGGCCGGATACATCCAATATATAGAGCAATCGGTTTCCGTTAATGCGGACGATATCCATCAAATCCTGTTCCGATTGCCCGCCTACCCGTCTTGCGCGCACAACAAGGTCATACGGCACGCCCATGGCCCAGTGGCTGGCCGATGACCACAACACCGCAAGCCCGATCCAATACCAGAGATTCGAAAAGCTGCGCATGTCGATGAGTTCAAAAATCGAAGAGTATAAGTCCACGCGTCAGCCCTTAATTTCCGTCTTCAGGGACCTTCTTCGCAAAGACGCGTCCATCGTTACCCTTGAGACTACACGGAATTCATGCCACCCAATGCTGGAATTTACAAGGAGAGCGCGTCATGAAACCGACCATTGCCCCCTATCCCCTGGCCCGTTTTCGTCGACCACGCCAATCACAGGCGGTGCGGGCGCTGGTCCGCGAGAATACACTGACCACCGATGATCTGATCTGGCCGGTTTTCGTCCGAGACGGCGAAGGTATTGAAGAGCCTGTCCCCTCGATGCCTGGTGTCATGCGCCGCTCGGTCGATCTGATCGCACAGGCTGCGGTCGAGGCGCAGGCCCTGGGTATCGCGGCAATCTGCATCTTTCCCTACACCGACGCATCCCTAAAGACCGAAGATTGCGCCGAAGCGTGGAACCCCGATAACCTGTCCAACCGAGCCATTCGCGCCATCAAGAAAGCCGCACCCAATATCGCAGTGATGACGGACGTGGCGCTGGACCCATACAATATCAACGGCCACGACGGTTATGTGGTCGATGGTGAGATCATAAACGATCAAACGATCGAGGCGCTGGTAAAGATGACGCTGGCGCAAGCAGATGCGGGCGCCGACATCATCGGCCCGTCAGATATGATGGATGGCCGGATCGGTGAAATGCGGCGCGCCTTGGAAGGCGCAGACCATCACAACGTGATGATCCTCAGCTATGCGGCCAAATATGCGAGTGCGTTCTACGGACCGTTCCGAGATGCAGTGGGCGCCTCGGGCGCGCTGACGGGGGACAAAAAGACCTATCAGATGGACCCCGGAAACTCGGACGAGGCGCTGCGCATGATCGAGCGTGACCTGACCGAAGGCGCAGACATGGTCATGATCAAACCCGGCATGCCC
This sequence comes from Ruegeria sp. YTSA108, assembly GCF_059610185.1. Taxonomy (NCBI): domain Bacteria; kingdom Pseudomonadati; phylum Pseudomonadota; class Alphaproteobacteria; order Rhodobacterales; family Roseobacteraceae; genus Ruegeria; species Ruegeria sp. YTSA108. The sequence goes on along the minus strand of NZ_JBXWND010000002.1, from coordinate 410,026 downwards.
TATTTGGACATCTGCCGCCGGGTCAAGGACACGTTTGGCGCGCCGACCTATGCCTATCAGGTCTCGGGTGAATACGCGATGATACAGGCCGCGGCGCAGAATGGCTGGATCGACGGAGAGAAGGTCATGCTCGAAAGTCTGCTGGCGTTCAAACGCGCGGGCTGCGACGGGATACTGACCTATTTCGCGCCTCAGGCCGCCCGGATCCTGCAGGGCTAATCCCCCGCGTTTCCGCGATTTTTCGCCGACTATCTTTGGTCACTGGGCAGCTTTCCCGTGACACGAGGCGACAATCGGCGTATTCTTGCGGACAAGATCGGGAGCACCCGACAATCAGGCATTTATACAGAGATAAAAAACATGAGCAGTTCCAAACCTACTCGATTAAGCCGTCGTGGCTTTGCTTTTGGCATGGCCGGTCTGTCAGTGACCGCCGCTTGCGGCAATGGCGTCGGCAGTTCCAATGCAGCGACGATTGACGCCCGTGTGGATGCGACATTGAACCAGATGTACGCCACCTACCCCAACACGCTCGAAATCGCGAACAAGGCCAACGGCATGCTGGTCATGCCTCTGATAACCGATGCCGGACTAATCGTCTTTGGCGGTGCCTACGGCACAGGCGCGCTACGCATTCAGGGCGCGACAGTTGATTACTATTCCGCAATTTCGGGAACCGCCGGCCTGCAAATCGGTGCCCAGCAATATGCGCATGTCCTGTTCTTCATGACACAGGATGCGTTGAACGATTTCCGCCGTTCCAGCGGATGGACCGCCGGGGCCGAAGTCGGCTACGTGGTCGATGCGACGGGCGACTCTCTGTCGACCGACACCACCACCCTGCGTTCGCCGGTTCTGGCGGCGGTCTTCGGACAGGCAGGGCTAAAGTTCGGCGCGACGGTCGAAGGCACGAAATACACCCGCATCATTCCCTGATACCGGACTACCCTCCCCCTTCAAGAAACCCCGCTTTCGGCCTTTGGCCCGAGGCGGGGTTTTTCATTCAAACTGCGGTAAACACGCATGTTCTCATGCGGTTCCTCTTTCGATCCGTCCAGCCATCCTCTAGTGTCTACACAATCATAGAGTGAACGGAAATGTGACCGCTGATGGGAATTGTCTTTCGCTGGCTTGTGCGTATCGCCTCGGGCCTTGTTCTGCTGACATTGGCGGCTGTAATGCTGGTGTATTTTCTGGCCAGTCAATCCCTGCCGGATTACGATCAGACCGTTAAAGTTGATGGCCTGACTGCGCCGGTTGAGGTTGTCAGGGATACAGCGAATGTTCCCCATATTCTGGGCGCATCAGACCCGGATGTCTTCTTTGGGCTTGGCTATGCCCATGCACAGGATCGCCTCTGGCAGATGACCGTTCTGCGCCGGACAGCGCAGGGCCGATTGTCCGAAGTCTTTGGCGCTCGCACTGTTCATATCGACAAGCTGTTGCGACGGTTTGATCTGTACGGGCTTGCACACCGGTCGGTACAAGCCCAGGACGACTATACCAAAGAGGCCCTGCGCGCTTATGCCGCCGGGGTGAATGCACGACTTGCCGAGATTAACGAAAACGCATTGGGCCGCGGTGCGCCAGAGATGTTTTTGTTCAATGCGCCTGTATCGCCCTGGCAACCGGGCGACAGCCTGGCCGTCATCAAACTCATGAGCCTGCAACTTTCTGGCCATCTTGAGGATGAAGTGCTGCGCGCGCGCACATCGCTTATGCTGGATGACCAGACCCGACTGACGGATATTCTGCCTGATGTTCCCGGGCCGGGAATCGCCGCTCTGCCCGAATACGCCACCTTGTTTCCTAACCTGCCCAGATATGCGGCCGGATCGTCGATGCCGGACACGCCCATCTCGCCCTTTCCAAAGCGCGGATTGGCCGGAGCATCGAACGCATGGTCTGCCGCGCCCACAAGATCTGCCAGCGGAGGGACGCTTCTGGCCAATGACCCGCATTTGGGTTTCACAGCGCCGGGTATCTGGTATCTGGCCCGTCTGGAACTGGCCAAAGGCGGCGTGATCGGTGCCACGATCCCCGGCATCCCGGCGGTGATGACCGGACGCAGTGATCGGCTGGGCTGGGGTTTGACCTCATCCTATCTGGATGATCAGGACATCCATATCGAGCAGTTGAACCCAGAAAACCCCGAGGAATACCTGACCCCCGAAGGATACAAGACCTTTCGCAGCCGCCCTTCGATCATCGAGATCAAAGACGAAGCCCCAATCACTCTGACCCTGCGTTGGACCGAGAACGGACCGGTTCTGCCGGGCACCCATTACGATCTTGGGACGATCACGCCGCCGGGTCATGTCGCCTCGCTGTCCTGGACAGCCCTGAGCGCACGGGACACTTCCATGTCAGCCTCAATGGCGCTGATGAATGCGGACACTGTCCGACAAGCCATCACCGCAGCCGAGCTGTTCATGGCGCCATCTCAGAACCTGTCATTGGTCGACAAGGACACGATCGGCATGAAGCTGATCGGTGCAATGCCGCACCGTGCCGCAAAGAACCAAAGCCGGGGGCGTATTCCGACGCCTGGCTGGCTGGCCGAAAACCGGTGGCAAGGCCGCCTGCCCTATGCTGACAACCCCGAATTCGTCGCACCTGCGGGCGGCATTCTGGGCAACACAAACAACAAGATCATCGACCGGCCATTTCCCGAACATGTCTCGTATGAATGGGGGGATACGCAGCGCATCCATCGCTGGGAACGGCTGATGCAATCGCGCGAGGTACACACGCGCGACAGCTTTATCGAGGCACAGCTGGACACGGTCAGCTTTACCGCGCGCTCTCTGCTTCCGCTGATCGGGGCTGATCTGTGGTACACCGGCGCCTCTGCCCCCGAAGGTACCCAGGAACGCCAGCGCCAGATCGCGCTGAACCTTTTGGCCGAGTGGAATGGTGAGATGAATGAACACCTGCCAGAACCCCTGATCTATGCTGCTTGGGTTCGGGCGCTGCAAATCCGGTTGATCGCAGATGAGCTTGGCCCCCTGGCGGCTGAATACAAACATGTCGAACCACTGTTCATCGAACGTGTCTATCGCGACATCGACGGAGCTTCGGCCTGGTGTAATGTGCGTCAGAGCGCGCCGACAGAGACCTGCACCGATATGGCGCGCATGGCGCTGGACGATGCGCTGATCTGGATTTCCGAAAAATACGGAGGATCACTGGAATCTCTACGCTGGGGTGACGCGCACCAAGCGACACATGACCACCCGGTTCTGGGATCGGTTCCGGTGTTGCGATTCTTTGTGAATATCCGACAGTCCACCAGTGGTGGCGACAACACCCTGCTGCGCGGCAGAACATCGGGCGAAGGCCCCGATCCGTTTCAGAACGTGCACGGTGCAGGCTATCGCGGCGTATATGATTTTGCGGATCCCGACAGCTCGGTCTTTATCACGGCTACGGGCCAGTCAGGTCACTTCCTGTCGCGCTACTATGACGATCAGGCCCAGCTTTGGCGTCGGGGTGAATACATCCCGATGTCCCTGGACCTCGACCTGGCACATGCAGCCGCCGTCGGAGTGACCACCCTTATCCCCCGCTAAGTTCCGTGCTTCGGCAAGACCTCGCCCGTTTATTTTCCATCGCGTGGACGCTGAATGGCGTTTGGCATACGATCCATAGGCCTAGGATTTGTGTGCGGGGGACCAAATGGCCAGTATCCGGGATAAGCTGAACAATCTCGCGCGAGATTATGCGATCGCCTGGAGCTCGGGCGACCCCGAGGCCGTTGCCAGTTTCTATGCGCCCGACGGACAGATCACGATCAACCGTGGAGAACCGATCATTGGCCGCGCTGCGGTGGCGGAAATGGCGCGCGGGTTTTACACTGATTTCCCCGATCTTGAGGTCCGCTGCGACATGTTTCGCTGGGCGGGAAGCCACGCAATATTTGTCTGGACCCTTGAAGGGCACCATTCCAAAACCGGCAATCACGTCGTGACGCGGGGCTGGGAAGAATGGGAAATGACCGACACCAACCAGGTCCAGAACTCTTTGGGTTGGTTCGATGCCGAGGATTTTCAGCGCCAGATTGACGGCTGATCACGGACCACTTTGTTCGATGGGTATAGGAAAGTTCTTCCCCAGTCAGGGTTCAAAGCGCTGCGTATTGCGAAGCTTGTTTCTCTGTCCACAGCACGTCGATCACAAAGCCATCTTCGGTCTGCTTTTCGGACTGCACGACCTCCTGGCGGAACAACCACGCGCGCTTGTTGCCTTCGGCAAATCCCAGTTCCAGCGTTGCCTCAGAACGTACGCCCTGTAGCGTGACGGCAATTTCCGCCAAAAGCGGGGCGATCCCTTCGCCGGTGACGGCTGAAATCGCGAAAATCCCCTGATCCCGCTCTGCCCGCGCCATCGCGGCTTCGCGCTCATCCGGGGACAGCAGGTCGATCTTGTTCCAGACCTCAATCCGGGGCCGCGTATCGTCAATACCCAGTGAAGTCAGGATAGTTTCGACATCCTTCGCCTGCGCCTCAGATCCATCGTGGCTGATATCGCGCACATGAACCACGATATCAGCGCCCAACACTTCCTCCAGCGTGGCCCGGAATGAGGCGACCAATTCGGTGGGCAGGTTCGAAATGAATCCCACCGTGTCCGACAGGATCACTTCGGGACCGTCAGGCAGTTCGACCCGACGCATGGTGGGGTCCAAGGTGGCGAACAACATGTCCTTGGCCATGACATCGGCCCCGGTCAGGCGGTTGAACAGGGTTGATTTGCCCGCGTTGGTATAACCTACCAACGCCACAATCGGATATGGCACCTTGGCCCGCGCGGCGCGATGCAGCGTGCGGGTCTTGACCACCTTCTGCAACTGACGACGCAAGCGCACCAGTTGTTCATCAATGGCCCGACGGTCAGCTTCGATCTGGGTCTCACCCGGGCCACCCACAAAGCCCAATCCGCCCCGCTGCCGTTCCAGGTGGGTCCAGGCACGCACCAGCCGGGTCCGCTGGTAACTCAGCGCGGCCATTTCCACCTGCAAAACGCCCTCACGGGTGCGCGCACGGTCGCTGAAGATTTCGAGGATCAGCCCGGTCCGGTCGAGGATCTTGACCTTCCACGCCTTTTCAAGATTGCGTTGCTGAACGGGCGTAACCGATCCGTCGATCAAAACCAGCTCGACTTCGTTCTCGTGCAACCGTTCGGCCAGTTCCTCGATCTTGCCGCTACCGAACAGAAAACCGGCCTGCGCTCGAGGTAAGCGCACAACTTCGGATCCGATCACATCAAGGTCGGGCAATGCAGCGGCCAGCGCCACCGCTTCTGCCAGCGCCGGTCCTGGAACGCGGCGCTGTTCATCTGATTTGATTTCCGGATGCAGCACCCACGCTCGGGTGCGCACCCTTTCATGTTCCATCAAGAGGCGTCTTCGCCCTCATACAGGCTGATCGGCTGCGATGGCATGATGGTCGAAATCGCGTGTTTGTAGACCAGCTGCGACTGTCCGTCGCGGCGCAACAATACGCAGAAGTTGTCGAACCAGGTGATCACACCCTGCAATTTCACACCGTTGATCAGGAAAATTGTGACCGGGACTTTTGCTTTCCGTACATTATTCAGGAACGCGTCCTGCAGATTCTGTCTGTCCGAAGCCATATTCTTATAATCTCGCCATTGTTCTTGCTACGCGCTGCGGACCAACGCGCTCCCTCCGGCGGAGTATGGAGTGTCGTTAACCGATATTCCAGATGAAAAATCAGTCACTAGCATGGTTATTGTTTCTTAACCCCTCAATAGAGCGGGTGTGATCAAGGCAATAATCGCCAGCGTTTCCAATCTGCCGATCACCATAGCGGCACACATGGTCAGCTTGGCACCGCCCGAAAGGTCGATCAATCGGATAGGAACATCGGTTGCCAATTCGATCAACGGCCCTGTCGTGCTCAGCGCTGCAACGCTAAGCACCATAGCGTGTTCGAACCCCGTACCCATGGCAGCAAGCAACACATTGAACACAGCAGCTGTCAGGGCAAACATCATGAAAAATATCCAAGCGATAAAGGCCCCATCGCTTTGGATGCGGCGGTTTCCACCACCTACTCCGCTGACCGAAGACGGATAAATCAAACGGTCAATTTCGCGCGCGCCGTTAAGGTACAGAGCAAAAACCCGCAACAGCTTTACCCCGCCCGCCGTTGTTGCAACTCCACCGCCGATCAGCGCAAGCCCCATCAGGATCAATCCCGGGGTGCCCAGACCGGAAATTTGCTGGGCATCATCCCAGTTCGCACTTTCGAACCCCGCGGTTGTCAGAAATGACAAGACCGTAAAAATCATGCCCCAAATTACGCTCAACGCCTGAAGAGGTTCCATCTGGCCGCCAATTTCGCTGACGCCGGCAAGAACCCTGAAGAAAAGCAGCGCCGCTACGCCTGCAACGATCATGAGCCCGATCCGGAACTCGGGGTCCTTATCCAGCCGCGAATATCCTGAGGTAGCTGTGTCCGAGGAAAAGGTAAGCCGCGACAAAGCGAAGAACAGGAACAGAAACAGGATGGCCTCACCGGTTACGCCGGCCTGCGCTCCCTCAAGCCCACCAACCGGTGAGATACCCGATGTGGCCATGGTCGACATCGCATGACAGATGGCGGTCAGGCCCTGCTCTCCTGCGATCACGAGCAACAGCCAAATGACAGCGGTCAGCCCGACATAAACCGGCGTCAAAGTCAGCGTGACGCGGATAAGACGCCCGCGCGGGTCTACCATCTCGCTTTGCGCCACGCCTGAAACCGGGCGACCGGGTTGACCACGGGCTGTCACCTCGAACCCGCCCAGCGACAACGGCGCGAGGATCGCGGCCGCTGAAATCCACATCAAAAGCCCGCCCATCCATCCGACCTGAGCCCGCCAAAGGTGTAACGGCGCCGACAACCGGTCTGGATCAGGAAACAAATCAGCCCCGGTAGTGGTCAATGCGCTGACCATGTCGAAATAGGCGTTCAGAAAGCTCGTATTACCCAACGCATCATGCAGAGGGATCGCAAGAAACAAGGGCAATACGGTGAAACAGCCTAACAAGACCGCCAACTGGCCCAATGTCCCTCGGCGCGGCATTCTGTTGGATGTTGCCAGCGAGATGATCCCGACCACGAACAACCCCAGCAACCCGGAATAGAAGAACGACCGGGACGTTTCGTGATCATCCAGCACCAGCGCAAATATGGCAGGCATCCACATAGCGGCGGCAAAAATACCCCAGAGCAGAAGAAACAGCGGCAATCGCCGAATGAGGCTAACCTGTTTTTTCCGTGCATGCGCCATCAGAAGAAATCGATCGAGACCTGCATCAGCCGTTCCACCTCGGGCACGTCTTTGGCTAAGGCAAAAATCGCCACCACATCCTTTTCTTCAATCCTGAGACTACCGGTGGGGCGCAACATCTCATCGCCCTTACGCACTGCGCCAACCAGCACACCTTCGGGGAAATCAATGTCGCGCAGCCTCTGCCCGGCCATGGGCGAGGTTGAAAGTACTTCGGCCTCGATCACTTCGGCCTCGGCATCGCCGATGGAATAAACCTGCCGCACGCGTCCGTGCCGAATATGGCGCAGAATCGAACTGACGGTGGTGGCGCGGGGGTTGATATAGGCGTCGATACCCAGCGGCCCCATCAGGGCAACCATGCTGGGATCATTGATCAGTGCAATCGCCAGAGCACAGCCTTCGGCCTTGGCACGCACGGCAACCAGCATATTTACACGGTCATCATCCGTGACGGCCAACATTGCATCCGCGCGTTCGATGCCAGCTTCGCGCAGCAGCGCCGCGTCCAGACCATCACCGTGAAGGACAATCGTTCGCTCAAGCGCTTCGGCTGCCACTTCCGCACAGTGGCGGTCTCGTTCAATTATCTTGGCACGCACGCGGCTTTCACGTTCTTCCAATGTCCGAGCAACTTCAAGACCAACATTGCCGCCGCCGACAATCACCACCCGGTCCTGCCGTTTTTGCGCCTTGCCGAAAACCTCCATCGTACGGTCCACGTCTTTGACATTGCTAAAGACATAGCATTCGTCACCGACAAACAGCTGGTCCTCGGATTCCGGTGCAAACAGCGTACCCTCGCGCCGGACACCCACCACGATAGAGCTGAGCGTCGAAAACAGATCGGTCAGTTGCCGCAATGGCGTGTTCACGATCGGGCAATCCTCGGCGATGCGTATGCCAAGCAACTGCGCTTTGCCGTCCATGAACATCTCGGTGTCAAATGCGGATGGGGCAGACAACCGGCGCATCGCCGCGGCGGCAACCTCGCGCTCGGGGCTGATCACCACATCAATCGGCAGGTGATCGCGGCGATACAGATCCGAATGAATCGCCTCGAGATAGGATTTCGACCGAAGCCGGGCGATTTTGCGCTGAATGGAGAAAACCGAATGTGCCATCTGACAGGTGACCATGTTCACCTCGTCCGAATGGGTGGCAGCAATAATCATATCCGCATCGCGCGCGCCCGCTCGGTTCAGAACATCCGGATAGCTTGCAAATCCCGCAATCCCCTGAACATCCAAGGTTTCGGTCGCCCGTCGCACCAGATCAGGATTGTTGTCAACCACAGTAACGTCGTTCAACTCGCCCGAAAGATGCCGTGCAATCTGCCAGCCAACCTGACCCGCACCGCAAATGATGACCTTCATGCTATTGGCCCTTCTGCCTGAAATCTTTGAATGACAGATGCCCCCCAGACGGTCAATTAGTTTGTAACACAAGCAAAGCTGAGGCAAGGTAAGCGTATGAAAACAATAGCTCTCACGATTTCTTTGACTCTGTTGCTAACTGCGTGTGGGCCGCTTTCCCTGTATTATCAAGAGGGCGAGACAGTTTCGCAAATGCAGTCGGAAACGACCGGATGTCAGGTTCAGTCCCTCAAAGACGCCCCCGTTGCCAATCAGGTGCGACAAGGGGCACCAACCTATTGGCCAGGTCGCACCTACTGCGATGGTCGGGGAAGGTGTCATCGCACCGGAGGCTGGTGGCAGCCCGGTCAGATCTATACGGTCGATGTGAACAAAGGGCTGCGCAACAAGCTGGAAGCACAATGCATGGCGCAGAAAGGCTATCGCCCGGTCAGCCTTCCGCCTTGCAAGCAGGGCGTAAAGTCGCGTGTTGCTGCGGTCCCAACAACACAGCTGCCACCGCTCAGCACCGATTCATGTTTCGTCAAATTCGACAACGGAACGTTTCAGATAATTACCCCAGGTCAGGCAGGGTAAAGGCCGGCGGATCACTCCGCCGGTTCAGCCTCGTCCAGTTGTGCAACTCGCGCCCCCGATTTGTTCGAGGTCACAACGCCCAGAGATTTAAGCTTACGATGAAGCGCGCTGCGTTCCATGCCGACAAAGCTGGCAGTGCGGCTAATATTGCCCCCGAACCGGTTGATCTGGGTCAGCAGATATTCACGCTCGAACGCCTCGCGAGCTTCGCGCAACGGCAGGGTCGCCAATGCCCCGGACAGAACGACGCGTCCCGATTCATCGGCTTTTTCTTCTTCGTTTGGCAGCTCACGCGCTTCGATCGGGCCCGTACCGTCACCCAGAATGAGCACCCGTTCGATCAGGTTCTTAAGCTGACGCACATTGCCCGGCCAGGTCATGGTCTGCAGCAACGCGACAGCTTCGTCTGAAATCTCGCGCACCGGCAGGCCTTGGGATTCATTGCACATTTCAATAAAAAACTCGGCAAGAACCGGAATATCCTCGCGCCGGTCTTCTAGCGAAGGCACCGAAATAGGCACAACATTCAGACGATGGTAAAGCTCTTCCCGAAAACGATCAGCGGCGATTTCTGCATCAAGGTCACGATTGGTCGAAGAGATCACCCGCAGGTCGACCCGAACCTTGTCGGTACCTCCAACCCGTTGAAACTGTTGATCAACCAGAACCCGCAGGATTTTTGACTGGGTTCCCATGGGCATATCTGCCACTTCGTCAAAGTAGACGACGCCACCATGGGCCTCTTCCAACAGGCCTGCCTCAACCCCGCGTTCGGTGGTTTCACGGCCAAACAGAACCTCTTCAACGCGCTCCGGCTCGATCCCGGCGCAGTTCACGGTCACAAAAGGCGCATTTGCCCGGTTCGATTCTGCATGGATATAGCGCGCGGCGATTTCCTTGCCTGAACCGGCAGGGCCTGTCAGCATCACACGCCCGTTGGACTTGGTTACCTTGTCCAGTTGGCTCTGCATTGCCCGGAACGAGGCCGATTTGCCGATCATATCCGAGCTTGTGACCTCTTTCCGCTTTAGCGAGGCGTTTTCGCGGCGCAGGCGCGAGGTTTCCATCGCGCGGCGGATCACAACCATCAGCTGGTCGATGTTAAAGGGCTTTTCGATAAAGTCATACGCCCCCTGCTTGATCGCAGCGACAGCGATTTCGATATTCCCGTGGCCCGAAATGATCACCACCGGAATGTCTGGGTTGTCGCGCTTTACAGTCTTCAGAATATCAATCCCGTCCATCCGGCTGTCTTTCAGCCAGATATCCAGGATCAAAAGCCCCGGGGGTTCGGAATTGATGGCTGCCATACACTCGTCCGAGTTGCCAGCCAGCCGGGTGGAATAGCCTTCGTCCTCGAGAATATCGGACACAAGCTCGCGAATATCACGCTCGTCATCTACAATCAGAATGTCGCTCATCTTTGGCCTGCTTTCAGTTTGTTTGTATCAATTGCCTGCTTTTTCGGCGCTGAATTTGAGGAAGTATTGCTCCCGGGCAAACGGATCACGGCCATTGCGCCAAAATGGTCCTGTCCGTCAAATACGGGGGCGTCCTCAAGTGTCAGCACCCCGCCATGTTCTTCGATAATCTTTTTGACGATCGGCAGCCCCAACCCGGTGCCCTCGTCGCGTGTGGTCACGTAAGGCTCAAACAGCCGCGCACGATCTTCCGGCAAGCCGATACCGTTGTCGGCAATGGTAATTACTGTGCCCGCATCGTCGCCGATCACAGTAACCTTGATCTGAGGCTTGAGGTTCTCAGGTGCCCCTTTTTGTTTCAGCGTTTCAATCGCTTCGCCTGCATTCTTGATCAGGTTGGTCAGCGCCTGATTCAGCATTGTTGCGTCTACATCACCTGAAATCGGCTGATCTGGAAGCATCGCTTCGATTTCGACATCCGGCTGACCGGCTTGCTGCAACAGAACAGCCTCGCGCACCAACCCCACCAGATTTTCTTCGTGCCGATCCGGTTCCGGCATGCGCGCAAACTTTGAGAATTCATCCACGATCCGCCGCAGGTCATTCGTCTGGCGAACGATCACATCGGTCATGGATACAAGGATATCGCAATCATCCTCATCCAGTTTGGACGAAAACTTTCGTTTGATCCGCTCGGCGCTCAGCTGGATCGGGGTCAAGGGGTTCTTGATCTCATGCGCGATGCGGCGCGCCACATCACCCCAGGCTGCCATTCGTTGTGCACTGACCAGATCGGTCACGTCGTCAAAGGCAACCACATATCCTTCAAGCCCGCCATCTTCGCCGCGGCGGATCGCCATGCGGACCAACAGGTTTTCCAAATGGCCTTTTCGCGTGACTTTGATTTCACCCTGCACAGCCTCTTGCCCGCTGTCCTTGAGGCTTTCGAACAAAGGCATGAATTCGGGCACCGCAATGCCAATGGCAAGATGTTCCTCTCCACGGGACCAATCCAACAGGCGTTCGGCGGATCGATTCACAAACGTCACGCAACCATCGGGGTCGACACCAACAACACCGGATGTGACCGAGGTCAGAACCGAGTCGAACAGCCGACGCCGGCGTTCGATCTGCCGTGTGTTCTCCAAAAGAGTATCGCGCTGCCCTTTCAACTGTCGGGTCATCTGATTGAAATAACGGCCCAGCATCGCAATTTCGTCATCGGTGGCTTCTTCGATAACCTGAACGCCCAGATCGCCTGCCCCGACACGCTGCGCAGCGGTGGTCAGGCGTCCAACCGGGCGCGAGAGACGCTCGGCGAACCACATTCCCAGCGACACTGCGGCCAGGATCAGGATCACGGCAAAACCCAGATAAAGCAGGCCGAATTCAAACAATACCCGTCCGCGTTCACTTTCAAGCTGTTGATAGAACTGAACTGTTTCCTTGGTATCGTCCAGCAGCGTCAGCAACTGCCCGTCCACTTCCCGGCTGACATAGAGATACCGATCAAGATAAGCCTTCAAAGGCACAAGCGCCCTGAATTCACTGTTTTGCCAATCGGCAATGATCAGCAATTCATTCTCAGTCGCTTGGGCCATCTGTTCAGAGGTCGGCTTTTCGAAGTTGAACAGATAAGAGCGATCCCCCCGGGATCGGATTTCACCATTTCCATCAATGACATAGGCCTCACGCAGACCGCGCTGGATTTGCGCCTGCCCTTGCGCCAGAACCTCTCGCAGTTCAGCATCGGAAATATAGAAATCACGCGTCCGGGCATTGTCCAGAAAAAGCGCTAATACGACGGCGTCCTGCGTCAGGCCCTCTCGGTGTTCCTGTTCATAAGCTTCCGCAGCAGTAAGCGAGGATCCGACAACCTGCCTTACGCGGTCGGAAAACCAGCCCTCAAGACCAATATTCACCGTCAGACCGGCAAAGATTGCAACCGTGACAGTCGGCACCAGAGCCAACAGTGTGAAGGCTCCGATCAGTCGCAGGTGCAAACGGGACCCCGCGGATTTGGCCCGGCGTGCTGCGATCAGGTTGCCTACCTGACCCAGAACCAGCGCCGCAACCACGAGAACATAGACCAGATCCGCAAGCAGGATCAGGCGCAATGAGGGCGCGGTTGCCCCCAGATCGAATGGACCAATGACCAGATAAGTGGTCAAAGCCAGCACCGGGCCCAGCAAAACCAGACCCAAAGTTCCAAAATTGCGCAGCCTTCGGGATTTTCGCCACCGATTGACTGATAAAATCAGCCCGCTCTGTGCTCGGGTTGCCACCGTCTGCCCTCATCCTGATGTGCCGCTTGCGCGACTTACCGCCATATGTCGTGGTCGTTGCCCGGTCGAAACCCGGATGCCACGCTTTGTGTGGCGATATTACATCAGTTTGCGCCGCCGTGTCACCTGAATATCGAGCTCTGTTATCTTTTTGCGCAGCGTATTCCGGTTAATCCCTAGAAGATCAGCACATTTTGCCTGATTTCCCCCGGTCGCATCCAGGGCCAGTTCAATCAAAGGCGCCTCAACCTCACGCAAAATACGCTGATACAGACCCGGAGGTGGCAACATATTTCCATGTAGATCGAAATAGCGGCGCAGGTGGCGTTCGACCGAAGCCGAGAGCTTTTCGCGTTCTCCATTGCCTAGCACCGGCTCGGCTTCGGGTTGGCTGCCCAGCACCGACTCGACCTCGGTTTTGGAGATTTCATCGGCGCGGCTGGTCAGGCTCAAACGACGGACCGCATTTTCAAGCTGCCGTACATTTCCGGGCCAGGAATAGCGCCGTACCAGCTCGACCGCATCCGGACTGAACCAGCGTTTCGCGCCATGTTCGCGTTCTTCACGCGCCAGAAAATGATCGGCAAGCAAGGTGATATCATCGACCCTTTCGCGAAGGGCCGGAACATGCACTGTCGCACCGCAAAGGCGATAATACAGGTCTTGCCGGACGCGCCCGTTCTCCATGGCTTCGGTCAGGTCCGATTGGCTCGTAGCCATGAACCGAGGAACATGATCGCCTGGAGTGTCCATCATCCGAACGAGACGCGCCTGTAGTTCGTCATCAATATCCGCGATCTCGTCGATAAGCAGCGTACCGCCCCGCACCCGTGCCATGACGCGCGCCGGGCCTTCAAGATCCAGCAGGTCGGCGGCAGTGGCCGTTACAAATGGCAGCGTCCTGCGATCGGAAAAATCATGTATCGCTTTGGCGATCAACGACTTGCCCGTTCCACTCTCGCCCGAAATCATGACCGACAGATCGGTATTCATCACCCGCGCCACCAAGCGATACAGCGCCTGCATCACTGGTGTCCGCCCCACCAGAGGCAGCTCTTCCGGACGCTCTTGGGACGTGTTACCGGCATCTGACGGCGTGCGCTGTTTCTGTTCCAGCGCGCGCGCGGTACGCTTCATCAAATCCGGCAGGTCGAAGGGTTTCGGCAGATAGTCATAAGCTTCCGCCTCGGCTGCCTGGATGGCCGTCATGATCGTGTTTTGCGCCGAAATCACGATGACCGGTAATCCCGGTCGGTCCTGTGCGATTTTTGGCAACATCTCGAGCCCATTGCCATCCGGCATAACTACATCGGATATGACCACGTCGCCTTTGCCCTCGGCCACCCAACGCATCAAAGTGGTCAACGACGAGGTTGCATGCACCTTACACCCAGCGCGTGTCAGGGCCTGTGTCAGAACGGTCCGAATTGTGCGGTCGTCATCTGCAACCAGTACTGTTCCATCCATCAGGTGCTTTCCTTATTCTTGCTCTTTCCGGCGGTTTATTGACTATTTCGCGTCACGCGGCGCGCGTCTCAGAGAGATGCGAAATTCCGTTCGTCCCGGAACCGACTCGGCCGAAATCCAGCCGTCGTGGTCCGAAATGATCTTGCTGACCAGCGCCAGCCCCAGGCCGGTGCCGTTTTCCTTGCCCGACACAAACGGGTCGAATATCTCGCCCCGAATCTTCTCCGGCAGACCGGGGCCGTCATCGGTCACTTCGATTTGCAGTGGCAGAGAATGACCTGACCCGTCGCTGCGTCGCAGGCGGAAAGAATGTTCAAAATACGTCCTTAAACGTATGGTTCCCCCTTTAGGGTCAGCGGCTTCCGAGGCATTCTTTAACAAATTCAAGATGACCTGCAGAAACTGATCCGGGTCGCCATAAGCAAGTGGCAACGACGGGTCGTAATCCTCGATGATCGTCATATGGGCACCGAAACCCAACAGGGCCGACCGCCGTGCCCGATCCAGCACGTCATGTATGTTGACCGGTTTGAAATCGGGCTCAGAGAGATTTCCGAATTGTTCAACCTGCTCCAACAGTTTTACGATACGGCGACTCTCTTCGACAATAAGATCTGTTAATTCAAGGTCTTGCTGCGAGATATTCATGCTGAGAAGCTGCGCCGCGCCGGTAATTCCTGCCAGAGGGTTCTTAATTTCATGCGCAAGCATCTCGGCCATGCCGATCGCCGATTGCGCAGCAGATTTCACCGTGTTTCCACGGGTCATACGCCCAGCAAGTTCACGCGGCGTGATGATCATGATCATTGACCCCGGATGCCCAACAAGCGGTGCGATCTGAAGCGCACATTGCAACGGCGCGCGGTTGCCTGACCCTACATCCACATCGTTCACAAATAGTGGCGTACCTTGATGACGCGCTCTCAGAAACGCTTCTTCTAATGGAGCGTCCACGGCAATCTGATCCCAGACGGGATGCCCGATCACGGATTTGCGCGAGGCATTCAGGAACCCTTCACCGGCGGAGTTTATGTCTGCGATCCGGTCATCTGCATCTATGACAAAGGCAGGAACGGGCAGCGAGGTCCAGATGCTGTGATCCGAGGTCATGCCGCCTCCTCTGCATCACTGCCAAGTGCAACACTCAGCAGGTGCATCACCTCATCCGTGTTGCGCGATGTCAGCACCGCCCGGCGCAACGGGGCCGGTGTTCCAGCCTCATCCATATACCAGCCGAGATGCTTGCGAGCGACGCGCAGGCCCAGATCCAAACCATAAAACCCCAGCATGGCCTGATAATGGGCACGAACCATGTCGATCAAATCACAACCAGCGGGAATGACTGGCGCCTCTGCCCCGTATAACTCATGCCCCATCTGCGCCAGTAGCCACGGTTTACCCTGTGCCCCACGCCCAACCATGACCCCATCGGCGGCGGACTGATCCAGTGCTATGCGTGCAGCGCCAGAATCAACTATGTCACCATTCGCAATCACCGGAATCGAGACCGCTTCTTTGACCGCCCGGATTGCGCTCCAATCGGCATGTCCTTTGTAGAACTGGCAACGTGTGCGGCCATGGATCGTGACCATTCGTATCCCCGCATCCTGCGCCCGCCTTGCCACATCGGGCGCGTTCAGCAGTTTGTCATCCCATCCCAACCGTGTTTTCAGCGTCACGGGCACGTCCACGGCGCTGACAACAGCGTCGATCAATGTCAGCGCGTGGTCAGGTGTCTTCAGTAGGGCCGAGCCCGAATATCCATTTGTCACCTTCTTGGCCGGGCAGCCCATATTGATATCAATCACGCGCGCACCCCGATCAGCGACCTGGCGGGCCGCCTCGGCCATCCAATACGCCTCGCGTCCGGCAAGCTGGACGGCAGTGTTTTCCACATCCGCAGACAGCTCGGCCCGTTCGCGCACACCGGGTTTGGCCTGCACCATTTCCTGGCTAGCCACCATTTCGCTGACCACCATACCGGCACCAAAGCGCATCACCAGATCGCGAAACGGGCGATCAGTGATTCCGGCCATGGGCGCCAGTAGTACGGGCGGGTTCAAATCTTTGTCGGCAAGTCGCAGAGTCAACGTGCTTAATCCTTGAGCAGTTGCAGCTTTGATATCGAATTGAGTGCATATGAACAACAAAACCGCTATGAACAAGCATGCAAAATCATCGTTTGCCTATTTTTTAAGCAGATGAAGCCGAGTGATTGCCTCTGCTTTCACCGCACCCTAAACATTGCCCTTAACTCGTCGGAGAGCACGACACATGACGACCGCAGCTATCATTGTCGCCGCAGGACGCGGTCAACGCGCCGGAGGCGGCACGCCAAAACAGTGGCGCCATCTGGCAGGTCGTCGAGTGGCCGACTGGACCATCGACCGATTCCGCGGGCAAGTCGATCACATCGTCCTTGTGCTGTCGAAGGAGGATGCCCCCGCCTGGGAAGAATTTGAAAGCGCCGATCTGATCCTCGCGGAAGGCGAGTCAGACAGAGCAGGATCGGTGCGCAGCGGGTTGTCGGCGTTGAACGGCATGAATGTGACCCGCGTCTTGATCCACGATGTCGCACGTCCTTGTGTCAGCACCGAGATCATTGATGCCGTTCTGGCCGCTCTGGACAATTTCCCCGGTGCCGCACCTGGCCTTGCGGTGACGGACGCCTTGTGGACAGCAAGCGACACTATGGTCACTGGCACGCAGGATCGATCCGGGTTGCATGCAGCGCAAACCCCGCAGGGCTTTCACTATGACGCAATCGTCGCTGCCCACACCGCGCATCCCGGAGGTTCCGCGGATGACGTGGAAGTCGCGCGCGCCGCCGGGCTGGACGTCTGCATCGTGCCGGGCGATACGGACAACCTGAAAATCACCCGACCCGAGGATTTTGCCAGGGCGGAACGCATATTGGGAACGGATATGGATGTAAGGCTGGGGAACGGCTACGACGTGCATCGTTTTGGTGACGGGGATCACGTAATCCTGTGCGGTATCAAAGTTCCGCATAACCGATCGCTTCAAGGCCATTCTGATGCGGATGTCGGTATGCACGCAGTCACCGATGCGATTTACGGAGCATTGGCACAAGGGGATATCGGACAGCACTTTCCGCCCTCAGATCCCCAATGGAAAGGCGCGGCAAGCGAAATTTTCCTGCGCCACGCGGTCGAGTTGGCCGGGCAGATGGGATATCGTATCTCGAATGTCGACTGCACGCTGGTCTGCGAATACCCCAAGGTCGGGCCTCACGCCGCGGCCATGCGGGCAGAGATGGCGAAGATCATGCAATTGCGCCAGGATCAGATTTCGGTCAAGGCCACAACCTCCGAGCGTTTGGGTTTTACCGGGCGTGGTGAAGGAATTGCTTCTATTGCAACAGCTTGTTTGGTGAAATCATGACCGTTGCACAGCTGATTGGCACTGTTTGTGGCGTCGGATATCTGCGACCCGCCCCCGGCACCTGGGGGTCTTTGGTTGCCCTGCCCTTGGTATGGGTTCTGCATACTCTGGGCGGCTTCCCCTTACTGGCGGTCGCGACAGTCGCGGTGTTTTTCGGCGGTCTGTGGGCCACGCGGGTGATGACCGCCGGGCAAGAAGACCACGACCCTTCCGAGATTGTAATTGACGAGGTCGCAGGTCAGTTCCTCGCACTTTGGGCGATATCCTATCCCAGTTGGGCGCACGGGATCGACATTACAGCGCTGTGGCCAGGTTGGGTAACTGGGTTTGTACTGTTCCGCCTGTTCGACATCCTGAAACCCGGCCCCGTGGGTTGGGCCGACCGGCGCGGCGATCCGATGGGCGTTATGCTGGACGATGTGATTGCCGGGGTATTCGCGGCCATAGGCATCATGTTGGCCGCCGGGTTCAGCCACGGAGTTCTGGGGTTGTGACCGTTTCCGACCTGCTAGAAAGCGCCAAAGCGAAAGGGGTGATGATCACCACCGCCGAAAGCTGCACTGGCGGGATGGTCGCTGCGGCTCTAACCGACATCCCCGGCAGCTCTGCGGTCGTTGAGCGCGGTTTTGTGACCTACACAAATACTGCCAAACAGCAAATGTTGGGTGTCCGCAAGGAATCATTGGATGCCCATGGCGCGGTTTCTGAACAGGTCGCGCGCGAAATGGCCGAGGGTGCCTTGCGGAATTCACAGGCGCATCTGGCAGTGTCGGTTACCGGCATTGCAGGCCCGGGCGGGTCCGAGTTTAAACCCGAAGGCCGGGTATGTTTTGGTGTGGCCGGTGACGGCATCCCACCCATGACAGAAACCGTCGAATTCGGCGCATTGGGCCGCGATCGGGTGCGCCGCGCTGCGCGGGATCACGCGCTGGCACTGCTGTCAAAGGCACTTTTCAGCACTGCCCAATAATCGGGCATGCTCGACAATTTGACGCCCAATTAATCAACTCTTCAAAAAAGGCCCCTGAAATAGGCTGCTTTTTTGGGCTCTGCCTCTTTTTTCCCCAGTCGCAATCCGCTTCAAGCCCCGCCACGCATTCTGAAAAGGAGAGTGGCTGATGAATGGAGCCGATACCGCCTGGATCATAGTAGCAACCGCACTGGTCCTGTTCATGACACTTCCGGGCCTGGCCCTCTTCTATGGCGGCCTTGTACGCGCCCGCAACGTGCTGAGCGTGTTCATGCACTGCTTTAGCATCGCCTGCTTGATGAGCATTCTCTGGCTGGTCGCAGGATATTCCATCGCCTTCGGCCCCGGTGAAAGCGGGATTTGGGGCGGGTTGGACAAGGCCTTTCTGAATGGTGTTGATGCCGACAGCCTGGCCGGCACCCTGCCCGAAATTCTGTTCTTTGCCTTCCAGATGACCTTTGCCATTATCACCCCCGCCCTGATCGTCGGTGCTTATGTCGAACGGGTCGGCTTTGGCTTTGTTCTGACCTTCTCTGCCCTGTGGATGCTGCTGTGTTATGCGCCGGTGGTGCATTGGATCTGGGGCGGCGGAATGCTGAGCGATGGCGGCATTTTTGGCGAGATTGGTGTGCGAGATTTCGCCGGTGGCATTGTGGTGCATGAAACGGCAGGTCTGGCCGCTTTGATCATTGCCGTTGCACTCGGCCCGCGCCGCAATCGCACAACGCCTCCGCATAATCCGGGCTATGTCATGATCGGCGCCGCAATGCTGTGGGTCGGCTGGTTTGGGTTCAACGGCGGCTCGCAACTGGCGGCAGATGGTGGTGCGGCGATGGCGATGACCGTGACGCATCTTTCGGCGGCCACTGCATCCCTGACCTGGGCCTTGTGGGAAAAAATTCGCTTTGGCAAAGCCTCGATGGTGGGTCTTGTGACCGGAACCATCGCCGGTCTCGCCTCGATTACCCCAGCATCGGGTTTCGTCGGCCCGGTTCAGGCGCTGATCATCGGCGGAGTCGCAGGTATCCTGTGTCAGGAAGCGGTCTATGTCATGCGCAACATTTTGAAAATCGACGACACGCTGGACGTGTTTGCAGTGCATGGCGTTGGCGGCATCTTTGGCACGATCATGATCGCCTTGTTCGGTCTGGGTACTTGGACCGCGCAGCTTGGCGGGCTGGCAATCGTGGGCGTCTTTACCGCTGTGGTGACCTTTGTGCTGATCAAGCTGGTCTCAGCCGTCACGCCGCTGCGTGTGGATGCCGAGACTGAGACCAATGGCCTTGACTTGTCGGTGCATGGCGAACGTGCCTACGACATGTCAAGCTAATCACCAAGCCATTATGAAAGCTTACAGCGGGCCCCATTTGGGCCCGCTTTTCTTTTGCCTGCCCTCTCGACTCTGACGGCAGCAGCAGGCTATCAGCCCCGAAGGTTTTTCAGCTCAGAGGTCCCGCCATGATCCCCAGTTCCTTTCCCGACAGCACCGAAATCGCCCGTCTGACCGCGCGGATGCTACTGGAAATCAAGGCCGTTCACTTCAATTCGCGCGAGCCATTCACATTGGCCAGCGGACTGCCCAGCCCGACCTATATCGACTGCCGAAAGCTGATCTCGTACCCGCGCATCCGGTCTACTCTGATGGATTTCCTGACCGTTACAGTGATGCGGGATGCGGGCTTTGAAGCGTTCGATAATATCGCTGGCGGCGAAACTGCGGGCATTCCCTTTGCCGCGATGGTCGCTGAACGCATGGCCCTGCCGATGACATATGTGCGTAAAAAGCCCAAAGGCTATGGCCGCAACGCCCGGATCGAAGGCGCGATGAACGAGGGCGAGCGTGTGTTGCTGGTTGAGGATCTGACCACCGATGGCGGATCCAAACTGTCCTTCGTTGATGCGATCCGCGAAACCGGCGCGACCTGCGGGCATACGGCGGTGATCTTCTATTATGGCATCTTTCCGGAAACCGAGAAAACTCTGGGCGATCATGGGGTGAAGCTGCATTCGCTGTGCACCTGGTGGGATGTTCTGGCCGAGGCCAAAGCGCAGAAAGCCTTTGATACGGAAACACTTGACGGTGTCGAAGCCTTCCTGAACGACCCGCGCGGCTGGCAAGAGGCCAATAAACCCTCCTAAACCTGTTGTGGATGGATTGGGGATAAGCGCCAAAGAATCGGCTGAGCATATACGATATCTGGTGACTTTTCCCCGCTTTCCTACATAATAGGCCAAGCACACCACAGCGTCCAAACTGTCTGGAAAGTTATCCCTAGGCCTTACCCCCAGTTAGCCACAGGTATTTCCAGATAGCTTGCAATGGCGTTTCGCGTATAGAACCTCGGGACGGGCAGCGGGGACAAAATGAACGAGATAAGCAGCATCGAGCAGGCAGCGGCACAGATCCAAAACGCCGATACCATGCCGCATTCAATTGAGGCTGAACAACAGCTTCTGGGTGCGATCCTGACCAATAATGATCTGTATGACCGGGTCGCCTCGATCATCGGGGCCGAGCATTTCTATGATCCGGTCCATGCGCGTATTTACGAGGTCGCCGCGACCCGTATCGCCAAGAACGCGCTGGCCTCGCCCGTCACGCTGAAATCTTTCATGGCCGAGGATGAAGGCCTGAAGGAACTGGGCGGTCCGGCCTATCTGGTCAAGCTGGCCGGGGCCTCGATCAGCGCCTTTGCGGTGCATGACTATGCCCAGATGATCTATGATCTTGCCATCCGGCGCGAGTTGATCCGGCTTGGCCGCGATATCTCGGACAAGGCGGCGCGGGTCGATGTGGCGAGCGAGCCCAAGGAACAGATCGTCGAGGCTGAACAGCAGTTGTATCAGCTGTCTGAACAAGGCCAGACAGAACAGGGGTTTCAATCCTTCCTCAAGGCGGTCACCGAGGCTGTCAACGTCACCAACGAGGCCTATCAGCGCGGTGGTGGAATGGCCGGGATTTCCACCGGTCTGACCGATTTGGACAAGCAGTTGGGTGGCTTGCACCCGTCCGACCTGATCATTCTGGCCGGGCGTCCGTCGATGGGGAAAACCTCATTGGCGACAAACGTGGCGTTCAACGTGGCCAAAGCGTACAAGCGCGGGCTGAAACCCGACGGCACCGAAGGCGCGATTGACGGCGGCGTTGTCGGGTTCTTCTCATTGGAAATGAGCGCCGAGCAGTTGGCGGGTCGGGTTCTGGCCGAAGCCTCGGAAATCTCGAGCCACAAGATCCGCCAGGGTGACATGACCGAGGGTGAGTTTCGCCGCTTTGTTGATGCGGCCAAGGAGTTGGAAGCCTGCCCGCTGTTCATTGACGACACCCCGGCACTACCGATTTCACAGCTCGCCGCGCGTGCACGGCGGTTGAAGCGGACTCACGGTCTGGACCTGCTGGTGATCGACTATCTGCAGTTGTGCCGCGGCATGGCCGAAAACCGCGTCAACGAAATCGCTGAGATTTCGATGGGTATGAAAGCCATTGCCAAGGAACTGAACATCCCGGTCATCGCATTGTCTCAGCTATCCCGGCAGGTTGAAAACCGAGACGACAAGCGCCCTCAACTGTCCGACCTGCGGGAATCAGGCTCGATCGAACAGGATGCTGACGTGGTGATGTTCGTGTTCCGCGAGGAATACTACAAAGAACGTGAAAAGCCCGGCGATCATGAGTTGGAGAAGATGGAAGAGTGGAAGCAGGCCATGGAACGCCTGCACGCCAAGGCCGAAGTTATCGTTGGCAAACAGCGCCACGGCCCCATCGGTACGGTCGAGCTGTCCTTCGAAGCACAGTTCACCCGCTTTGGGAACCTCGTCAAACCCTGGCAGCAGGACGGTCAGATCGAAGGCTACTGACCGTCACCAAAGGTCAGGTCGGTCAAACGCGCTGACACAGCGTGACGGCCCCACTATCGGATCAGCCTGTGAACCAGACAGAGATTGCCCTAGCCATCCGATCGGCTGGCTAAGCGGCATTGGCGGCTGCGCGAATGCCTCAGAAATGGGCAGGAAACCGGTTTTGCCGTAATATGACGGATCTCCGTAGGTTATTGCAAAATCGACGCCTTTGGCCCGCAGTTGGTCCAGACCAAAGGTGATCAGCTTCTGCCCGATCCCACCCTGTTGACGATCCGTCCGCACGGCCACGGGCGACATCAGAAACACCCGCCGCGGATCCTGATCAAAGGTCAGGCGCGAGAATATGATACATCCCAGAAGATCGCCCCCATCAGTCGCAACACATCCCTGCAGATCCTGATCGGGCTCGGTTTTCAGCAATTCCCTGATCAAAGATTGAATGGCCCGTCCTTCCTCGGCCCCCTCTGAAGCAGAGAACACATCATAAAAGAAATCAGGCAACCTACTGCTCTGGTTTTTGTACCCAAACGAGAGTTCAATCATGTTTTCATCCCAACAGGCCCCCTTGGGTATTAGTGAACGATCACCTTGACCCGATCATGGTTGACCACGATGTGCGCACAATAGTGATTTGGCGCCCTCAGATGTTCAATACGCAGATTTACGCTGTTTCAACCCGCTTCCCGGCCTCAAGGTGCCGTTATGCGCAACGTACAGGTCAATTATCGCTGCGACCCCCCTTGACCTGACGCGATCCAATGTCATGAACAGACGCATGAGTACTGCACGCTTAACGATCAATCTTTATACACTGGCCAGCAACTGGCAGGCGCTTGATGCAAAGACGTCCTGTGAAACGGGTGCTGTGGTCAAGGCCGACGCCTATGGCCTGGGCGCTGGTCCTGTCTCTGCCGCACTTGCTGAAGAAGGTGTCAGAAATTTCTTTGTCGCGGCTGCCGAAGAAGGTGCCGCCGTGCGCGAGGCTGTCGGGCCCGACGCAACGATAAGTGTTTTTTCCGGGCATATGGAAGGCGACAGCGACCTACTGCTCCAACACAATTTGACGCCATTGCTGAATTCGTCCGAACAGTTCCGCCGCCATCGTCAAGCCTTGCCTGAACACGCCTTTGGAATCCAGTTGGATACCGGCATGAATCGCTTGGGGATTGAGCCTGCGGACTGGGCCGCGTTGCGCACAGAGATCGAGCCGCTTAATCCGTCGCTGGTGATGTCGCATCTCGCCTGTGCGGATGAACCTGACAACCCGATGAATCGCCACCAACTGCGGGTGTTCCACGAATTGACCGATGGAAGTGCGGCCCCCAGATCGCTTGCGGCCACCGGCGGTATCCTTCTGGGCAGCGATTATCACTTCGACCTTTGCCGTCCCGGTATCGGGATGTATGGCGGACAACCCTTTGCCGATGCGAAACCCGTCGTCACCGTCGACCTTCCGGTCATTCAGGTGCGCGAGGTCGAGCCCGGCGAAAGCGTGGGATACGGCAACAGCTGGGTCGCGCGGCGCAAATCCCGTATTGCCACGGTTGCGGCCGGGTATGCGGACGGGCTTCACCGCGCTATCGGAGGCGGCATTGATGCCTTTGTGGCGGACAGGCCCTGCCCTGTCGTTGGCCGGATCTCAATGGATCTGATCACCATCGACGTAACGGATCTGCCCGAGGATCCGGAACGCCTGCGTATTCTCAACGGCCACCAGACAGTAGATGATCTGGCCGAGGCCGCCGGCACCATCGGGTATGAAATTATGACATCTCTAGGCGCGCGCTACTCTCGGGGCTATATCGAATGAACCCTCTTTCAATGCTGGGCGGGTTGGGACGTACAGCCCTGTCTTTGCTTGCAAATTTCGGCAAGGTCGCTCTGTTCTTTGTAGACGCGATTTCACATATTTTCCGCCCCCCCTATTATCCGCGCGAATTTGCGGTCGCTCTTATGAATATCGGTTGGATGTCCCTGCCGGTGGTTGGCCTGACGGCGATATTTACCGGCGGTGCATTGGCGCTTCAGATCTATGCAGGTGGTGCGCGTTTCAATGCCGAAGCTGTGGTGCCACAAATCGTAGCGATTGGCATGGTGCGCGAGCTTGGGCCTGTTCTGGGTGGTCTGATGATTGCAGCGCGGGTCACATCGTCCATCGCTGCGGAAATTGCGACCATGAAAGTGACCGAGCAGATCGACGCGCTGGTAACTTTGTCCACCCATCCGATGAAATACCTCACCGCGCCGCGGGTGCTGGCCGCCGTCATCACAGTGCCGATTCTGGTTGCGGTTGGCGATGTGATCGGCATTGCGGGCGGATATATCGTGGCGACCCAAAGCCTGGGCTTCAACGCCGCGGCCTACCTGCAAAACACCATGAATTTCCTCGAATTTCATGACATCGTCTCTTCGCTTACCAAGGGCGCGGCCTTTGGCCTGATCACGGCGACCATGGGCTGTTACTACGGCATGAACTCGGGCCGGGGCGCGCAGGGCGTAGGCGCTGCGACCAAATCTTCGGTCGAGGCTGCCGCAATCATGATTCTGGCTGCAAACTTCGTTCTCACAGGGGTGTTCTTCTCGATATGATCCGGATGGAGAATGTACATAAAGCCTTTGGGTCCAATCAGGTCCTCAAAGGCGTCAATATCGAGATCCCCAAGGGCACCTCGATGGTCATCATCGGCGGGTCGGGCACCGGCAAATCGGTGGCTCTGAAATGCGTTCTTGGCCTGATCAAACCTGACAGCGGCACGATCTATGTGGACGGCAAAGATGCCACCAAAGGCGACCGCGATGCCTTTTTGGCCCGGTTTGGAATGCTGTTTCAGGGCGGAGCGCTGTTCGACTCGCTGCCCGTCTGGCAAAACGTCGCCTTCCGCCTGCTGCGCGGCTCGCTCAAACGCCCCGTGGACGAGGCGCGCGCGATCGCCATCGAGAAACTGCGCCGCGTGGGTCTGAAAGCGGATGTGGCCGATCGTTTCCCGGCCGAGCTGTCGGGCGGCATGCAAAAACGCGTGGGTCTGGCCCGTGCCATCGCCGCCGAGCCCGAGATAATTTTCTTCGACGAGCCCACCACCGGCCTTGATCCCATCATGTCCGGCGTCATCAACGACCTGATCCGCGAGATCGTGACCGAAATGGGCGCCACCGCGATGACCATCACCCACGACATGAGCTCGGTCCGCGCGATTGCCGATAACGTCGCCATGCTGCACGGAGGCGTGATCCAATGGACCGGCCCCGTCGGGCAGATGGACGCCTCGGGCGACCCCTATGTGGAACAGTTCATCAGCGGGAGTGCTGAGGGGCCGATAGAGGCGGTGCGTTAGACAGGCGCACCTTTCCTTTCTTGTTTCAAGTTCTCGTAGGCTTCTTTTACATAATCTAGCCGCAGCAAATATTTCCCACGCGGGACCACAAAATCTGGCGTCTGAATCCGGGCAAGCGCCAATGTTTGACCCAGATGAGTTCCCGAAAACAGAACGTAATTGGGATCTTGCCCTGAAAATCGATTGTAAATTTTTCCACCGAACCAACGCGCCCTGCGTTGCGCCTGCAGCGCTTCCTGGAGGCGAAAATGCATTACGCCAAACAACTGTTCGCGATCAAATGGCATAATGTCTGCAGCGACACTTCCCGCTGAAAGAACCCCCGCGAGGCCAACAGTTATAGCCTCGCTAACCCCCTTCTGGGTTGGGGACGGGCCTTCGACAATTTTTATAACAGGTTCAGCCATATAAATTTTTTCGTAAACAAAGTGATGTGTATCAATAGCGTTTCGGATATCGGTATAGGCACAATACAGACTGAGGTTAAATATTCACCTCATCGAAAAGTTCCGAAGAGTATCTATAATGACCCTCCGCCTCGTCACCCTCTCTCTGCTGATCCTCTACCCCATCGCGTGGTTCGCTCCGCTGATGCGCGCGGGATTTCTGCCCATCTTCGGCCTCAGCGAAATCAGCGTCATCACCGGGCTCCAGTCCCTTTGGAAGTCCGATATCTTCCTCGCGCTGATCGTCACCGTCTTTGCCCTTTTTGCCCCCTATCTGAAAACCATCGGCACCGCCCTGATCCAATGGGACCTGCTGGATGCGCGCGTTCAGCCGGCGCTGAACATCCTCGGCAAGCTGGCGATGGCCGACATTTTCCTGATCGCGCTCTATATCACTCTGGCCAAAGGCATCTCTTACGCGACCATCGAAACCGCATGGGGGCTTTACCTGTTTACGGCCTGTATTCTGGCCTCAATCGCCCTAGGTATTATTACCGAGATGACATCCAGATCACGAAATCATCAGACCTAATTGATTGAAAACACTTATCTGAGTATCATCTTAATATTTCGAGCAGCCAGTTTCTTGTAGTGATCGGTCCGTAGCGGATCAAAAAATATGTTCAACCTTTGTCCGCTTCGGCCCGATATGTATCGGTTTGAGAAGGAGATCGTCGAACATGACCGCACTCCACACGTTAACATTACAGTTTCAAAACGCATTTTTACGACTGACATTTTTTCTGATTTGTTCCGCGGCTTTTCTGGCCGTCGCAACCACTATGCTATCCGCCCTGGGCGTACTGCCCTGGCTCTCTATGCAAGCCGGACTGGCGGGCGGCACCATCATAGACGCCGGGATCTATGTTCAGATTGGCCTGACCGCTCTGATCCTGATGCTGGCCTTCTACCTTCCTGCGAATGCCCGGATGATGGCCCTGGAAAACGCGCACCGTAAATTTGCGCTGAACATGCACGACATCGCCCATGCCTATCAGCTGGCCCATGCGCAGGACCGCAGCGGGGCATTTATCCTGTCGTCCGAATTTGATGCGGTCAAAGAGCGGATGGCCTTCCTGCGCCAACATCCCAACCTACAATCGCTCGAACCAGAGATTCTGGAGCTGGCCGCGCAGATGAGCCAGATCAGCCAAGAACTGGCCGAAACTTACGGGGATACCCGCATCGCCCGTGCCCGCACATTCCTGCAGCAACGCCAGGAAGAGATCGAACTGTTTCAGCAACGGCTGGAAGAGGCGCAAACCATTCAGCACGAGCTGCGCCAGTGGACCCATGATGTTGAAATCGAAGAATCCATCGCTCGTTCTCAGCTAACCCGCCTGCGCGACGAACTTTTCGAACTGTTGCCGGAATTGTCAGCGCAACTGCAGCAGCCCAAGGACGGTGCATCGAAGCCGTCGAGCGTCATAGCTATGTCGCCACCTCGCGCCGCCGAATAGGCGCGACAGCGCCCGCCATGGACGATGGCCCAAACGGGCCTGAGGATATGGCGCGCTACCGGTGGAGATGAAGGCCCACGAGGGCTTGAAGAACCGCCATTCCTCGGGCACCAAGGGCGCCATGGCAAAGACAACTTTTTCATGCTCGGCCTGCGGTGCCACTCATTCACGGTGGTCCGGGCGCTGTGACGGCTGCGGTGAATGGAATTCCATCACGCAAGACGTACCCCTTTCGGCTGGCCCGGCCAAAAAATCCCTCGGTGGTAAGCGCGGCCAGTCTATCACACTCACGGACCTGTCGACCGAGGAAACTCCCCCTCCCCGCACGCTCTGCGGGGTCGAGGAGTTGGATCGCGTGTTGGGAGGCGGACTCGTCCCCGCCTCGGCCTTGCTGGTAGGTGGGGATCCGGGCATCGGCAAATCCACCCTTTTGCTGCAGGCCGCGGCCCGGTTCTCGCGTGCAGGTGTGAAAACCATTTACGTCTCGGGCGAGGAAGCCAGCGCGCAGGTTAGGATGCGCGCGCGCCGGTTAGGGCTTGAAGATGCGCCCGTGCAACTGGCCGCCGAAACCAACCTGCGTAACATCCTCACCACGCTGGAAGCCGAGAAACCCGGTCTCGCAATCATCGACTCAATTCAAACCATGTGGGCCGACAACGTCGACAGCGCACCGGGTTCAGTGTCACAAGTCCGCGCCGCAGCACATGAATTGACCACGTTTGCGAAACGACACGGAGTTTCAATCATCATGGTTGGCCATGTCACCAAAGAAGGTCAGATCGCTGGCCCCCGCGTGGTTGAACACATGGTTGATACCGTTCTTTATTTCGAAGGCGAACGCGGGCATCAGTTCCGCATTCTGCGCGCGGTCAAGAACCGGTTTGGTCCAGCCGATGAGATTGGAGTGTTCGAGATGACAGGCAAGGGTCTGGCACAAGTCACAAACCCGTCGGCCCTGTTTCTATCTGAACGCGGCAAGCCCAGCCCCGGATCGGCCGTATTTGCTGGTATCGAAGGGACACGGCCGGTTCTGGTCGAGCTTCAGGCGCTGGTTGCCCCATCCCCCCACTCTCAGCCTCGCCGAACCGTCGTCGGCTGGGACAGCGGACGGCTGGCAATGATCCTTGCCGTGCTCGAAGCCCGTTGTGGCATCCCCTTTGCCGGGCTTGATGTCTATCTCAACGTCGCAGGCGGGCTTAAAATCACCGAGCCAGCCGCGGACCTTGCCGTTGCTGCCGCGCTACTCAGCGCGCGCGAGGACACAGCCCTGCCAACGGACACCGTCGTTTTCGGAGAAATCTCGTTGTCCGGGGCACTTAGACCAGCCCCTCAGACAGAAAACAGGTTGAAAGAAGCCCAAAAACTTGGTTTCACATCCGCCATAGCTCCGGCAGGCGGGAAAACCGGTACTGTGGCAGGTCTGACACTCACCCGGCCCTCTGATTTGGTAGGGTTTGTTGGCGAAACCTTCGGAGCAGGTTAAGGTAACGCCTTGAGGGGCAGAAAAAATTACGGGCGAGGGCCATGGAAGGTTTTACAATAATTGACGGGGTAGTTGCCCTGATCATCGTTATATCGGGTCTGCTGGCCTATTCCCGTGGCCTGTTGCGGGAAATTCTCGCGATCGCGGGATGGGTTGCGGCGGCAGTTTTGGCATTCATTTTCGCACCACAGGCCGTTCCACTGGTCAAAGAAATCCCCGTTGTCGGAGATTTCCTGCGCGACAGTTGTGAATTGTCGGTAATCACCGGGTTCGCTGGCGTGTTTGCCATTGCCCTGATCGTGGTTAGTATATTTACCCCACTGTTCTCATCTCTTGTGCAACGGTCTGCACTGGGCGGCTTGGATCAGGCACTTGGGTTTTTCTTTGGAATCGCGCGCGGCATCCTTTTGGTGGCGATTGCCTTCTTCGTCTATGACACAGTCATGACGGGTCAATCCTACACCATCGTCGACGAAAGCCGGTCAGCCAAAGTGTTCGAACAATTCAGCGACAAAATCGAAGAGCAAAACCCCGAAGCCGCGCTGGGGTGGGTAACATCCCAATATGAAGAACTGGTAGCCAGCTGTGGTGAAAGCGCCGATCCATCCGACGCACCTGCCGCCCCTGAAGCACCTGCAGCGGAATAAAGCAAAAGCCCGGTCAAAGCCGGGCTTTTTCAATTCGACTTAGACAAACCCTTCTCCTGCGCAAACGGTGCATCTGATGTTTTTCAGCCCAAAGCACCCTTCGCAACGGGACATGACGGGCTTGCCAAAAATGTCCCGACTTTTGATCACTTCACCTGCGCCTCCGCAAATCTGACAGGGTGCGCGCCCCATTCCACGGCATCGGTGGCACCGGCGTTTTACCGGTTCTTGCTTTTTCTGACCTTGATTGTTTTGCCACATGTCTGAAATCCGCTTGGCTTGAAGAAACTATTGTTTCGGATTGTTTCCTCTATGACAGCACAAGCTGCGAAACCTGTCACCTTTTGTTCGGCCATTGTGGCAAATTCCACCTGCGTCAAATCGCAAATGTGATCCTTTGATGACACAGCCTCCGTAAGGCTTTATGTGAAGTCCGAACTGACATGGAATCGGAGCTGCCGATCTTGCTGTATCTGTTTTCTTTCGCGCCTGCCGCTTGCGACCAGGGCGCGTCTGCATCCCAAGATCTATGGGAAGTATCAGGCAAAGACACCGCCATGCTGATGTTCCGAACACCGCCACAACTTAAATCGTCATAGTAATTTGGAGCCCGTACATGTGTGGGATTTTGGGGATCGCAAGCAGAACACATGATGTGTTTGCGGAAATCTATGACGGGCTTCTGATGCTACAGCACCGGGGTCAGGATGCATCGGGTATCGTCACTTATACCGGAGAGTTCTTCCGCGAAAAGAAAGCCAACGGGCTGGTCAAGGATGTGTTTAACGCTCAGGACGCCGATACCCTGCTTGGAAAGGTCGGCATTGGCCATGTGCGCTATCCGACCGCCGGGTCGCTCAGCGCGGCCGAGGCGCAGCCATTCTTCGTGAATGCCCCGTATGGCATCTACCTGGTTCATAACGGCAATATCACTAACACCGCCGCACAGCGTGAGAAGGTCACTGGAAAATACAGCCGCCACCTGCGCACAACGTCAGATTCGGAAATTCTGCTGAACGTTCTGGCGGACAAGGTCGCTGACGCAATCAAGGTCAATGGCAACGCCGAGCCCATTCGGAATATCTTTGCCGGTGTGAAGATGACGATGGAACGGGTGCAGGGCGCCTATTCGGTAATCTGCCTGATTGCAGGTGTCGGAATGCTGGCCTTCCGCGACCCGCACGGAATTCGCCCGCTCTCGGTGGCCATCCGCGAAACCGAAAACGGTGGCGACGACTTTGCGTTTGCCTCGGAAGATGTGGCCTTTGGCATCAACGGCTTCAACAAGATGCGCGACCTACGCCCTGGCGAAGCGATTCTGATCGACCTGGACGGCAACATGCACGAATTCCAGGCGGTCGAAGGCAAGCTGACACCCTGTATCTTTGAATATGTCTATCTGGCGCGTCCGGATTCTCTGTTGGACGGCGTCTCTGTCTATAAAACGCAGATGCGTATGGGGCAGACGCTGGCCAAACAGATCCAGGAATCAGGGCTTGAGATTGATCGGATCATCCCGGTCCCAGACAGCGCCCGCCCGGTCGCGCTTGAGGCGGCCAAGATCACCGGCATTCCCTATCGCGAAGGTCTGGTAAAGAACCGCTATGTCGGACGAACGTTCATCATGCCCGGTCAGGCCGAACGTCAGAAATCCGTGCGCCGCAAACTGAATGCGGTTCCGCTGGAGTTTGACGGACACAATGTTCTGTTGATCGACGATTCCATCGTCCGCGGGAACACGATCAAGAAGATTGTGCAAATGTGCCGCGAGGCTGGAGCCAAGAAGGTCTACATTGCCAGCGCCTCACCGCCGGTGAAATACCCCAATGTCTATGGCATCGACATGCCCACCAAACATGAGCTGATTGCCCATGGCAAAGAGGTCGAGGAAATCCGGCAAGAGCTCGGTGCAGACGCCCTGATCTATCAGCATCTGGACGATCTGATCTGGGCCGCCAAGGAAGGAAATCCAGAAATCGAAGCGTTCGACTGTTCGTGTTTTGACGGAAAATACATCACCGGAAGCGTCAGCAAAGACTATCTGGATACGCTCGAAAGCAGCTCACGCGTTAGTAAGAAACGTGAAGACATGCAAGTGCCCGGCGGATCCTGGAATGCGGCGAAGCTGGCTTCGGGATAAGTTTCCGGCGAATCGGTAGCTCTCTGCCCGGTCCAAGCCGGGCGGTTTCCGACCTGCATCGGTGTAAATTCGCTTAGTTTCCGCGCACAACTTTTTGGCGAAGGAAATGCAATCGCAATGGGTTCACCGATTGCCTTTTGAAAGTGACGGAACGGACAATTCACCAGACCTTTTGTTCCCTTGTTGCGTTTGATAGTCCGCCTCCAACCACTCATCAAAAGGGGTTGGGGCCGCGTGCCGCAACCGCACTCTATGTCAAACAAAACCGTCACAAGCGCGGCCACGCAACAGGGCGCGCTTAGCAAAAACTCTATCACCCTGCTTGGGGTGTTTGGGCCAAAAGCCGATATGCGCGCGCTGATGCGGATGTCTTCTGGCCGGGTCAAAGAGGTCAAGCTGGGCAGCCGTGTGTCTTCAGGTACTATTGTGGCCATTGATGCCGAGGGCATCATGCTGCGACAAAGCGGTCAGACGACGCGCATAGCGATCCCAGGCAGCTAATCCTGTCTTGACGCGCTGCGCGCTTGGGTTCAAACCGCAGTCATGACCGATCAGACTAAAATCGCCCTCATCACCGGGGCCTCTCGCGGGCTGGGCGCTGCCCTGGCCGAGGCGCTGGCACCAGAGTACCACATCGTCGCTGTCGCCCGCACCACCGGCGGGTTGGAAGAACTGGACGACCGCATCAAAGTAAAGGGCGGTTCAGCCACCCTGGCTCCGATGGATATTGCCGATCCGAATGCGATGGCGACACTGTGTCGTGGCATCCATGATCGCTGGGGCAAGGTGGACCTGTGGCTGCATACTGCGGTTCACACTTCGGCCCTGACGCCGACCCATTTCATTGACCCCAAGGAATGGACCAAAGCCATCAACACCAACGCAACCGCCACGTCGGTCCTGATCCCCTATGTTGCGCCTTTGCTGGGTGAGGCCGGCCATGCGGTATTTTTCGATGATCCGAAGGCGGGCGAGAAATTCTATGGCATCTACGGTGCCACCAAGGCGGCGCAGATGGCTCTGGCCCGTAGCTGGGCGCTGGAAACAGAGCGCACCGGGCCGCGTGTAAGCATCATGGAACCGGCTGCTATGCCAACTGCCGTGCGTGCCCGGTTTCATCCCGGTGAGGATCGGGAGGCATTGACCAGCACCGCAGATGAAGCGGCGCGCATTCTGGCTCTGTTATAGGAATGGCCCATTGGGCCATGCCTCCGGCGGAGGTATTTTTAGCCAGATGAAGCCGGCGGATTACGCGATGTGAACACCGTTTCTTCCGGCCAGATCGACGAAGAATTGCCATGCCACACGGCCCGAGCGCGCACCACGTGTGGCCTGCCATTCGATCGCTTCGGCGCGCAGGGTGTTTGCGTCGACCGAGACGCCGTAAGAAGCACAATAGCGGTCGATCATGGCAAGGTATTCGTCCTGATCGCAAGGATGGAAACCCAGCCATAGCCCGAACCGGTCCGACAGTGAGACCTTCTCTTCTACGGCCTCAGACGGGTTGATGGCGCTGGAACGTTCATTTTCGATCATATCCCGCGGCATCAGGTGGCGGCGGTTTGAGGTGGCGTAGAACACCACATTTTCCGGGCGACCTTCGATGCCACCGTCCAGCACTGCCTTGAGCGATTTGTAGTGCTGATCATCGTGGCTGAAGGACAGGTCATCACAATACAGGATGAACCGATGCGGCGCGGCGCGTAGATGGTTCAGCAGACGCGCGACCGAGCCCATATCCTCGCGCTGCAGCTCAACCAGTTTCAGATCGGGATGTTCGTTCTGCAGGGTGCCGTGGACCGCTTTGACAAGGCTGGATTTGCCCATACCGCGCGCACCCCAGAGCAGTGCATTGTTGGCCTCAAATCCAGCGGCAAAGCGGCGTGTATTGTCCAAAAGTGTATCGCGAGACCGGTTGATACCCACCAAGAGATCCAAATCGACCCGATTGACCTGCTTAACCGGTTCCAGGCGGTCGGGTTCGACATGCCAGACAAAAGCCGGAGCTGCGGCAAAATCGGGCGCGGCCAAAGGCGCCGGGGCCATACGATCCAGCGCGTCGGCAATACGGTTCAGGGCTTGTGTATCCATTGGGGCCTCCGGTCGTGTTTGGAGGGTCTCAAACCATGTTCCGCCCGGCGCGACAAGAGCGGCGCATGAAAAAGGCGCGCCGGGCTGGGCGCGCCTGTTCATTGCTTGATCGCAGCTTTATTTGCCGTCTTCTTCGTGGATGATATCGGCATCAGCCTCTTCTTCGTCGTCATAGTATCCTTCTGCGCGCAGCTCGGCCTCGCGCTTTCTCTCAACTCGGGCGACAAGGAAAATCGACACCTCATAGAGGCCATAGACCACGACAAACAGGATGATCTGAGTGATCACGTCTGGCGGTGTCACAAGGGCAGCAAGCACCAGAATACCTACCATGGCGTATTTTCGGACACTGCCCAAACCCTCGGCGCTGACAAGTCCGGCCTTACCCATCAAGGTCAGCAGCACAGGCAGTTGGAAACACAGACCAAAGGCAAGGATGAATTTCAGCGTGATATCCAGCGATTCATTCACCTTGCCGAAGAACGTGATCTTCACGCCCTCGGTGGTTTCGGGCACAACCACGATCTCTTCCGGAACATCTCCGGTAGTCGCCGACAACAGATTGGCAAAAATCGAACTGACATCCGCAAAGCCCAAAAAGAACTGCATGGCCAGCGGCGTTACCACGAATTGTGCAAAAGATGCCCCCAGCAGGAACATGAACGGTGAGGCGACCAGGAATGGCAGGAAAGCGCCCTTCTCAGACCGGTACAGACCAGGCGCCACAAAGCGCCAGAGTTGATAGGAGATCACCGGGAAAGCCAGCGCGAAGCCAAAGACCATCGAAATTCGGAACAGCGTAAACAGATATTCCTGTGGCGAGGTATATTGCAAAGTCGGAGACGGATCGCCCAGATCGCGCAGCGTTGCCTCGATTGGTTGAACCAGGAATTGCAGGATCGGTTCCGCGACCGTAAAGGCCAGGACAATGCCTATTACAAAGGCAATGACCGCGCGGATCAGCCGGGTGCGCAGTTCCGCCAGATGCTCGATCAATGGGGCCGAGCTGTCTTCGATCTCGTCTGTGTCGGTCATGATTTGCCTTCGGTTCTCAGCGCGGCTTCGGCCTCTTCAGCCTTGGCCATCGCTTCGGCGGCTTCTTTCGCCTTCCGCTCGGCCGCAGCGCGTGCGGTCGAGGCCTGAATCTTCTTGGCCTGCTCGGCCCGTTCGGCAGCCAGCTTACCGGTCTCGCTATCGGGGTCGAACTTGGTGGGGTCGATACTTTTGGCCAGGTCCTGCGCGGCCTCTTTCACACCATCCATGGCGCTGCCTACAGGGTTGGTGGCCGCGTTGAGACCTTTTTTGATGTCATTCACACCGGCCTGATCCGCCGCATCGTTCATGGCACTGCTGAATTCGCGCGCCATGCCACGGGCCTTGCCGACAAAACGACCGACATTACGGAACAAAACCGGCAGATCCTTTGGCCCCACAACGATCAGGGCAACGACGCCGATGACCAGAAGCTCGGTCCAGCCCAGATCAAACATACCGGATCAGACCTTGTCTTTGTCGGTCTCGGGCGTGACGTCCTTGGCCAGCTCGGATGCGTCCTGATCCAGTTCCTCTGCGCCTTCTTTGACGCCCTTCTTGAATGACGTAATGCCTTTGCCCACTTCGCCCATCAACGAGCTGATTTTGCCACGGCCGAATAGCACCAGAACCACAACTGCGATCAGCAGAATGCCGGGAAGGCCAATATTGTTGAGCATCTCTCTTCTCCTATAACGTCGGCGC
This sequence comes from Ruegeria sp. YTSA108, assembly GCF_059610185.1. Taxonomy (NCBI): domain Bacteria; kingdom Pseudomonadati; phylum Pseudomonadota; class Alphaproteobacteria; order Rhodobacterales; family Roseobacteraceae; genus Ruegeria; species Ruegeria sp. YTSA108. The sequence goes on along the minus strand of NZ_JBXWND010000002.1, from coordinate 374,033 downwards.
CGTACGCCGGAAATGTGATCTGTGTCCGTGTCTACGCCCGCTGGCCCGCCTGCAAAAGTGAGTTGGTTCAAATCTGCCTTCAAATTTGATCCGATCCGATGTTTTTTACGGCCTCGGATTGATCAACTGACAGGTTTGTGTCAGTTGATAGAGACTAGGTAGGCGGTATCGAAACCTGGTCAACGGAGATTCACATGACCCATGTTGCAGAAATCGTCACCTTCACCCTCGCCAACGGGACAACCCCGGAAGAGTTCGTAAAACTCAGCCAAGCGTCCGAAGCCTTTGTACGCGCAGCTCCGGGGTTTGCCCATCGTCAACTCAGTCAAGGCGAAGACGGGCGCTGGACTGACTACGTGATCTGGACCGATATGAAGGCCGCACAGGACGCAGCTGCGCAGTTCCCGCAGCAGGGTTTTGCGCCCGCACTGATCGCAGCGATCAACCCCGAAGGCATGCAGATGCGCCACGAGAACGTGCTATGGAACATGACCGCATAACCCCGGTCAGAGCGGCGTGTCATGCGCCGTACTGATCGTCTGTTCGACATTATTCAGATCCTGCGCGATGGTGGCTTGCACCGTGCGCAGGACATCGCGGATCGGCTGGAGGTGTCGGTCCGCACGATCTATCGCGACATGGATACGCTGGCCGCCTCGGGCGTTCCGGTCGAAGGTGAGCGCGGCGTAGGTTATATGGTGCGTGAGCAGATCACCCTGCCCCCGCTGAATCTGACCCCGGCCGAACTGGAAGCGCTGAACCTTGGCATGGCAATCGTGGCCGAGGCCGCCGACCCCGACTTGAAAACCGCCGCCGAGTCTTTGGCTGAAAAGATCGACGCCGTGCTGCCTACACAGGTGATTTCCGAGGCTGACAGCTGGAAATTTGCGGTCTACCCCTTTGCCGATGCCGCACGCGGGCTGGCGCATATGGCCCCGATCCGCGCCGCCATCAAATCACGACAAAAATTACGTCTGAGTTACCGCAGGATCGACGGCGTGCTGACCGAGCGCACCATTCGGCCATTGCATATGGAGTATTGGGGACGAGTCTGGACGCTGACTTCTTGGTGTGAACTCCGCGATGGTTTCCGGGTCTTCCGAATTGACCTTATCGAAACCGTCCTTCCCCTGCCCGAGATTTTTGCAGACGAGCCGGGAAAGCGTCTGAGCGATTACGACCCATACGCTTAACCCTGCCGTCATCGGGTTGGGATTATCCCTGCCAGCGGCATGGCCCCGACGGGGCCATTCTTATCATTTCAGATAGGGCTCTGGATCTACAGATTCGAAGCCTTTGCGCACTTCGAAATGGACATAGGCGTTGTCCCCGCTCCGCAGCGAGGCAATCTTCTGCCCTCGTCGCACGCGATCCCCTTTCTTGACCGTGATATCTGCCACATTGGCATAGACGGTCAGCAGATCACTGTTGTGTTTAACAACGATGATCGGAACCTGATCTGCATCAGCAGTGATCGCCGCAACAGTTCCCGCCTCTGCCGCCATTACAGGCGATCCTGCGGCCGCTGCGATGTCGATCCCCTCGTTCTTTCCCTTTTGATAGGTGCGGATAATCGTACCGTTCACAGGAAGCCCAAGCGCCGAATTGCTTTGATTTGTTGGTGCCTCGGCGGTCACATCAGGTGCCGGAGTGGCCGGGGAAATGGTTTCGTCGGGCAAGGGCTGCGTAGCACTGGGCGGCGTCGGTGTCGGAGACCCCTGACCGGGCTGAGTCACATTCGTTGCAGGCACTGCAGCTTTGCGCGGTGCGGATTGGCTTTTCACCGGGATCAGAAGGAACTGGCCTTCGCGGACGGTAAAATCGGAATCCAATCCATTCCAGTCTGACAGCGCCTCAACGGGAACGTCATAGAGGCGTGAAATTGTAAATGCCGTTTCACCACGTTTCACCTTGTGGCGGATCGGTTCGGGACCGGTTGGTGCCGGTGCCGCCGCAGGTTTTGCGGGTTCAAGCGTTGATGTACGGACCGAGCCATTTGCGGGGACTTCGTCGATTGCCGTACCAGCTATCGTCGCAATATCGACAGAGCTTGCGGAACCGACCGTCTGGGGCAGTGCCACAACTTCGCCCTCGCGCAAGGAATCGGTAGGCATTAGACCATTGAAACGCGCCAGCTCTCCTTCAGGCAAACCAACCCTTGCGGCCAAGTCTCTGACAGTGTCACCGCGGCGAGCAATCGCCACTTGATAGGTCGGATATGTGATGACACCCCTGGCATCCGGTGCGGGCCGGTTGGTCGTCGCCGACTGTGCTGCTTCGGCGGTGGAAAAACCGCCTACCTGTCCGCGAAGATCATAGTCCAGCGGCCCTTCGCACCCAGCCAGGATTGCAAGGCTAGCCACTCCTAACGCACAGCGGCGCATTGCTGATTTGGAAACTGCTCTCATTTTATTGTCCTCGACACCTGCCCCTGTTCATCGGGGTTCCGGCGCATTTTGCAGAATATTCCTTTAAGCTCCATCCTTCCCAAGCCCTTCTAACAAGGGCACAAAACGGACAGGCAACAATTCGTCATAGTCCAAACCGGATTCGGTGCGCCGGACCCTGATCAACGTCTGGACCGTATCCGACTGCCCCACCGGCAAAACCATGATACCGCCGATTTTGAGCTGCGCCAAGAGCGGCCCGGGCGGGTCCTCGGCAGCTGCAGTCACGATGATACGATCAAACGGGGCTTGCTCGGGCAAACCAAACGAACCATCCGACAACATTGCCGTCACATTTGTCAGCCCCAAATCACGGAACAACTGGCCGGTTTCGCGCACAAGTCGCTTATGACGCTCGACCGTGTATACCCGGCGTGCCAGTTTCGACAGGATCGCGGCCTGATAGCCCGATCCGGTCCCGATCTCGAGCACGGTATCACGCGGACGTACTTCCAGCGCCTGCGTCATCAGCCCAACGACAGACGGTTGGCTGATCGTCTGGCCGCACGCAATCGGCAGCGGCGTATCCTCATAGGCGCGTTCTGCAAACAGGCCTTTGACAAAACTGCCGCGATCTATCTGCTCCATGGCTGCCAGCACGCGTGCATCCGTCACCCCGCGCGAGCGCAGGGCAAACAGGAACTGCATGGTTGTTTCAGGGTCCAGTCCGCTCATTCGATCGACTTTAACGCTTCCAGCGCGTCATGCGCCGTCAGATCCGCACGCATTGGTGTGACCGAGATATAGCCTGCCAGATTGACGGCAGCATCCGTCCCAGGTGCAGTCGGGTTGTGTTGATACCCGCCCTTGATCCACAGAAACCGCCGCCCCGAAGGTGAGCTGTGCGGCTCGACCGAGAAATGTGTGTCACGCCGATAACCCTGAGGGGCGATCCGGGTGCCCTGTACTTCATCCGCAGGCACTGGGGGGAAATTGACGTTGTAAAACAAACGGTAATCGCCTTGTTCTGCCGGCGTCGCCCCCAGTATCTTACGAACCAGCTCGGCACCAAATCGGGTCGCGGATTCGAACGGGTCATCCAGCCCCAAATTGCGCGGACCGAAATATTGAGACAGGGCAATAGCCGGAACCCCCTGCAGGGCCGCCTCCATCGCGCCCCCGACTGTGCCAGAATACAGCGTATTCTCGGCCGAGTTGTTCCCACGATTCACACCAGATAATATCAGGTCGGGTGGCGCGTCCTTCATCACATCGTGCAAACCGGCCAAGACACAATCAGCTGGTGATCCTTCCGCAGCAAAACGGCGTTCTCCCAGCTTGGCAACCATCATCGGGTGCGTGTAGCTGATGCAATGCCCCACGCCGGATTGCTCGAAAGCGGGCGCAACGACCCAGACTTCACCATCCGGTCCGGCCAGATCGGCAGCAATCGCCTCGAGTGCGATAAGTCCCGGCGCATTGATACCGTCATCATTGGTTAGAAGAATACGCATATGCCCCATCCACCGCAGCGTTTTTTCCTTGATAGACCCAGCCCCGCACTGCGGCAAGCAACCCGCAGGTGCAATCTGAGGCTTTCACGCACCACTTGCGCCTAAACTGCAGTTTTGGACCCTATTTGGGGAATACAAAGCACCGATCGCGGCGAATGGTCAGCCACATGACCCGCCCCGCTTGCGGGACAAACACGTTGGGAACGGTCGCTTTCAAGATTGAATCATCATAGTCCATACGGAATTCAATCAAGCTTTCGTTGCCCAGAAAACGCGCCCGTTCGACCACACCACGCGCGGCTACACCGTCCGTCGGTGTCGGCAGTGGACCTTTGCCATTGCGATCAAAATCCAAACGGACGTGCTGAGGCCGAAATACAATCTCAACATTCGTTCCATCCGGCACACCCGGAGCAAGAAACTGACCAAATGGCGTATCGGCCAAAGCTCCGTTAACTTGCGCGCCTAACACATTTATATCGCTAAAGAATGCAACTGCAGCTTTGTCCGCAGGACGGGTGTAGACGTTGTAAGGCGCACCCTGTTGAACGATTCTGCCACGGCGCATCAGGGCGATCTCATCGGCCATACGCATTGCTTCTTCGGGTTCATGGGTAACCAACAGCACAGCGGCGTCCTCTTCCTTGAGGATCGCCAGAGTTTCGTCCCGAATTCCATCGCGTAACCGGTTATCGAGCCCCGAAAACGGCTCATCCATCAACATGATCCGGGGGCGTGGGGCCAATGCGCGCGCCAGAGCCACCCGCTGTTGCTCACCGCCCGACAAGTGATGTGGAAAGCTGTCTGCGAAACGCATCAGGTCGACTTTGGCCAGCAACTCATCCACGCGTGCGCGTTTTTCATCTTTGCTACCCTTCAGGCCAAAGGCAACATTGTCAGCTACGCTAAGATGCGGGAACAGGGCAAAGTCCTGAAACATCAGGCCAATCTCGCGCCGCTCAGGCGGGACACGGAACACCGTATCGCAGATCAGCTTGCCATCGACATAGATCTGGCCTGTCTCTTGCATCTCGACACCGGCAATCATCCGCAGCGTCGTCGACTTGCCGCACCCTGACGGCCCCAACAGGCATGTCACCTGCCCCGCTTGCACGGTCAGCGAGACGTCATCAACCACCACCCGACCTTCGTACCGGGCGACCAGATTGCGAATTTCCAGACGCGGAGGAGTTGCGTTTACTGTCACCGATGAACCCCGTAGCCTTACCCGATCAAATCAATCGGGCTTGGGCGGGGATAGCAACCCCTCCCTTTGGGTGCAAGGGATCAGCAGCAGCCGCCCGTTTCGGCCTGCCCGGTCACCTCAAATGGGCTTTCACCACCGCAGCCTTCGAAGATGCCGAAATGGGTTGAGAAATCACCGATGAACTCAAAGTGCCGCGCAAACCGCGTGTCTTTGAGCATCATCCATGTGTTGCCGCACACCGGAAACACCTTATCCGTCGCGATTGCGTGGTGGTCATCCAGCTCAAATATGTGCGCGGCATTGGGCACAGTGCCCTTATAGATCACGGCCTGACCATAATCTTCGCAGGCGGGTTCCAACGCAGGTAACTTGAACAGACGATAGGTGGCTGACAGGAATTTGAGCGGTGCCACGCGGTCCTCAAGAACCGGGTTTTCGATGGTCAAGGGGCGGTGCGTGACTCGACGCGGGTCGCCGAAACCGGCTTTGCGAGACATCGACAGAAAGTCATTCCAGTACAGCGCACCGGACAGACACTCGCCATACAGAACCTCATCCTCGGCCATTGCCTGCGGTACGCGACGATCCGCATAAACGTCCGAGAAATACATCTCTCCGCCGTCCTTAAGCAGGCGGTGCGCGCCGCACAGAACTGCCTCCTTATCGGTGGCCAGGTTGATCACGCAGTTCGAAACGATGATATCGAAAGACCCCGCCTTTAAGTCCAGTTCATCCAGCTTTTCGATGTAGCCGTGATGGAATTCCACGTTGCTTTGGGCATATCCAAAGGTTTCGGCGTGATAATCCTGATGCGCGCGGGCGATATCCAACTGTTCGGGCGTCATATCCACGCCGACCACGCGCCCTTTCTCGCCCACCATGGCAGACAGGGCGTATACATCCCGACCCGCGCCACAGCCTAGATCGAGGATGCTCATCCCCTCAAGATCCAGCGGCGCGATCAGACCGCATCCATAATACCGGGTCAGTACTTCATCGTGAATATTTGCGAGAATCCTCTTCAGATGATCCGGCATATCGTCGGGCGTACAGCACGCATTGGTCTGCAGGTCCGCGCTGCTTTGCAGGACCTCGCCATAGTAGTTCTGCACCGATTCATGTTTCATCGCTGTCATCCCCTCGCCTGACTGTTGCTCAGCTAACGCAGCGCTGCGTGCCGTGCAATCAAAAGCCGAGCATTCTGACGAAAGGTTGAGTTAGCCCAGTAGTTCAAAATCCTGATCCGCGCGCACCCGGCCGTTCACCTGTATCTCCAAACGATGCGCGCCTGGAACAAGCCTGAACGTCGTCGCATCGCCTTTGAGCTTGTGCTTCTTGCTCAGCGTCAAAACCCCATTCCGCAAGGCGGCCTGTTTCAGTTTGTGAACTTTAGCTGAGGTTTTTCCTCCAGGTCTTTGGAAATGAATGATATAATCAACCAGAACCGGATGATCTGCAGCGCCAGCCAAAGAAACGTCAAACTCAAGCGCCCTGCCAATCCGCGCCTGACCATTTATCATCACTGAGACCTGTATGTCCGCATCAGGGTCATAGCCCAGCATCTTCATCGCGCGCGGATGCCCGGCCTTAATCAGTCCGCGCAGGGTATGAGAGGTCATCCACCGCAGCTCGTCCGTTTCCTGACGCTGTAAACGAGACCAGTCCAGCAGGCGGTCCAGTACCAGATCCGGGTCTTTTTTGGAGATGTCGTTCAGATGGTTGGCCACCGACCGCGTCACATAGCGCGTTTGGTCCTGATGCAGCCGATCCAGCAGAGGCAGCGGATCGGTCAATTCCAGCCCCACCGCCTGCCCCCATGGCAAACGCGGGCGGGTTCCTTCGGACACCAGACGCCGCACGTGATAGCTGTCATGTCCGCACCAATCCTCCAGCCGCTCCATGACGTGTTCGGGGTGGCGATTGAGAAAGGGGCGAATGGCCCATTCCATCGAAAACCTCTGCGTCAGTTCAGCCAGCACGTCCAGCGCGAGGTCGGGGTGATCAAGGCCGACATTCACGACCCAATCCCCCAGCGGCGCAAAAATGAAATCGCCAAAATCGTCGTCGGTCTTGTTCGGATCCAGCGGCGACGGCAAGGCCCGTAAAAGGGTCGGAGCGACAGTTGGCAGCTCACCCGGAACCTGTTGCTGCAGGCATTCGGCGATCCACGCCATCCGCTCTTTCAACTCAAGCTCGAGAAGGCGTGACATCACCTGCGTTTGAAACGCCTGTGCATCGAACCCTGGATCAGCCTCGGCAAAAAGCCCCGCCAGATAGCCGGTCTTTTCTGCATTAAACAACTGATCCTTCAGTGAAAACCCTTGCGCCATGGTCACATCGTCAGATTGGTCGCGCCACCATCCAACAGGATGTTCTGGCCGACGATAAAGCCCGCATGTTGCGAGCACAGGAACGCGCAAGTTGCGCCGAATTCTTCCCGCGAGCCATAGCGGCGCGTGGGGATAGTTGCCTCACGCTGCGCGCGCGCCTCATCAATGGAAATGCCCTGCTGCGCGGCCACGCCTCCGTCCAGGGAATCCGCCCGATCCGTGGCATGTATCCCCGGCAACAGGTTGTTGATTGTCACCCCATGCGGCGCGACCTGCCGCGAGGTTCCGGCCACATAGCCGGTCAACCCGGTCCGCGCCGCGTTCGACAGGCCCAGCACTGCGATCGGCGCGCGTACGGATTGTGAGGTGATGTTGACCACCCGGCCCCAGCCCTTATCCATCATGCCGGGCAACAAGGCCTTCATGAAGGCAATCGGGGTCAGCATGTTGGCGTCCAATGCCTTGATGAAGTCGTCACGCTGCCAATCCGACCACATGCCCGGAGGTGGGCCACCGGCATTTGTCACAAGGATATCAACGCCCTGTGCTGCGGCAATCACCTGCGCCTGCCCCTCTTCCGAGGTCACATCACAGGCAACGCTCTGCACATCGACACCATATTCCGAACGCAAGCGCGCGGCTTCAGCCTCCAACGCCTCGACGCCGCGTGCGTTCATCACCAGGTCCACACCAGCCGCTGCCAGAGCCTCGGCGCAGCCCAGACCCAAACCTTTGCTGCTGGCACAGACCAGCGCGCGCTTTCCACCTATTCCCAGATCCATCTGTTCCTCCCCATCTGTGATTATCCGCATGTCTTGCACCCAGCAGACAGGGAAGACAGATTGATGACAAGGGGTTAGTAGAAGAACTCTTCCCGGACGATCTTGCCATCCGCGACGTGATACAGCGCAACTTCGCACATATCGAAGCTCTCACCGCTTTCCTTGAACTTGCCCTGCACCTCAAAGATCACGGCAAAACGGTCTTCGCCATGCACCATCGGGTCACTGACGTTTCCGCCCGTCACTTCGGTCGAACTCTCCCACCAATCGTGCTTGCCACGGATCGCGTCGCGCCCATGCGCCTCGCGTCCCATACCGGATGCATCGACGGCCTCAACCGAAATGGCATCCACCGCATACAGCTTATCCAGATTGGCCTTGGCCCGGTTTTCCCGGCATCCCGCCACCAGCTCATCGGCGATTTCTTTCAAATTCATTGATCCTCTCCATTATTTGTTCACTATATGTTCTTATTGCCACAGGCAGACGATTCGAACCAGCCTCTTTGTCTTGCTTCGGCAGAATTCCCCGCCTATACGCGCGACTATGCTTGATACCGCCACGAACCAACCCACCTTGCCGCCCGAGATCGCCCGGCGCCGGACATTTGCCATCATCTCGCACCCGGATGCGGGCAAGACGACCCTGACGGAAAAGTTCCTGCTGTATGGCGGCGCCATCCAGATGGCCGGTCAGGTACGCGCCAAGGGTGAGGCACGGCGGACACGTTCGGATTTCATGCAGATGGAGAAGGATCGCGGGATCTCGGTCTCGGCCTCGGCCATGTCCTTCGACTATGGAAACTTCCGGTTCAATCTGGTGGACACGCCCGGCCACAGCGATTTCTCGGAAGATACCTATCGCACGCTGACCGCAGTGGACGCCGCCGTGATGGTAATCGACGGCGCGAAAGGCGTGGAAAGCCAGACGCAGAAGCTTTTCGAGGTCTGCCGCCTGCGTGATCTGCCGATCCTGACATTCTGTAACAAGATGGACCGCGAAAGCCGCGATACGTTCGAGATCATCGACGAAATTCAGGAAATGCTGGCGATCGACGTCACCCCTGCTGCGTGGCCCATCGGCGTGGGCCGCGATTTCATCGGCTGCTATGACATGCTGCGCGATCGGTTGGAACTGATGGACCGCGCCGACCGCAACAAGGTGGCCGAAAGCATCGAAATCAATGGGCTGGACGACCCGAAACTGGCCGAACACGTGCCCGAGCACCTGTTGGAAAAGTTCCTGGAAGAGGTCGAGATGGCGCGCGAATTGCTGCCCGCGCTTGACCCCCAAGCGGTATTGGAAGGCCACATGACCCCGATCTGGTTCGGCTCGGCGATCAATTCGTTCGGCGTCAAGGAACTGATGGAAGGCATCGGCGCCTATGGTCCACAGCCGCAGGTACAGTCCGCGGAACCCCGTCAGATCGCGCCAGAAGAAAAGAAAGTCTCTGGGTTCGTCTTCAAGGTTCAGGCCAATATGGACCCCAAGCACCGCGACCGGGTGGCATTTGTGCGCATGGCCTCGGGCCATTTCAAACGCGGCATGAAGCTGACCCATGTTCGATCGAAAAAGCCGATGGCAATCTCGAACCCTGTGCTGTTTCTTGCATCCGACCGGGAACTGGCCGAAGAGGCCTGGGCCGGAGACATCATCGGCATCCCAAACCACGGCCAGCTGCGCATCGGCGACACGCTGACCGAGGGCGAAGCGATCCGGGTAACCGGCATCCCTTCCTTTGCGCCGGAACTGCTGCAAACCGTGCGACCAGGCGATCCGATGAAAGCCAAGCATCTGGAAAAAGCCCTGATGCAATTCGCCGAGGAAGGCGCGGCCAAGGTGTTCAAACCGTCGATCGGATCGGGCTTTATCGTCGGCGTCGTTGGCGCGCTGCAATTCGAGGTTCTGGCCAGCCGGATTGAGATGGAATACGGCCTGCCGGTACGGTTCGAGGCGTCTCAGTTCACCTCCGCCCGCTGGGTCAGTGGTGAAAAGGTTGAGGTCGAGAAATTCGTCAATGCCAACAAGCAGCACATCGCTCATGATCATGACGGCGACATCGTCTATTTGACTCGCCTGCAGTGGGACATCGACCGGGTCGTGCGGGACTATCCCGACCTGAACCTGACCGCCACCAAAGAGATGATGGCGTGACAGGGTCACGAGCTTCATATGCCGGATAATGTCCCAAGCTGGGGCATTGTATCAACGATCCGGGGCTCGGCCCCGGACATACTTCGGTTTGCGGCCTATCACCTCGATCTCGGGGCCGACCGGATGTATCTGTATCTGGACGAGCCCTGCCCGGCTGCGTTCAACGCCCTGAACCGCCACCCACGGATCGAAATACGCAACTGCGACGAAGGGTACTGGTCGAACCGAAAGCGCGAGAGGCCCGACAAACATCAGGTCCGGCAAACCGCAAATGCCAGCTTTACTTACAGAAAGGCTGAGGTCGACTGGCTTGCCCATATTGATCTGGACGAGTTCCTCTGGCCGCAATCCGACCTTGGCGCGATATTAGCGGAGATTCCGCAACGTATCCCAGCGGTGCGCGTTCGTCCGATCGAGCCCGTGGGCGGAACCGAAGACCTGTACAAAGCCTATATCCCCGCTGGTCAGGGCCGTGATGGGATCGTTCAGGCATTATTTCCGAATTTTGGCGGATTTGTTCTGGCTGGATTCCTCAGCCATGTTCAGGGTAAACTTTTTGTTCGCAAAGGCTTACCTCGGATCAATTTCCGGATTCACAATCTGTTTCAGGATGGCGAAATCCTCCCGACCAAGGTCGAGCTGCCCCAGGTTGATCTATGCCACCGTCATGCACCTGACTGGGATCATTGGCTAGCCCATTATCGGTTCCGGTTCGAAAAGGGCTCGTATCAGCCAGGCATGTCACCCAATGTTCCGCGCGAACAAGGCGGGATGAACATGAATGAATTGCTGAGCTGGATCGAAGAAGAAGATGGGGCTCACGGCCTGCGGGCTTTCTATGATGAAATCAGTGGCGCCGACCAAGAAGTTCGCACCCGCCTCGAAAAGTTTGGGCTGATTAAGCACCGTCCGTTGGATTTGGATGGAAAAGTCGCGAAACATTTCCCCGGAAGTACCTGAATTGTTGCGATAAATCCGCATGGTCAGCCGGTGTTGCAGCGTAAAAGTGACTTCATTTGACCCTGCCCCGTGATTTTGTTATGTCCCGCCAAGCCGAAATGCACAAAACATCGCATGGCCATCCGGGCCCGGCACATTCTTTACGCGCGGGCCAGGTTTTAGTGTCCGCAACAACCGGACATACATGACAAAGTTTAACGAACTGAACCTGAACCCGAAGGTCCTCAAAGCCATTGAGGAAGCCGGATACGAAACGCCAACACCGATCCAGGAAGGCGCAATCCCACCCGCGCTTGAGGGCAAGGACGTTCTGGGTATCGCCCAGACCGGTACAGGCAAAACCGCCAGCTTCACGCTACCGATGATCACATTGCTGGCCCGTGGCCGCGCACGTGCGCGCATGCCGCGGTCGCTGGTGCTGTGCCCGACGCGGGAACTGGCCGCGCAGGTGGCCGAGAATTTCGATACCTACTCAAAGCACTTGAAACTGACTAAAGCGCTGTTGATCGGCGGCGTCAGCTTTAAGGAGCAAGATGCGCTGATCGACCGTGGCGTCGACGTTCTGATCGCTACACCGGGTCGTCTGCTGGACCATTTCGAACGCGGCAAACTGCTGTTGACCGGCGTCCAGATCATGGTGGTGGATGAGGCCGACCGAATGCTGGATATGGGCTTTATCCCCGATATCGAACGCATTTTTTCGCTGACGCCATTCACACGCCAAACGCTGTTCTTCTCAGCCACCATGGCGCCCGAGATTGAGCGGATCACCGATACATTCCTGTCGGCCCCAACCCGGATCGAAGTTGCCCGTCAGGCAACGGCCTCGGAAACCATCGAGCAAAGTGTGGTCATGTTCAAAGGTGGCCGCCGTGACCGCGAGGCCAGTGCCAAGCGCCAGGTCCTGCGTTCGCTGATCGACTCCGAGGGCGAAAAATGCACCAACGCGATCATCTTCTGCAATCGTAAGACCGATGTGGATATCTGTGCGAAATCACTGAAGAAATACGGCTATGATGCTGCCGCGATCCATGGCGATCTCGATCAGTCACAACGGACGAAAACACTGGACGGTTTCCGTGACGGAACACTACGCCTGCTTGTCGCCTCGGACGTTGCCGCGCGCGGATTGGATGTGCCCTCGGTCAGTCATGTGATCAATTTCGACGTCCCCGGCCACCCCGAGGATTATGTGCACCGGATCGGTCGTACAGGTCGCGCCGGACGCGAAGGCAAAGCGATCACGATCTGTTCGGGTCGCGATGAAAAAGCACTGGCCGCGATCGAGAAGCTGATTCAAAAAGAAATTCCTCGCTTGGACAATCCGGTAAAGGAAGAGCCGAAACCCGAGAGGCCAAAGCCCGAGAAAAAGGCCCGGCCAGCAGAAGCCCGGCCAACAGAGGCCCCCAAAATCGACGATAAAAGAGAAGATCGCAAGAAGGATAAAGAAGTCAGAGGCCGTGGACGGCGCGCTGACAACGGTCCTTCGGTCGTGGGAATGGGCGATCACCTGCCCAGCTTTATCGCGCTCAGCTTCGACGAACGCCGCACAGGTTAAATAGACAAAACCAGCGCCAGAATTGATGCGCCCAATAACGTCATCCCGGCGATCTCGCGCCGGGTGATGGTTTCGCGGAAAAACAAGATCGACGCGAACAGGCTGAGGATCAGCTCGACCTGCCCCAGAGCCTTGACGTAGGCGGCGTTTTGCAAGGTGAATGCCAAGAACCAGCAGAACGATCCGCACAGGCTGGTCAGCCCGACAAATACGCCTGTTCGGCGTGTCTGCCACACGGCGCGCAGCTCGGCCCTGTCTCGCCACAACAGCCACAGGCCCATGCTGACGAACTGGAGCGAGACAACGACTGCCAGCGTCACAAGTGCCCGAAACCACGCATCAATCTCGCCCAGTTCAAGCGAGGCACCCCGATAACTGACCGAGGAAAACGCAAACAGCACACCTGATCCCAGGCCAAGCCGCGAGGCCCGGTTCGTCAGATGTCGCCACCACGCCCCGTCTCCTCCGGGACTTTTCGACAGCAGCAACACAGCCGTCAGCCCCAGAAAGATCGCACCAAGCGCCCAGGACGAGACCTGATCGCCCAGGACCAGAAAACCAACGATGGCGGTCTGGATTACTTCGGTTTTCTTAAAAGTTATGCCGACAGCAAAATTGCGCTGTTTGAACAAGGCGACGACACAGATCGTGGCAAGGATCTGAGCCGTTCCTCCAATGGTGGCAAACACCCAGAACCGGGCGGTCAACGGCGGCAAGGAATACCCCGTCAACTGCAGCGCCACGATCAGAGCGATTAGAACCAGCGGGATTGAATAGGCAAACCGGGCAAATGTCGCCCCGGCGGCCGTCAGCTTTACACTGCTCAGCGATTTTTGCAGCATGAACCGCACCGTCTGAAACGTTGCGGCGGCGATAGTGACAGGTATCCAGAGGCTCATGCCGCCTTTTGTGGCCGCAAATCAACCCTTTGGCCAGAGCGGATGCGCCACCGGGTCTTTTACCTTCCAGAAATACGCCCGGAAAACATCGGCATATGAAGGGTATACATAGGCCTTGTTCGTGGCCAGATAGCCCTCTTTACCCTGCTGGTAGATCTTCGGAAGTTGATACCAGGGGGTACGCGGGTTCAGATGATGAACTACATGTAAATTGTTGTTCAAAAACAGAAAAGACAGTATCCCGCGATCTTCGATGATAACGGTTCTTGCCCCCACATCTTCATGCGCACGGTGTTCCAGAAAAGTGCGTATTTTGACAAGGCCAAGCCCCAAATACGCGGACAGGACATAGGCCCAGACCGGCAAAGGCGACAAGGTCACGATCCAGATAACCGCAACCACGCCCGCCATATGCAAAGCCCATGCGCGCAATATGTCCCATTCGCCACGCGCGGCCCCTCGCAACTCGTCCCTGACAAAGGCAACCTGTCCGATTGCAGGGCCCAAAACGATCCGCCCCAGCAGAGTATTGTTCACCGATAACAACCGCCTGTGCCAATGGCCTAGCCCCGACCAAACTTTTGGGTCCAGATAGTTTGATTCAGGATCATCATAGGGATCGGTCAGCGTTGCATCCCGATGATGGGCCAGATGTAGGTCTCGGAACCGCTGATATGGGATGAACAAGCTCAAAGGCAGCGCCATCAGCGCCTCATTCATCCATCTGGTGCGAAAAGGATGCCCGTGCAGCGCCTCATGCGTTAATGATGAATGTAACGCGGCCACCGCGCCCATCACTGGAACCGCTAACCAGATGGGCAGGAAGAAGATCACGGCCAACCAGGCAGCATAACAGGCCAGCATCAGCGTGAAAGTGCCCCATTCCGGGCCCGGACGCTCAAGCATTGCGGCCCCAGGAAATGCCCGCCCAGACCCTCTCATAAATCACATAGAGCGTCAGACCGATTGCTGTGTTCACCACGGCCAGTGTTCCGCCAATCGCGGCGGATCCTGTGGCGATCAACCCGATCACCGACATGATGATCAGGCCCATCATGTTCCACACAACCGCTTTCACGACCGATCTGCGCCGTGTTTCCATTCCGTCACCCATAATATTGTTATGGCTTAAGAATTACGGCCCATCGATTAGGTTGAACATTCTGAATATGATTAACAAAACTCATCAAACATGATATTTATCACCACATGCAGGATAAAATCGACAAACGCGACCGCGCCGCTCAATTCCGTTTGCGCCTGGCCCGCGCAATGGAAGAACGCCAAATCAGCCGAAGCGCCTTCGCGCGCCAGATCGGTGTTGACCGCTCAACCGTATCGCAACTGTTGACCGATCACGGGGCACGGTTGCCGAATGCCCATGTTGTCGGAAGCTGCGCGACGGCATTGGGTGTTTCGGCGGACTGGTTGCTGAGCCTGTCTGACCGGCCGGAAAGCGCGGCCGAGTTGCTGGCTTTGTCGCTGAGCATGACTGAGGCCCCCCGCGCCCTGGTAGATGAGCGCATATTCGAGTGGCACCAAGAGGCAGCGGGTTACAAAATCAGATATGTTCCTGCGACCTTGCCCGACATGCTCAAGACCCGCACCGTTCTGGAATGGGAATACGCACCGCATCTGGGGCGCACGGCAGATCAGGCCATAGGTGCGTCCGAAGATCGACTGACCTGGATGCGCAGCGCCCAGTCCGATTACGAGATCGCAATGCCGATGTACGAAATCGACAGCTTTGCGCATGCAACCGGCTATTATCAAGGTCTTAGCCTTCGCAAGCGGCTGGATCAGATTGACCACCTTTTGGAGTTGTGTGAACAGCTCTACCCACGGCTGCGCATCTATCTGTTTGATGCCAAACGGCTGTATTCGGCTCCCGTAACGATTTTCGGTCCCCTTCTTTGCGTGTTTTACGCAGGAAGCCATTACATGGCCTTTCGCGATCGCGACCGGATTGAAATTTTCAGCCGCCATTTCGACACTCTGGTTCGCGAGGCGGTCGTGACCGCGCGGGACTTTCCAGAGCACCTGCAACAGCTCAGAGCAGCGATTTCCCGCGACATGTGATGCATCCCCGTACAACCTGTGGTATCGTCACCGGGCGCGAACTTTCGGGCATTCCGACCACAGACGGAGGACCACAGGAATGGACGCACTGAAAACAGCCCAATATGCACGGGCTTTGTACACGGCGCACGGTGACCAGGCCGAGGCAGAAGCCGCAATGAAAATGCGCGAATGCGAGGCTGCCGGGAACGCTCAGCAAGCCCGCGATTGGCAAGCCGTTCGTCAGACCATCCGCCAGATCCGAGGCCCCAACCAGGGCTAGGTTACAGTTTCGGGTCGGGATTGACCGTGTGACCATCCACCGCGATCACCTGACCCGACACCAACCGCGCCGCGCCAGAGGCCAGAAAGACAGCCATATTGGCGATGTCCTGCGCTTCGACGAAACGACCCATGGACGTGCCCGAGGCATAGCCCTGATAGACCTCGTCCCGGCTCATGCCTTTGGTCGCCGCCTCGCGTGCCAGAACGCCTTCCATCCTTGGGCCCTCCACCGCGCCGGGACAAATCGCATTGGCGCGGACGCCGTGAGGGCCAAGCTCCATCGCCAGTGTTTTCATCAATCCGATCACCGCCCATTTGGCCGCGGCATAGGGCGCACGAAAGGGATAGCCATATTGCCCCGCAGTGGATGAGGTCAGGATGATGCTGCCCGCCCGGGCGGATTTCATCAGCGGCGCGGCGTATTTGGCAGCCAGAAACGCCCCCTCCAGATTGACCGCTACGCAGCTACGCCAATCATTCAGGTCGATATCCTCGATTGCGCTGGTTGGCCCGGCAATTCCCGCATTGGCGCAGAGCGAATCCAGACCACCCGCATCAGAAATCGCGGCGAACACGGCATGCATATCACCCTCATCCGACACGTCAGCATGGTGGGCTGTCCAATGATCCGGCACGCCATCTAGCGCCGCCCGATCAATATCTGTGATCCAGACATCATACCCGGCCGCATCAAACGCCTCTGCCATAGCCCGACCAACACCCGAAGCGCCAGCCGTCACCAACACCCGGCAGGTCATGAGGGTTTCCTGATCGCAACCCCGGCCCCTTCGGGATAAGGCAATCCGGCCTGCGCTTCGGCGATGCGGGCCATCGCGGCCTCAATGCTGGGCGATGGCGGGCTGGGGCGACGGGTGTCCAGGCTGACATGCAGCAAAAAGCTCTCCCCGGTCGCCAGCAGCGTCTCACCGCTATACATGCTGTGGAACACGTGCAGTTTCTTGCCCTGCCCCAACAGCATCTGGGTGCGCACCTCAATCTTTGCGCCCGCATGGACCTCATTCATGTAACGAATGTGGTTTTCCGCTGTGAAATAGCTGCCCCCGGACGAGATATATTCCATATCGCAGCCGATGATCTCCATGAACCGGTCGGTGGCGGCGGCGAAGGCCTCAAGATATTTGGCTTCGTTCATATGACCGTTGTAATCGGTCCAGTCCAAAGGCACCGCGCGCGACAGGGTCAGGATCGGCTGGCTCAGATCAGCCTGATCCAGCGATGGCAGCGCACCGGGTTTCAGCGCAGCATCATGTTGGTTCAGCACCGCCCCCGCGCCCCAGTTCTGCGCCTTGAGCGCGCGCATCATGCCCACAAGGTTATTGTCGCGGATACGCTCCAGCTCACGGATCGAATGCATGCCGGATTGCGCATCCGACTGATCCGCAATCAGGTCTACAAGCTCGTCAGTGAATTCGGGCACATCCATCAGCTTGGTCCAGGGCCATTTCAGTGCCGGGCCGAACTGCGCCATGAAATGCCGCATCCCAGCCTCGCCGCCGGCGACACGATAGGTTTCGAACAGACCCATCTGCCCCCAACGGATGCCAAACCCCATACGGATCGCCTCGTCGATTTCCTCGGTCGTGGCGACGCCGTCCTTGACAAGCCACAGCGCCTCGCGCCAGACGGCCTCAAGGAACCGATCAGCGATATGTGCGTCGATCTCTTTCTTGACGTGCAGCGGGAAGAACCCGACCGATTTCAGGACCTCTTGCGCCCGTTCGATCATCTCCTGCGGGTTCGCACCAGTTGGCACCAGTTCGATCAGCGGCAGCAGGTAGACCGGGTTGAACGGGTGCGTCACCACGATCTGTTCGGGGCGCAGCGCGCCCTCCTGTAACTCTGACGGCTTGAACCCGCTGGTTGAGGACCCGATGATCGCTCCCGGATCACAAGCCTCTTGCAAGCCCTTGTAAACCTTCAACTTCAGGTCCAGCCGTTCCGGCACGCTTTCCTGAATCCAAGCAGCACCCTGCACTGCATCGGCCATATCGTTATGGAATGACAACGCACCTTCAGGCGGCAACGGGACGTCGCTCAGCCCCGGTAGCGAGCGGCGCGCATTGTCCAAAACTTCTCCGATCTTACGCTCGGCTTCCGGGTCCGGGTCGAATACCCGAACGTTCCAACCGTTCAGCAGGAACCGCGCGGCCCATCCGCCGCCGATAACTCCGCCGCCAATGATTGCTGCTGTTTTTGTCATCACTTCACTACTTTCAACTCTTGAGGGTCAAACCCATTTTCGCTCAGTACGTCACGCGCAATCGTCAGTTGATTTTGTGTGATCGTTAAATCTCTGCTCAGTACAACTGCAAACGACCTATCTGGGCGGGCCAATACAACCATCTGCTCCCCGTCACCCACGTAGATGATGTGAAACTTTGTGGGGCTTGCGGCAGTGATGTCATATTCAAGTGCAGACTCGGATCGCCGGGTAGGCACGCTCAGGTGGTTTTCAAAGCAATCACTTGCTCCTGCGATGTACCCAAAACATTCGGTCCGGTCCGGGTCACGCAATTGATAGCTAGGGTATGGCTGTCCCTCAAGCCTCACAAAAAGCCGCTGCTTGCCCTTGCTTTTGCGTCTGGACGCAGCAACCTCAAAATACGGTTCGTCAAAGATCGACCAGTTCACCGCTTCGACGGGTTGAATATTAAATTGACGTGCTCGAAAGCCCTCATTGTCTACCAAGCCACACGTTGGAATCAATCCAACGAGCAAGCATCCAACTACCCATGAAAGAACTCGGCGGAACATGGCGCGCCTAGCTTTTCGGCGCCCGCTTCACCAAGCCCAGCTTCTCACGCACTTCTGCGGGGCCAATCACGCGCGCACCCATGTTCTCGATGATGCTGCCCGCGCGTTCAACCAGT
This sequence comes from Ruegeria sp. YTSA108, assembly GCF_059610185.1. NCBI lineage: Bacteria > Pseudomonadati > Pseudomonadota > Alphaproteobacteria > Rhodobacterales > Roseobacteraceae > Ruegeria > Ruegeria sp. YTSA108. The sequence goes on along the minus strand of NZ_JBXWND010000002.1, from coordinate 355,008 downwards.
TGCCAGTTCTCGGCCAGCACGCCTTTGTCCAGCCACAGGTTGTCCTCCAGCCCGACGCGCACGTTGCCGCCCGCCAGAACCGCAGCGGCCACATAGGCCATCTCATTCCGGCCCAATGAGAACGCGCTGAAGGTCCAGTCATCCGGCACGTTGTTCACCATCGCCATGAAGGTGTTCAGATCATCCGGCGCACCCCATGGAACGCCCATGCACAGCTGAACCAGAGCGTTCGGCTCCAGAACGCCCTCTTTCACCAACTGCTTGGCGAACCACAGATGACCGGTATCAAAGGCCTCAATCTCGGGCTTTACCCCCAGATCGGTCATCATCTGGCCCATCGCGCGCAACGCACCCGGCGTGTTGGTCATCACATAATCGGCCTCGGCAAAATTCATGGTGCCGCAGTCGAGGGTGCAGATTTCCGGCAGGCATTCGGCCACATGGGCCACACGCTCGGTCGCGCCAACCAAATCAGTTCCCGCCTCGGCCAGCGGCAGCGGGTTTTCGATACCGCCAAACACCATGTCGCCGCCCATGCCAGCAGTCAGGTTCAGCACGGCGTCGACCTCGGCATCGCGAATGCGATCTGTGACCTCACGATACAGTGCCAGATCACGCGAAGGCGCTCCGGTCTCAGGGTCGCGCACATGGCAATGCACCACCGCCGCCCCTGCCTTGGCTGCAGCTATCGCGCTGTCGGCGATCTGCTTTGGCGAACGCGGCACATGCGGGCTGCGATCCTGCGTCCCACCCGAGCCTGTGACGGCGCACGTAATGAAGACTTCGCGGTTCATTTCCAAAGGCATGGCGTTCTCCCCAGCTTATACCCGGTTAACCCTGAGTTTTCCCCAGGCTTCTCCACGGATTCCGATTTGCTTTCGCCCCCGAGTTTGGCGCAGCTTTGGTCAAACACTTGTCAGAATGCGAATCGAACTTGATGAAATCCGCAAAAAACATATTGCAGCCCGAACATCGTGCCCTGAAAACGGCTGTGCTGGTGCTGGACGAATGCAACACGCTCAGCTTTGCGTCGGCCGTTGATCCAATGCGCGCCGCCAATCGGTTGGCGGATCGTCCGGCCTTTGACTGGGATTATGTGACAGCCACCGCTGAACCGGCCATGCTGACCAGTGCGCTTTCGGTTCCGGGTGTACCTTTGGCCCGGCTGCAATCCTGCGATCTGATGATTGTCGTTGCCGGGTTCCAACTGGCCCGCCATGCCACACCCAGCCTGCTGGCCGGCCTACGCCGCATCGCCAAGACCGGCGCCACAATGGCAGGTATTGACGGCGGCCCCTGGTTGCTGGCCGAGGCAGGCCTGCTGGACGGCCACGCCGCCACCACCCATTGGGAAGATTTGGAGAACTTCTCTGCCCGCTTCCCCGAAGTGGACGTGCGCCCTGACCGGTTTACCGTTTCTGAAGGCCGCCTGACCTCGGGCGGGGCGATCCCAGCGGTCGAGATGATGCTGCATATCATCGCCGCCCGCCATGGCGCCGGATTTGCCGCCCGCGTCTCGGGTCTGTTCCTCTATGACGGTGCGCCTGATCCCACAAAACCACAAAGCCGCACCGGTGCGCCGCACCGCCACACAGCTTTGACCGCCAAAGCCAATACGCTGATGCAATCCGCACTGGACGACCCTATGCCATTGGCAGATATCGCCGAAACCCTGGGCACCAGTTCACGCACCCTGCAACAGCAATTCCGCCTGCGCCTGAACACCACGCCGCAGGACCATTACCTGCAGCTCCGACTGGCCGAGGCGCGCAGATTGGTGACGGACACCGATATGTCACTGATGGATGTGGCTCTGGCGACGGGTTTCGCCTCGCAATCCAGCTTTTCCCGCGCCTTTCGCACAGCGCACGGCCTTTCGGCCCGGGACCTGAGGCAAGACAGGACACAACCCAGCCATCACTAAGCGGATCTGCTTCATCTGGCTGAAATACCTCGGGGGAGGCTCCGCCTGCGGAGATGAGGCCAGCGTCCCTAAAACGGCATAGGATGCGCGCGATGCGCTTCGGTGATTTCAGTCAGAATTTCCCCAGAAAGGCGAAGTTCCTTACCGTCGAGAATATGCCCAAGCTGCGCCACCGTTGTCGCGCCGAAAATGGCCGACATCATGAAGGGCCGCGTCCGGCACCAGGCCAGCGCCATATGGACCGGGTCCAGATCGTGGCGGTCAGCGATCTCTAGATAGGCCGCAACCGCCTCAAATGCCCGTCTGCAATGACGTCCTCCCACCTCAGGCACCAATGACATCCGCGAACCCTCGGGCACCATGCCGTTTTGGTATTTCCCGGTCAAAAATCCGGCGGCAAGCGGTGAAAAGGCCATCAGCCCCACATCCTCATGCGCGCTCAGCTCGGCCATATCGGTGTCGAAATGCCGGCACATCAAAGAATACTCATTCTGAACCGATGCCACGCGGGGCGTGCCGGTGGCTTCGGCGATCCGCAACCACTGAGCGGTGCCCCAAGCGCTTTCGTTCGAAAGGCCAAACGCTCGGATATTTCCTTTGTTGACCTGTTCCTTCAGGGCAACAAGGCACTCGTGCATATTGTCCAGAACCTCATCGGTATTGTGCCCCGAAGGCGCATAGGTCCAGTTTTGCCGGAACATATAGCTGCCGCGGTTCGGCCAGTGAAACTGATAAAGGTCGATGCAATCCGTTTGCAGTCGGCGCAGGGAACCTTCGACCGCCTCGGGGATTGTCTGCGGTGAAATCGGTGCGCCATCGCGCGCATGTGCGAACCCTGCCCCAGAATGCTTGGTTGCCAGAACATATTCACCACGCCGTGACGGGTTGGCGGCGTTCCAGTTGCCCAGAATTTCTTCGGTCCGGCCCACCGTCTCTTTCGAGATGGGATTCACCGGATACATCTCGGCGGCATCGACAAAATTAATGCCCCCATCAAGTGCCATGTCCATCTGAGTATGCGCGTCGGCCTCGGATGTCTGCGTACCAAATGTCATCGTACCCAGACACAGGTCTGTCACCATGATTCCAGTACGGCCCAGGGGCTTCATTTCCATCGCTCATTCTCCTGAAATCTGCGGAGGCCCTATGCCTCGGCTTTTTTTTCCCACCGGCCCGATTCCTCGGACCAATATTGCGCCGAACAGCCCGCCCCGGTCAGTGTTTTCCATTGCCCGCGGGCATGTTGGAGAGCCTGATCATCATTCCCATCGAACAGGATGCACACGCGTTCCAGCGCGTTCACTTCCTCGGGTTCAACCGCGGCACCATCAACAGCCATCACGCAAGCCGGATCATTTGCGGCCTCGGCCCCTGTCGTCAGCAATATGGGCTGGTCCCTGTCATGCGGCCCCCCGGTGCGGCCATGTGGCAGGAACCCTTCCTCGGGGCCCTGCCACAGCTTTTCGTCCAACCAATCCATCCGTGCGGGATCAGTTCCCCGCACGGCTATCTTCCACCCGGCCTGCCGCGCCTTGTCCAGCAACACGGGCAAGGTGTTTTCCAGCGGTTGGCGGGTCAGGTGATAGAAATAAACGGCGCCCATTGGATTATTCGAAATTGTCCTGCACGAACCGGCTCAGTGCGCGGACACCCCAACCGGTGGCCCCTTTGGGCGCATAGGATGTCTCGGTTGCAATCGAAGCCACCCCAGCAATGTCCAGATGGATCCAGGGGGTTTCGTCCTTCACGAACCGCTGCAGGAACTGCGCAGCAGTGATGGATCCGGCAGGTCGTCCACCGACATTCTTCATATCGGCGATGCGCGATTTCAGCTGCTCGTCATAGGCTTTGCCCAGCGGCATCCGCCATGCGCCCTCATCCTCGGCCCCGGCAGCCTTTAGGAAGGCGTTGCAGAACGTGTCATTGTTCGAAAAGACACCGGCATTCTCATGCCCAAGCCCAATGATGATCGCGCCGGTCAATGTTGCCAGGTCGATCATGCCCACGGGGGCAAACCGCTCTTGCGCGTACCACATCACATCACACAGGACCAAACGGCCCTCGGCGTCGGTATTGATGACCTCGACCGTGTCGCCCTTCATCGACTTGACGACATCGCCGGGGCGCGTGGCATTGCCCGAAGGCATGTTTTCCACTAGCCCGACAAGGCCCACGACATTGGCTTTGGCCTTGCGCTTGGCCAGCGCCCGCATGGTGCCGGCGACCACACCTGCCCCACCCATGTCCATAGTCATGTCTTCCATGCCTGCAGCGGGTTTCAAGGAAATGCCGCCGGTGTCAAACACGACGCCCTTACCCACCAGCGCCAGCGGCGCATCATCCTTGTCGCCCCCATTCCACTGCATCACCACAACCTTCGACGGGCTGACCGAGCCCTGCCCGACGCTTAACAAGGTGCGCATACCCAATTCGGCCAGTTTGTCTTCGTCGAGCACTTCGACGTCCAGGCCAAGCGCCTTCATTTCGGACAAACGATCTGCGAATTCGGTCGTCGTCAGCACATTGGCGGGTTCATTGGTCAGATCCCGAGTCATCCGGACACCATCGGCAATCGCATACAGCGGTGCGAATGCGGCTTCGACTTCATCATGTTTCTGATGACTGATTGTTACTGATCCGGCTTCATCCGAATCTCGGGTTTTATGGGCATCGAAATCATAGCTGCGCAAAACGATCCCCAATGCCAGTTCTTCGGTCCGGGCTTGATTTCCGGCCATGACCAACAAGGGCTGGTGATCAGACAATTTGGCCAGCTTCGCCCCGGCCTTGCGTGCCTCTGCAGCATCGGCACGGCGCGACAGCACGAGAATATCAAGCGCTTCAGCGGCCATTCCGCCTGGCCAGGCAAGAGAGACTACATCGCCGGATTTCACCTTTTCGAACCGGTCGCTTTCGACAAGTCGCGCGACTGCGCCCCGGGTCAGACGGTTGGCGCGGCGTGCGGCTGGGTTCATCTTGCCTTCATCCGAGACAATAATCACGACGCGCCCTTTGGTCTGCGCCATCACGTCCACGTCAAAAGCCTTAAACTGAATTGGAACAAGACTGCTCATTGGGAACTCCTGAAAATCTGTTTCCCAAGACCTAGCCCGCGGCGACCGCATTGACCAGATAGCAGTTTTCCCCGCCGGGCATTTGCATTACAGTCGCGGAAAAAGTTCCGGCAAGGTCGGAGAGCGGGAGGGCGAATTGGCAAATCGGGGCAGGCATAGGCCGTTGCGCGCTGGCGCATGTACCGCTGATTCTCTTAACTTCAAGGCCCCCGCTGCAGGCAACGCGGTGATGCCGGGGGCGCGTTTGTGATCCTGGATCGATATTTTGCCCGCCGGTTCACCCAGAGCTTTCTGGTCATTGGCTGTATCTTTTTGACGCTGATGATTCTGATCGATCTGATTGAACAGGTACGGCGCTTTGATGAGGTCGATCTGTCATTTGGCCGGCTTTTGTATCTGACCCTATTGAATACGCCCGCCGCCATCGGTGAGATGCTGCCCCTGCTGATCATCCTGTCCACGATTGCGTTGTTCATCGGATTGGCGCGCAGCTCGGAATTGGTGGTGACGCGCTCGATCGGGCGATCTGGAATTCGCGTCCTGCTTGCACCTGTAACTTTGGCCCTGTTGATCGGAGCCTTGGCGGTTGCGGTGCTTAACCCGTTTGCTGCCGCAACTTCCGAAGAATTCCAACGGCTTTCCGATTCCTACCGTAACCGCACCAGCTCAGCTCTTTCGATCAGCAGTGAGGGTTTGTGGTTACGGCAAGCTACAGAAGAGGGCCAATCGGTTGTCCACGCGCGCCGAACGTCCAACGGTAACACCCTGCTGTTGAAGGACGTCACCATAATAACATTCGACGCGATTGGTCAGCCGACACGCCAAATCTCTGCCAAACAGGCCAAGTTGGAAGACGGTTTTTGGGTTTTACGGGATGCCAAGATCTGGCCGCTTATGAACGGCATCAATCCCGAAGCTGGCTCGAAAGAGCATGATCGTCTGGAGATTCCGACCACCCTGACACGTCAGCGCATTCTGGACAGGCTGGCCAACCAGGATTCGATGTCTGTCTACGATTTGCCCCAGTTGATCCGAGACCTGCGCGAGGCGGGCTTTTCGACCAAGCAATACGAGGTCTGGTTTCAGGTCCAACTGGCAAGACCTCTGTTTCTGGTCGCAATGGTCTTGATTGGCGCGGCCTTTACCATGCGGCATGTCCGGTTCGGCGGCACCGGAATAGCGGTGCTGACGGCCGTGTTACTGGGCTTCGCCATCTATTTCGTCCGTAATTTCGCGCAAATATTGGGAGAAAACGGTCAGTTGCCTATCTTCGTTGCAGCCTGGGCCCCGCCATTTGCGGCCATCCTTCTTTCTCTTGGCCTGCTGTTGCATGCGGAGGATGGCTAATGCGCAAATTCGCTCTGCTATTGCTCTCGGGTGCGGTTGCATTGTCTTTGCCTTTGGATGTCCTGGCCCAGACTTTGCCGGAACAGGATCAAACGACGAACGCGTCCCAGCAAGAGCCACCAGCCTTACTTGTCGCCGACAAGATTTTCATTACCCCAGAGCGTGTGCTGATCGCAGAGGGCAATGTCGAAGCGTTTCAGGGTGACGTCAAAATGACGGCCAGCCGGATTTTGTACGACCGCGAAAGCGGTGAGCTTACACTGGAAGGACCGATCCGGATTGATCAGGGCAATCGAACTACAGTTTTGGCGGATTCCGCAGAACTCGACCGGGGTTTGCTCAACGGCCTTTTGATCGGCGCCCGAATGGTGTTCGACCAACAGGTGCAAATTGCCTCGGTGCAGGCGACACGTGCTGGCGGCAGATACACCCAGTTCAGCAAAGTCTCGGCGACGTCTTGCCATGTCTGCACGGATGGGCGGCCACCGCTCTGGCAAATCCGTGCCCGCAAGGTGACCCATGATCAGTTGGAACGACAGCTCTATTTCGAAGGTGCGCAATTCCGGGTGCTGGATGTGCCGGTCTTCTATTTCCCTTACCTGCGTCTCCCCGATCCAACGCTGGACCGGGCGACTGGTTTTCTGGTCCCATCGGTCCGCACCACCTCGCAGTTGGGCACAGGCATAAAGGTTCCCTATTTCTTCAAGCTTGGAGATCACAAGGACCTCACGTTGACACCTTACCTTTCCGGTAAGACCAGAACTCTGGGCTATCGCTATCGTCAGGCCTTTAAGAACGGACGGCTCACAATCGAAGGCGCGCATACTCGCGATGACCTTCAACGGGACGAGGCGCGCGGATATTTCTTTACCAACGGCTGGTTTGATCTGCCGGACGACTATCGCCTGACCTTCAACATTCGAACCACGTCCGACGATTCCTATCTGGCTGATTACGGCCTGCCCGACTTTGACCGTCTGCGCAGCGAAATTGCCCTGGAAAGGATCAAGCGCGATACCGCTTTCCGGACCAGCCTAAACCACTATAAAACCTTGCGAGATAGCGAGGATCAGGATCAGATTCCTTCTCGCATCTTCGACCTGAACTATCGCAAACGCTTCTTCCCGGCAGCTGTCGGAGGAGAGGTGCGGATGGCTTTCATCGGCCATGCCCATGAAAGAACGAGCAATGAGGACGTTATCGGGCGCGATGTTGCCCGAGCGACCTTCGATACCGAATGGCTGCGCAGCTGGATACTGGGCTGGGGGCTGCGTGCAGATGCCCAAGTAGGCGCGTCAATCGACACGTTCAATATCCGCCACGACAGCGCCTATCCCGATCAGGTGACCCGCACGACCCCGCGCGCCGCACTGACGCTGCGCCTGCCAATGACCCGCCGCGAGGCGTCGGGCGCAACCCAGTTGCTGGAACCCATCGCGCAGATCGGGTGGACGCATGTCTCCGACAATGATGTTCCTATCGACGAAAGTACGTTTCAGGAGTTTGACCAGGGTAACCTGTTATCCCTGTCCCGATTCCCTGCCGAGGACAGGCGCGAAGATGGGGTCAGCGGCGTTGTTGGGATGAATTGGGCGCGTTATGGCTCCAGGGGCTGGCAAGCGCGTGCCACGATCGGTCAGGTCTTTCGTGCGGATGCTGATCCCGACTTTAACCTTACATCGGGCCTTCAGGGCACATCGTCCGATGTGTTGATCGCCGGACAACTTGAAACGCCCAACGGGTGGTCTCTGGCCGGGCGAGGTTTGGTGAACGGAGATTTCAGCTTTGCCAAGGCCGAGCTGCGTGCAGCATGGCAAAAGGAAACAACGGCCCTCAGCGGAAGCTATGTCTGGCAAGAACCCGATCCCGCAGAAAATGTCGACGATGAGATTTCTGAGATCTGGTTGCGCGGGCGGTACGACATCGATCAGAACTGGCAAACCCGTGCTCAGGCGCGGTATGACCTGAGCGAATCTGAACCGATCAGATATGGGTTGGGTATCACGTACCGGAACGAGTGTGTTCAGGTTAACATGTCGGTCAGCAGGCGCTATACCTCGTCATCAAGTATTGAGCCTTCGACCGAATTCGGCTTTACCGTAGCTCTGACAGGATATTCTGTCGAAGGTGGCGGCAAACAGTACAAGAGAAGATGCAGTTGATAACAGGTTTTTCACGTTTCTTTCGTTCCAGCCATATCGGGCTGGTTGCTCCGGCACTGGTTGCAGTTTCGATTGCCATAGCACCTGTAAAGGCAGTGGCGCAGAACCTGTTCTCACCTGCCATAAAGGTCAATCAAGACATCGTGACCTGGTATGAGCTGGAACAGCGCCTGCAATTCCTCTCGATTCTGGGTGTTCCCGGCGCAACCGAGGAAGACGTGCGCAAAGCTCTGATAGACGACCGCCTGCGCAAACAGGCGATGCGCGACGCTGGAATCGTGGTCGCCCCCGAAGACGTTCAGGTTGGAATAGACCAATTTGCAGCCCGCGGTCAGCTTTCGAGCGACGAATTCCTGCAGCTTCTGGCGGATGCCGGTGTTGACCGTGAGACGGTTCGGGATTTCATCAAGGATCAGATTTCCTGGCGTGAATTCGTCAGCGCGCGTTTTCTGTCGCAGGCGAGACCATCGGAAGACGAGATCAATCGCGCACTTGGACAATCTGGAAGTGGCGGCCTGCAAGTCCTTCTTTCGGAAATCATTATTCCTGTGAACCAACAAAACCTGCCACAGGTTCAACTGCTGGCCGAAGAGATCGCCTTGATCGAGGGCTATGATTCCTTTTCAACCGCCGCAACACAGTACTCGGCGGCCGGAACTCGCACCAATGGGGGGCGCCTCGACTGGTTGAACTTGACCGATCTGCCCCCGGCGCTGCAGCCGGTCATCATCGGGCTCAAAAATGGTGACGTCACCCAGCCCATTCCTCTGCCCAATGCCGTTGCACTGTTTCAGATGCGCGGTTTGCGTGAGACCGCTGCGAGTACGCCCACCTATTCCGAGATCGACTATGCTGTCTATTACATGCCCGGTGGTCGTAGTGCGGAAACACTGGCCGCAGCCGAAAAGCTGAAAGAAGAAATAGACACTTGCGATGATCTGTACGGTATCGTGCAAAACAAGCCAGCAGAAGTCTTAGAGCGGAATGTCAGCAAACCGTCGGAAATCCCGCGCGATATCGCATTGGAACTGGCCAAACTGGACCTGAACGAAGTTTCAACCACGTTGACCCGCAACAACGGCCAAACACTGGCTTTTGTGATGTTGTGCACACGTACCCGCAACCTTGGCGAAGAGACAACGCGTGCAGATGTCGCCAATGCTCTGACCCAGCAAAGGCTGCAAACACTTGCAGAAAGCCTGTTGGGGCAAATGCGTGCCGACGCAACTATTGTTGAACAATGAAGCCAATCGCGCTCAGCTGCGGCGATCCGGCCGGAATTGGGCCCGAGATCGCCGCAAAAGCTTGGGCCGGCCTTAGAACCACCTGCCCTTTCTTCTATATTGGCGATGCCGCGCATTTGCCGCCCGAGACACCGTCGGTACAGATCAGCGACGCCTCTCAGGCGGTCGAGATCTGTGGCTCTGCCCTGCCCGTACTGCAACTGGACTTTCCAGCCCCCAACCGGCCTGGGCACCCTAATCCAGCCAACGCCATATCAGTTGTCACTGCCATTGAAACCGGCGTAGCGCTGGTTCAGTCCGGTTCTGCATCGGCGCTATGTACCGCACCGATCCACAAGAAAGCACTTATCGACGGGGCAGGTTTCTCATTCCCCGGCCATACGGAATTTCTGGGCGCCTTGGCTGGGTCCCAACGTGTTGTGATGATGCTGGCCAGCGACCAGCTGCGCGTTGTACCAGCAACCATCCACATCCCGCTCTCACGCGTTCCTTGCGAGCTTACGCCCGAGCTTTTGCGGGAAACCATCGAAATCACCGCCCAGGGACTACAATCACAGTTCGGTATTGCCACCCCGCGGATAGCCGTCGCGGGCCTCAACCCGCATGCCGGTGAAGGCGGCAAGATGGGGCAAGAAGAACTGGACTGGATTGCGCCGCTGATCACAGAGCTGCCCCGCAAAGAGTATACCGTAACCGGCCCGCACCCCGCGGATACATTGTTCCACGCCGCAGCGCGCGCGCGCTATGACGCCGCCATCGCCATGTATCACGATCAGGCTCTGATTCCGATCAAGACGCTGGATTTCGATCGCGGTGTGAACGTCACACTAGGCCTTCCATTTATCCGAACCTCACCCGATCACGGGACTGCACTGGACATTGCGGGGCAAGGCCTTGCAAACCCGACCAGCCTGATCGAAGCGCTGAAACTTGCCCAGCAGATGGCACAAAGCTCTTGATCCTTCAGCGGGCTGTAAATATCCCGGCCAGAGGTAAAAATTCTCTGGCGCTCTCCTATCAAACCGCGCCACGGTGATCGGATCATGAGCACTATCGACAACCTTCCCCCTCTGCGCGAGGTTATCGCCTCGCATCAACTCTCGGCTCGCAAGTCGCTAGGCCAGAACTTTTTGTTGGATCTGAACCTGACCGCCAAGATCGCGCGGCAGGCCGGAGATCTTGCGGAATGCGATGTTCTGGAAATCGGCCCCGGCCCCGGCGGGCTGACCCGTGGGCTACTTTCAGAAGGTGCGCGCAAGGTTGTTGCAGTTGAAAAAGACACACGCTGTATCGCTGCCCTAAACGACATCGCCGCCGCCTATCCCGGTAGGCTTGAGGTCATCAACGGTGACGCGCTTGAGATTGATCCGCTTGTGCATCTCACACCACCGATCCGTGTGGCAGCGAACCTGCCCTATAACGTCGGCACCGAATTGCTGGTCCGCTGGTTGACTCCGCCGCAATGGCCTCCGTTCTGGCAAAGCCTGACCCTGATGTTTCAGCGCGAAGTGGCGGAACGGATCGTCGCCCAACCCGGCGGCAAAGCCTATGGCCGCCTAGCCATCCTTGCCCAATGGCGGGCCGACGCGCGCATCGCCATGTCACTGCCACCCGGCGCGTTCACCCCGCCCCCCAAGGTTTCAAGCGCTGTGGTCCACCTGACCGCCCTGCCTCAACCACGATATCCGGCTGACCCTGCCACCCTGTCCCGCGTGGTTGCCGCCGCATTTAATCAGCGCCGCAAGATGCTGCGGGCTTCACTGAAAGGCGTCGCACCCGATATCGAAGACCGCCTGATAACAGCCGGGATCAAACCCACCGAACGTGCGGAACAAGTGCCTATAGAAGCGTTCTGCGCATTGGCCCGCGAAGTCAAAAGATCCTGAAACAAAAAACCCTGCGGCCTAACAGACCGCAGGGTTTTTCTTTTCTATACTGGCTGATTTACTCTGCCGCTTCAGGCGTATCACCGTTGCCAGAGGGCGCGTCCTCAGCCGCAGCAGGTGCGGCTTTGGGCTTGCGTGCCCGAGGCCGACGGGCCGGTTTTTCTTTTTTCTCACCCTCTTCAGGGCTTTTGCTTTCAGGCGTTTCTACAAGCCCGGATTCCGGAGCAGCTGCGTCAGCGGCAAACCCCATCACATCAGGTTGAGGTGCCTCAGCGGGATCCGACTGGCGGACGGTTTCGCGTTCCTGACGCTCGGCACGCTCACGATCTCGTTCAGCCTGGCGTTCGCGATTCTGACGCTCTTGCTCCTCACGGCGTGCATCCATTTCACGCTGAGCTTCGCTAAGCAAACGCAGGTAATGTTCGGCGTGCTGCTGAAAGTTTTCGGCAGCTACACGGTCGTTAGACAACTGAGCATCGCGTGCAAGCTGATTATATTTATCAATAATCTGTTGCGGCGTGCCACGCACTTTGCCCTCTGGGCCCGAACTGTCGAAAACTCGGTTTACGACGTTGCCGCCAGAAGGACGATTGCGGTTATTCTTTGCCCGAGAGCGGGATTTGGAAGATCTCATCTACTTTAGTCAGCCTTGTCGTTCGCTGCCGATCAGTTCGCGTCTTGCACTGCTCAAGGGCTTAGCTATGACACGATGTCGGCTTTTTTGGGCTTGGCGTCAGGGGCCCGCTGTAACAGCGTCAACCTCTCTGACTACACCTGAGTAAACACGTCCAGAGCGTGCAGACAAGAGGTTTGTCCCAATTTTTGTACCTTTTTTATATCAATCGGCGCATTTCGGCCTCAGAACGTTCCGTCATGAAGGCATTCTGGCGAAAACGACGCGGTCGCGACCATCCAGATCGGGAATGATCCGTACGTCTGTCAATCCTGCTGCGTCGAACAAAGATGCGACGCTTTGCCCTTGCTCGGGTCCGATTTCGACAAGTAACCGACCATGGGGCAATAGAAAATCCGGGGCGGCGGCAGCAATCCTGCGGTAGGCCCCCAAGCCGTCACCTTCGTCTGTCAATGCCATCCGCGGCTCATGGTCCCGCACTTCAGGTGCCAGGGTGTCCATTTCCGGAAGGGAAATATAGGGCGGGTTTGAAACAATCAGGTCAAATTTAGCTTCAATGTCTCCAAACCAATCGGATTGCTTAATTTCGATCCGGTTCTGAACATCGTGTTGCACGGCATTTGCACTGGCCTGTAGGCAGGCCGCCTCACTCAGATCCACACCAATACCCGATGCACTGGTGCGTTCGGACAGCAATGTGATCAGGATGCACCCCGATCCAACCCCCAGATCGAGGACATAGTCAAAGGGTTCGCTCAGCGCGGCCTCGATCAGAACCTCTGTTTCCGGGCGTGGATCCAGCACGTCCCGGCTAACTTTGAACCGACGGCCGTAAAACTCACGTTCCCCCAACAGATGAGAAACGGGCACACGAATGGCCCGAAGCGAGATCAGTTGCTCGTATCGCTCAGCAATATCCGGTAAAAGCTCTTCGGGTGTAATCAGTGTCACGCGACTTGCTTCGATCCGGGCGGCGTGGGCGAGTAGAACCCGCGCATCCCGCGCCGGATCAGCCACACCAGCCGCACGCAATCTTGCCGTAGCGGCCACCATGGCCTGAGCCGCTGTCTGGCCGCCGGTCATTGCGCCATCTCGGCCAGGAGACGCGCCTGATCATCCGCGGTCAATGCGTCGACTACCTCATCCAGATCGCCCTGCATCACCTGATCCAACTTGTACAGCGTCAGATTGATCCTGTGGTCCGTCATGCGGCCTTGCGGGAAATTATAGGTCCTGATCCGTTCCGACCGGTCGCCAGACCCGACCTGGTTCGCCCGATCTGCCGAGCGTTCGCTGTCAATCCGCTGACGCTCCTGATCATAAAGTCGAGTCTTCAGAACCTGCATCGCGATTTCGCGATTGCGGTGTTGAGATTTCTCGGAGCTGGTCACCACAAGCCCGGTGGGCAAGTGTGTAATCCGCACGGCCGAATCGGTGGTGTTCACGTGCTGCCCACCCGCACCCGAGCTGCGCATCGTGTCGATACGGATATCATTGGCGTCGATCTGAATATCGACATCCTCGGCCTCGGGCAGAACCGCCACCGTCGCCGCCGAGGTATGAATGCGCCCGCCACTTTCGGTCTCCGGCACCCGCTGCACCCGGTGAACGCCAGATTCGTATTTCAAACGGGCAAAGACGTTGTCGCCTTTGATATGGGCAACCACCTCTTTGATGCCGCCTAGATCCGACGCCTGCTCCTCGATAATCTCGAATTTCCAGCCGCGCGCTTCGGAATACCGCTGATACATGCGCAGCAGGTCTCCCGCAAAAAGCGCGGCCTCATCACCGCCGGTTCCAGGGCGAATTTCCAACATGGCCGGGCGCGCATCAGCGGCATCCCTAGGCAACAAGGCCAGTTGCAGGGCGTTTTCGGCACCGGGAATTTGGGCCTGCAGGTTGGGGATTTCCTCTTCGGCCAGCTCCCTCATATCAGGATCGGCCAGCATCGCCTCGGCCTCGGCAAGGTCAGTGACCAGCTGGCGCCATGCCATGATCTGATCGACCACCGGCTTGAGGTCCGAATATTCCTTGGCCAGCACAGCAATATCGCCGCCCAAAGCACCATCTGCCATGGCTGCTTCGAGGTATTGGAATCGCTGAGTTATCTGTTCAAGGCGTTCTTCGGGGATCATCCGGGCGGTGTCTCTTAATCCGGGGCTATGGTCAAGGGCTGTCCGTATGCTAAGCTGCCCCGCATGAGACGGTTGGTTCTGGTTCTATCGCTTTTTGCGACGCCCGCGATGGCCGATGTCGTCGGTCCCGGCGGCAAGGTACAGGACTGCTATTGCACTGACAAATCCGGGTCACGCGTTGAATTGGGTGAGATGATCTGCCTGCAGGTCGACGGTCGCATTTTCACTGCACAATGTCAGATGTCACTGAACGTTCCGATGTGGCGCGAGGTACAGGAAGGATGCCTGTCCTCAGGGCTGCATCCGCGCGAGCCAGCCATCAACGCGGTTTCGGTTTACCCCAAAATCTGAGCGTCCAAAGCGCAACCTGCCATAGATGCGCAGTGTGTCGCCGTTCTGCTGGACGGTTGTGTAATCTGGAAAACCTATCACTTTGGTACGGGTGATATAGGTGACCATCCCGTCATCAACTGACCCGGCCAGAACCTTTGTACGTGGTGAGGCCATTGCGATTTCGTTCAACTGCGCCAACCCGTCCGGCCCCGTTTCAAGTACTCGCACGACGCCACCACGGAGGTCTCTGTTCGCGTCGCCGACGGGGGTATTGTGCCAGATGGCGGGATCAGATGGCGCAAGCCGTATATACCCCCCCACAAGGACAATCAGACCCGCAATCAGCCACAGCGCCATTTTCATCTTTTCCACTCTGTTAGATTGCGGAACCATATGCAGTTCCGCATGGCAAACAAGAGATTGCCGCGATCCCTACCGTGACGTCACGCCTGGCAATATGCACAGCAGTTCAAACAGCAGATTGGCAGCGGTCAGCGCCGTATTGCCAGAGGGATCGTACGGCGGAGAAACCTCGACCAGATCACACCCAACCACATTAGCCCCGCCCAGGGCATGGATCAGTTGCAACGCTTGCGGTGTGGTTAACCCGGCAATCTCGGGCGTGCCGGTTCCGGGGGCGAAGGACGGGTCCAGACTGTCGATGTCATAGGTGATATAGACCGGATGATCCCCGATCTCATTGCGTATCTGCGCGCCCATGACCGTCAGGTTCTGCTGCCAAAGCTCCCATGCGGGGTATTGGCGAAAGCCCCACCCTTTGGCCTCGGTAAAGTCCGATGCCGCATAGCCAGAGCCTCGGATCCCGATCTGAAAGGTTTTGTCCGGCACGATCAGCCCTTCTTCATAGGCGCGCCGGAAAACGGTGCCGTGGGTTTCCTTTTCGCCAAACATCTCATCATTCACATCCGCATGGGCATCCACATGGACAAGCGCCACAGGCCCGTGTTTCGCGGCTATGGCCCGCAGGATCGGCAAGGTGATCGAGTGATCGCCCCCCATCGCCACAGGTGTCACACCCTGCGCCAGAATCGCGTCATAGCTTTCCTTGATGATCCTCAGGCTGTCGGACAGCGAAAAGGTGTTGATCGCCAGATCGCCGATGTCGGCGATTTGCAGGCTGTCGAAGGGGGCCGCAAAGGTGGCCATATTGTAAGGCCGCAGCATCGCACTTTCGCTGCGGATCTGTTTCGGTCCGAACCGTGTCCCCGACCGCCAAGAGGTGCCAATGTCCATCGGGATGCCTATTACGGCCACATCCAATCCGGCCAACGTATCCGCCTGCGGCAGGCGCATAAACGTGTTTGGGCCGGAAAAACGCGCCAGATCGTTACCGCTGATTGGTTGGTTGAATTGTGTCATGCCGTTATGTCTTCCGTCCTGCCCTGCTGCTAACCTGATACCGGAAAGATGGCTAACCAAAGGTTAAGGATTCAGCTTGTTCCATCCCAGCAGGCAAATGATTTGCGTCGCCACATGTGCGCCTGCAATCGCTGTCGCACCTGAGGTGTCATAGGGCGGCGAAACCTCGACCACGTCCCCGCCTTTGATGTTAATCCCAGCAATGTCGCGCAGGATGATCTGAGCCTGAATCGAACTCAGTCCACCCCAGACCGGCGTTCCCGTGCCAGGCGCAAAGGCCGGGTCCAGACCGTCGATATCGAAGCTCAGGTAAACCGGGTTGTCACCAAGAATGCCTTTGATCTTTTGCGCCACGGCGGCGGGACCGGACTCGTACACCTCCCGAGCGTCAATGATGTTGACCCCCAAAGTATCTTCGTTCGTCGTACGAATACCCACCTGAACGGAACGCTTGGGGTCCACTATCCCTGATTTGACCGCCTTGTAGAACATGGTCCCATGATCCACGCGGGACATGTCGTCGTCAGCCCATGTATCCGTATGCGCATCAAATTGCAGCAAGGACATTGGCCCGTATTTCTCGGCATAGGCCTTCAGGATCGGAAAGCTGATATAGTGGTCCCCACCAAGCGTCACCGAGGCCACGTCAGCGTTGAGAATTGTGCGAATGTGGTCCGTCAATGTGTCCGGAAAGGCAGGTATATTGGCGTAGTCATAAGCCATGTCCCCATAATCCACGATTGCCAATTCGCTTAGCGCATCAAACGGCCAGCCATAAGGCTCATCCGGGGATTGCAACGTGCTGGCCTCGCGGATGGCGCGTGGCCCAAGACGCGTACCGGGGCGGTTCGTCACCGCCTGATCAAATGGCACGCCGGTTACGGCGATATCGATCCCGGTCAGATCCTTGGTATACAAGCGGCGCAAAAATGACATCGCCCCCCCGAAAGTATTCTCGTACGAGACGCCTTTCAGTTCAGGATTGGTAAACGCCTCATCGACGAAATTCTTTGAATCTTCCAGTGCCATGTCTTTCTCCTGTCAGCCCAAAGGCTGGGCCTTTTCGACGATCCGCGCAAAGAAAGACGCCCCAACCGGCGCGATGTCGTCGTTGAAGTTGTATTTCGGATGATGCAATCCGGCCCCCTCGCCTTGCCCCAGAAACAGGTAAGCGCCGGGGCGCGACTGCAGCATGTATGAAAAATCCTCGGCCCCCATCATCGCGTCGACATTGGTCATCACGCGATCTGCACCGGCAACATCACGCGCGATTTCTGCGGCAAAACCAGTCTTGTCGGCGTCATTGATTGTTGCAGGATAGTTGACCTCATAGTCCAGCCGCGCTTCGACACCATAGGATTGGGCTTGTCCTTGTACGATCTGTTCCATCCGCTCCATCACCATTTTCTGCACAGTCGGATCAAAAGTGCGCACAGTGCCGTTGATAAAGGCGGTATCGGGGATCACGTTGTTCACGGTGCCGGTATGGATTTGCGTGACCGAGATCACCAGACTGTCCAAAGCATAGTTGTTACGACTGACGATGGTCTGAATCGCCTGGGCGATACCGCAGGCCGCCATCACCGGATCCCGGGTTTCATGCGGCATGGCACCATGGCCACCAAGGCCCTGAATGTGAACTTCGAACGTATCAACAGCAGCCATGATCGGCCCGGGGGTTGTCTGAAAGGATCCTTCGGGAATTCCAGGCGCATTGTGCAATGCATAGATTTGGGAAATGTCGAACCGGTCCATGATCCCCTCTTCGACCATGACGCCCGCGCCACCACCCTCTTCTTCGGCCGGTTGAAAGATCAGCGCCACGCGTCCACGGAAATTTCGGGTTTCCGCCAAATAGCGCGCCGCGCCCAACAACATCGTGGTGTGCCCGTCATGACCGCAGGCATGCATGTTTCCGGGCTTGGTTGATTGGTACGCGACCCCTGTTTCCTCGGGGATAGGCAAAGCGTCCATATCAGCGCGCAGACCTATCGTCGGCCCCTCACCCTGGCCATTGATGATCGCAACGATCCCAGTAGTGGCGATCCCTTGGTGCACCTCATCCACATCGAACTCACGGAGTCGATCAGCGACAAAGGCCGCGGTTTCGTGGCATTCGAATGCAAGCTCGGGGATCGTATGCAGATGCTGGCGCCATGCGGCCATATCGGCAGAGAAATCGGCAATTCGGTTGACGACGGGCATCTGGGGTGGACTCCTGATCGTGACTGCGGAATGGATGCATCTGACACCGGAACGAAAGGGTTCGCAATGGCCGAAAATCCTCTGATCCATGACAGCGATGCTGGCATCGAACGCTTGTTAGAGATCATGCGCCGACTGCGCGACCCTCAAACTGGCTGCCCATGGGATATTGAGCAGGATTTCGGCACGGTCGCTCCTTATACGATCGAAGAGGCTTATGAGGTCGCTGATGCCATCGAACGTGAGGCTTATGATGAGCTGAAGGGCGAACTTGGGGATCTGCTGTTCCAGTCTGTCTTTCATGCACAAATGGCCGAAGAAGCCGGGCATTTCACCTTTCAGGACGTGGTGCGCACCATGTCGGACAAGATGGTCGCCCGGCACCCGCATGTCTTTGGCGACGAATCCCGCGACAAATCGGCAGAGCAGCAAACACTGGACTGGGAAGCCATCAAAGCAGTCGAACGTGCTGGTAAAGAACAACAAGGCGCGTTGGACGGTGTCGCCGCCAACCTGCCCGCCCTGCTGCGTGCTCTCAAATTGCAGAAACGTGCCGCTCGTGTTGGATTCGACTGGCCCGATGCCAGCCATGTGCTGGCCAAGATTACCGAAGAGGCTGCCGAGCTGGAAGAGGCACGCGACCGCATGGATGCGGATGCGTTAGAGGATGAGTTCGGCGATCTGCTATTCGTTATGGTCAATCTGGGCCGCCATCTTGGGGTCGAGCCCGAAACCGCCCTGCGTCGGACCAACGCCAAGTTCACCCGCCGGTTCGAGCAGGTCGAGTCGCGTCTGGCTGCACGGGGAAAAACCCCAACAGAAAGCACGCTGGAAGAGATGGACGCGCTTTGGGACGAGGTGAAGATCGAG
Organism: Ruegeria sp. YTSA108; assembly: GCF_059610185.1. Classification (NCBI taxonomy): domain Bacteria; kingdom Pseudomonadati; phylum Pseudomonadota; class Alphaproteobacteria; order Rhodobacterales; family Roseobacteraceae; genus Ruegeria; species Ruegeria sp. YTSA108. The sequence continues at coordinate 335,814 of NZ_JBXWND010000002.1, read as the reverse complement.
GAACATCGGGCCAATGGCAAACTCCCGCCGGCAAAGGCCGAGGCCGGAATGTAAAACCGCTAGACAAGCTCTCGGACACTTGCGAGTGTCCCACCTTCACGACCTCCGGAGACGATCATGCCCGCTCGCAAAATCATTATAGACACCGATCCGGGACAGGACGATGCCGTCGCCATTCTGCTGGCGCTTGCCAGCCCCGACGAAATTGAGGTTTTGGGCATTACCGCAGTCGCTGGCAACGTACCCTTAGAGCTGACCGCCAAAAACGCGCGTATTGTCTGTGAACTGGCTGGCCATACCCAGACCCCCGTCTATGCCGGATGCGACCGCCCGTTAGAGCGCCCCCTGATCACAGCGGAGCATGTGCATGGCAAAACTGGCTTGGATGGGCCGGTTCTGCCGGATCCGCAGATGCCGCTGTCCGAAGGACATGCCGTCGATTTCATCATCGACACGTTGCGCGCGCATGAACCAGGCTCCGTTACGCTCTGTCCCCTTGGGCCATTGACCAACATCGCCACAGCGTTCCGCAAAGCGCCTGACATCGTTGACCGGGTTCAAGAGATCGTTTTGATGGGAGGGGCATATTTCGAAGTTGGAAACATCACCCCAACCGCCGAATTTAACATTTACGTCGATCCAGAAGCCGCTGATATTGTGTTCAAATCTGGACGTCCCATTGTGGTGATGTCGCTTGATGTCACGCATAAAGCTCTGGTGACCAAGACGCGCAACGATGCCTTCCGTAGAATTGGAAACAAGGCCGGTGTCGCGGTGGCCGAGATGACCGATTTCTTTGAAAGGTTCGACAAGAACAAATACGGCTCGGAAGGTGCTCCGCTACACGACCCTTGCGTGACAGCCTATCTTATCAAACCCGAACTGTTTACCGGGCGGCTGGTGAATGTCGAGGTCGAGACCCAATCAAAGCTGACCTTGGGCATGACAGTTGCCGATTGGTGGGGTGTTACCGACAGAAAACCCAACGCCCTGTTTATCGGAGAAATTGACGCTGGCGGGTTTTTTGAACTGCTCACGGATCGGCTGGCCCGACTATGAGCGCAGCACTCCGCCTTGCCCGCCCCGAGGATCTGGAACGTCTGGTTGGTCTGGTCGCCGCCTTTCACGCCGAAGAAGGCATTACCCAGGATGCCGATCAGACGCGCAATGCGCTTGCCCCTCTTCTCGAGGGAATACCTTTTGGGTGCATCTACCTGATTGGCCCCGGTCGCGCACCCTTGGGCTATGTTATCCTGACCTTTGGGTGGTCTGTTGAATTCGGCGGCATGGATGGATTCGTGGATGAGATCTATATTCGTCCTGCCGTGCGAGGGCGCGGAATTGCGTCTGAAGTCTTGCTGGATTTGCCCAAGGCGTTGGCGAGCGCGGGGCTCACAGCCTTGCATCTTGAAGTCGATCGTACGAACGAGACGGCACAGAAACTGTATCTACGCACAGGTTTCAAGCCTCGTGACCGCTATATGCTGATGAGCAAAACCCTTTGATCCATTTCTGTGTGGCTGAACAACAAGGCCACCCGCGAAAGATTGACAGACCCTACCGGGCCTCACCGCGACGGATGTAAACCGGAGCTTCAAGGTTTGCCACCGGATCGTCAGGGGACACTGCCGTACCGGTGATCGGATATGTTCCAGGCTCTGAGCAAGCAACCAGAAATACAGTGCTGAGTGCAGACGCTACCAGAAGAAGTTTCGAACCATTCATAGTGTTCCCCTTATCTGTTATTTCAATATGATACGAATGCGCACTACAGAACAAAAAGGAAAAAGTTCACACATAAGGACCGCCGGCGCAGGACCCCTATATAAGTCATTAATATATCTAGATAATACTATTCATAACCTCCCAAGTTTCTTCTGACCCAATCATGCTAAAGTGCCGGTTTGAGATTTAGACATGGGCAAAACCTACAATCCAACACAAAAAAGCCCGGCCCATTTCCACAGGCCAGGCAATCAAGATTCAGGCTTACAGGTTTCAGCGCTTGAGGATTGAGGCCCCTGCGTATTCGGCAATCTCACCCAGAGATTCTTCGATACGGATCAGTTGATTATACTTGGCTAACCGATCTGACCGCGCCAGTGATCCGGTTTTGATCTGACCGCAATTCGTGGCCACTGCCAGATCGGCAATCGTGGCATCTTCGGTCTCGCCCGAGCGGTGCGACATCACATTGGTATAGCGTGCGCGATGGGCCATATCGACGGCGCGCAGCGTCTCGGTCAGCGTTCCGATCTGGTTCACCTTGACCAGCATCGAGTTGGCACAACCGCGTTCAATCCCTTCCGCCAGTCGCGTGGGGTTGGTGACGAACAGATCGTCGCCCACCAGTTGCACCTTGTCGCCGATGGCGTCGGTCAGGGCCTTCCAGCCATTCCAATCATCCTCGGACATACCGTCTTCGATTGAGATGATCGGATAGTCGTTGACCAGCGCCGCCAGATAGTCGGCATTTTCTTCCGAGGTCAGGCTCTTGCCCTCACCGGACAGGATGTATTTGCCGTCTTTGTAATACTCGGTCGCGGCGCAATCCAAAGCCAGATGGATTTCCTCACCCGGCTTGTAGCCCGCCTTTTCGATGGATTTCAGAATGAAATCCAGTGCCTCGCGCGTGCTGGCGATGTTGGGGGCAAAGCCGCCCTCGTCGCCGACACCTGTGGCAAGACCTGCCGACGACAGCTCTTTCTTCAGAGTATGGAACACCTCGGACCCCATGCGCACCGCGTCGCGGATATTCGCGGCCGAGGTCGGCATGATCATAAATTCCTGAATGTCGATCGGGTTGTCGGCATGTTCGCCACCGTTGATGATATTCATCATCGGCACGGGCAGGATACGGGCCGAGGTGCCGCCGACATAACGAAACAGCGGCTGTGTGGTGAAATCCGCTGCCGCCTTGGCCGTTGCCAGCGAAACGCCCAGGATGGCGTTTGCGCCCAGACGGCCTTTGTTCTCGGTGCCGTCCAGTTCGATCATAGTCTGGTCGATCGCCACCTGCTCGGTCGCGTCGAACCCAACCAGTTCTTCGGCGATCTCACCATTTACGGCGGCAACCGCTTCGAGCACGCCCTTGCCCATATAGCGCGATTTGTCACCATCACGCTTTTCGACCGCCTCATAGGCGCCGGTCGAGGCACCCGACGGGACGGCGGCACGGCCCATGGTGCCGTCTTCCAGGATCACGTCCACTTCGACGGTCGGGTTGCCCCGGCTGTCCAGAATTTCGCGTGCATGGATGTCGATGATGGTGCTCATGAGGCCCGTCCCTGTGGCTGCAATCAGTTGCCAGCCTCATATCAGTATAGGGCAAAAAGTAAACCACTCATGTTATCGCTAACACAGGTCTGAGAGCCTGTTTGCGCAAACCTGCGACGATCCGTCAGGCCGCGACAGCCAGTGACCGCGCCAGACGCCGTTCGCGCAGGAAGGTATAGAGCCCCGACCCCAGGATCAGCGAGGCACCGGCAACCGTCATCATATCCGGGCGTTCCCCGAACATCAGCATTCCGGCCGCGATAGAAAACACCAGCCGGGTGTATCGGAACGGGGTCAGGGCCGAGGCATCGCCAATCCGCATTGCACTGACAATCCCGTAGTACCCCAGAACACCAAATCCAATCGCGCCCAGGAACGGCCCGAATTGCGCTTGGTTCAGTGCAACGACCGGCTGGCCGGCCATTGAGATCAGCACTAGACCGGCAATGGTAACCGCCCCATAGGCCTGCATCGCAACTACTGCCGAGGCCACACGCACATCCAGCCTGCGTGTGATCAGATCGCGGGCGGCTATAGCCACAACGCTGGCCACGACAAAAAGGGTTTCTGGCTGGAACCCGTCCAGCCCCGGTCGGATGATCAAGAGAACACCGATGAAACCGACGCCGATTGCGCTCCATCGCCGCCATCCAACCTGCTCGCCCAGGAACAACGCCGCCCCCATTGTAACGACCAAAGGCATTGCCTGAAACACCGCGGCAACCGTTGACAAATCGACCAGAGACAGCGCGGTCACAAAAGCCACGGCCCCGAACCCCTCGCAGAGCGCGCGTATCAGGGGCAAAGTCTGCCACGCGGCAGCATCAAAGATGCGTTTGCGGGTGAACACCGCCATACCAACAAAGACCAGACCACAGGAAAGGCCCAAAAGAACCATGATCTGTCCTGTTGGCACTGTGACCGACAGGTGTTTGATGAACATATCTTCAAGTGCAAATGCCGCCATTGCGCCGACGACCAGCAAAATGCCGTTCACGTTGTTCATAGTTTTGTCCGTAGAATATTGCGGCGCGTTCAACCGACCCTATCCAAGCAAAAGCCGATGCCGGGCGGTCAGGCAAGCAATATCCGCCTGGGAATCATGAATTCCCGTGCGCAGGCCGTTCGTTTTTTGTGATGGATCAGTCGTGGTCCAGCGGAACGCCATACAGTTCCAGCCGGTGCCCTTTCAGCTTGTAGCCCAGCTTAGCTGCAATCTTTTCCTGTAGCGCTTCGATCTCAGGGTCTACAAATTCGATGACTTCACCTGACTGCATGTCGATCAAGTGATCATGATGGTCCCGTTCGGCATCCTCGTACCGCGCGCGACCATCACCGAATTCCAGACGCTCCAAAATCCCGGCCTCTTCGAACAGTTTGACGGTCCGATAGACGGTGGCGATGGAAATACCAGAATCAACTTGCGAGGCGCGCGAATAGAGCTCTTCGACATCGGGATGATCATCGCTTTGTTGCAGCACCTGTGCAATCGTGCGGCGCTGTCCTGTCATACGCAGGCCTTTGGCTTCGCAACGGGCGATGATCGTGTCGGACATAGGAACCCTCGGCATATATTCGGTTCTCTGTATTAAACCGTATGCGTGATCGGCGCTACAGGGGATTTACCGGCTAAGCTACAAGCCGTAGATCGGCCCAGATTGGCAAGTGATCCGAGGCGATATGCGCTGGTCGCACCGAATGCACGCCATGCAAAACAGCCTCAAGCCCCGCGCCGAGCGCGATCCGATCCAGCGCGCCCAAGGGCTGCGCCGCAGGAAAACTGGGGAACGGCGGCAGAAAGCGCATGTCCGGGGCCAGGTGATCCAGAACCGGCTGTCGGGACCATTCATTGAAATCCCCCGCCCAGACAGTTGGCAAATCCTCTAGATTCGCATCGCACCGTCTGAGGTGGGTGATTTGCTGACGGCGTGAGGCGGGCAAGAGCCCCAGATGCATGCCCATCACCCGAAGCGGACCGATTGGTGTGTCAAACTCGACCCTGACAGCCCCACGCGGTTCCAGCCCCGGTAATTCGTGATGCCCGGTCTGCCGGACACGGATCGCATCACCCCGCCAGATCACTGCATTCCCATGCCACCCCAAGCTGCCAGCCCCACCCAAATCAACGATCTGCCATCCCGCTTCGTCCAGCATGAAATGCGGCAGGGCCGCAGGGCGCGGAGGCAATCGTTTGTCGGCCTCTTGCAAGACGACAATATCGGCCTGCAGGCTTTCGATGACCTGAAGAATCCTCTGGGGCTGTCGACGCAGATCCAGTCCGACACATTTCTGAATATTATAGCTGGCGATGCGCAGGATTGCGGTCTGAGACATGGGTTCCTGAAAGTCCGTTTGAGATCGCAGGATTGCGCTGCTCATCGTTGATTGCAAGCCGGCTTAACCAAAGCAAGCGCATGGCGAAACACCGACGTAGCTGACTGCGAAAACAGGTGTGAGGAACTCATGTACCGCAGAAGGTCGCCTGAACAACCTCATCCTGTGCCGGTGGCCGTGTCAGATCCAAAGCGCCGGGTTGATCCTCATAGGGCCGGGACAGCACATTGTTCAGCCGGTGGAATGGGTCAAAATCCCCCTGCACCGCCGCCTGGATCATCTGTTCGACCCGGTGGTTGCGCGGGATAAAGGCCGGATTGGCCTTGTTAATCACCTCAGCAGGTTTTTTTTCACGAGACAGCCGCGACCGCCAACCCCTAGCCCATTGGTCAAAGGCCTGCGGATCGGTGAATTGATCCCGCGCCTGATCGCCGCCCAGCGCCCGGAAGGTATTGGTGAAATCCGCCTGGTTCTGCGCCATGCAATTCAGCAAGTCCGAGATCATCTCAAGATCGCCGTCTTCCTGCGTCACAAGACCGATCTTGGCACGGAACTTTGTAAGCCAGTGCTGCTGTATCAGGTCGGGCATCGCATGGACGATCTCGGTAGCCTCAGCAACGGCGGCCTCTTTATCCTCGAACTGCTGGATCAGCGCGGTCGCCAGCTGCGCTGCATTCCAAACGGCGATTTCGGGCTGGTTGGAATAGGCATAGCGACCCATGCGGTCGATCGAGCTGTAGACGGTATTGGGATGATAGTTATCCATGAAGGCGCAAGGGCCGTAATCAATGGTTTCGCCTGAGATCGAGCAGTTGTCAGTATTCATCACCCCATGGATGAATCCCACACTCATCCATGCGGCAATCAACTGCGATTGTGCGTCGACAACAGCGCGCAAAAGACCCATCGGGCCGTCGGCCTGCGGGTAATGGCGCTGGATGGCATAATCTGTCAGTCGACGCAGACTGTCCAACTGTCCACGCGCGGCGAAGATCTGAAAGCTACCTACGCGCAGGTGGCTTTGTGCGACACGGGTCAGGATCGCACCAGGCATTGGACCTTCTCGAAAAATGGCCTCGCCAGTCTCAACGGCGGCCAGCGCCCTTGTGGTCGGGATGCCCAGCGCGTGCATCGCCTCGGACACCACATACTCGCGCAGCACTGGACCCAGCCATGCACGTCCGTCACCCTGTCGGGAAAACGGCGTCGGGCCTGATCCCTTCAACTGGATATCCCGTCGGACGCCATCCGTCCCAACTGTCTCGCCCAGCAAAACCGCGCGCCCGTCCCCAAGCTGGGGGTTATAATTCCCGAACTGATGCCCTGAATAGAGCTGTGCAATCGGTTCTGCCCCTTCTGGCAGGGTGTTGCCGGAAAAGGCCTCGGCCATTTCATGCACCTCGCCGGGCGTGATTCTCAGAATCTGCGCAAGATCGGAGTTGAAAGCAATCAAGCGAGGCGCACGGACCGGCACCGGCGCTTGCCGCGCATAAAAGCTGTTTGGCAAACGGGCGTAACTGTTGTCGAAGGGGATCATCAGAGTCATGTTCCAAACATATTCCTGATCGGGACGAATACCATAGCGGATCGTCCAATCCCGTGCATAATCGCCCTGAAACGACCGAGGCCCCATGACCGCACAAGAGATCATTCAACATCTGAATCTGCAACGCCACCCCGAAGGCGGCTGGTTCCGTGAAACCTGGCGCGCTGATAACCACGGCCGCGCCACCGGGACCTGTATCTATTTTCTGCTGGCCCAGGGCGAGGCCAGCCATTGGCACCGCGTCGATGCGACCGAGATCTGGCTGTATCACGCGGGGTCACCCTTGGTGCTGTCGCTCAGCGCAACCGAAACTGGCCCGGCGACCGACCACATGCTGACCCCGGACCTGTCGCAAGGCGCACCACAACTGATCGTGCCCAAGGATCACTGGCAGGCCGCGCGCAGCAAGGGGGCCTACACGCTGGTCTCTTGCACCGTGTCCCCGGGGTTTGAATTCGACGGGTTCGAACTCGCCGCTCCAGGGTTCGACATCCCCCGAGGCTGACCGATGGATCACCGCGCCCTCATCGCATCACTCCCGGCCGAGGCCAAAGACCGGCTGCAGATGCGGTCTGACGCGGCGGGTCTGAGGCACTTGGTGCTGTATCTATTGGTGCTGAGCGCAACGAGTACAGGCATCGCCGTGCAAATCCCGCTCTGGCCGCTGCTGATCCTGCCGCAAGGCGTGCTGCTGGTGTTTCTGTTCACCCTCAGCCATGAATGCACCCACAAAACGCCGTTTCGGACTGGCTGGATGAATGATGCGGTTGGGCATCTTGTCTCAATCCCAATCGCCCTGCCCTTTACCTGGTTTCGGTACTTCCACCTTGCGCATCACAAATGGACCAACCACCCGGACAAAGACCCCGAGCTGGGTGGCAAACCGCGGCCCGACAGCTGGCCCAGCCTGCTGATCTCTCTGAGTGGTTGGCCTTATTGGTCTGGGATGACGAGCGTTCTGATCAGTAACGCAATGGGCCGGATCGAGGCGCCCTATTTGCCGCATCGCCAACATAAGGCCATGCGGATTGAGGCCCGTGTCCTGCTGGCCATTTACGCGCTTGCAGGGGCAAGCCTGCTGGTGTCTCCTTTGGTGGTCAGCTTATGGCTGTTGCCGGTCTTGGTGGCACAGCCCGTTCTTCGGCTGTACCTGCTTGCGGAACACGGCCTCTGCCCGCCGGTGGCGAATATGCTTGAAAACTCGCGCACTACGTTCACCAACCGATTGGTCCGATTTCTGGCCTGGAACATGCCCTATCACGCCGAACACCACGCCTTTCCAAACGTTCCCTTTCACCAGCTGCCGACGCTGCATGACTGGACCAAGGCACATTTGAAATCGACCTCTGAGGGGTATTCAGAATTTACGTCAGACTACGTTCGCTCGATGGAACGCTGACCATCCCGCCCCCGACCAGTGCCTTGACCCCTGTGGTGCCGGGGCAAGAGGTCGGCAGCCCGCGCGCGACACGGACAGCAAGATAGGCAAAGGCCTGTGCTTCCAGCATATCCCCATCCAGACCAACCGCTTCGACCGGCTCCACCGGACAATCCAGCGAAACGCGCAGCATCTCCATCAGGACCGGGTTATGCCGTCCCCCTCCTGTCACCAACACACGCGACGGCGGTTCCGGGCAATGCTCGATCCCTTGCGCAACTCCGGCCGCGCACATGCCGGTAAGCGTGGCAACTGCATCAGCATCTGATAATTCCTGAACCAGGCGGATCATCTCGGCAAAGTCGTTCCGGTCCAGCGATTTCGGCGGCATCCTGTTAAAGAAAGGCTCTGCCAGAAACAGTTCAAGTGCTCCGGCCTCGACCCTACCGCCGCGCGCAACCGCGCCGTCGCGATCCATGGGCAGACCCAGACGTTCCTGCATCAGATCATCAACCGGTGCGTTGGCCGGACCGGTGTCAAAAGCCAAGAGCGCACCTGGTATTTCAGGGCCATCAAACCTGGGATCTACATAGGTCAGGTTCCCGACCCCACCCAGGTTCAGAAAACAAAGCGGTTGGTTGGCCTCAATCCACTTGGCACAGGCAAAGTGGAAAAAGGGCGCAAGCGGAGCGCCCTCGCCCCCCATCGCCACATCATCGCTGCGGAAATCCCAAACGACGGGGACACCCAAGGCCTGCGTCAGGCCATCGCCGTCACCCACCTGCAACGTGCCGCGCCCGCTTGGTTCATGCGCTAGGGTCTGACCATGAAGCCCGATCAGATCAATCTTGTCGAAGTCCGCCAGTATTTCGGCATGGGCAAGCGTAACCAATTCCGCCGCGGCATCCACCCCGGGGCCATGCCACTGTCCCAATGCAGCACGAAGCGTTTTCCGCTCCGCATCTGAATAGGCGCGGTATCCGGTGGGCCCAAAGCCAAGAATTCTGTAACCGTCCGTTTTGATCACCGCCGCGTCCACGCCATCCAGCGAGGTCCCCGACATTGCACCCAATGCAGTCAATACGCCTGATTTGCTAATTGCCCGACCCACGCCAGCCCTCTTTCGCCTGTTCGCGCCCGTTCTGTCGTCGCGTTGTCCACAACCTGCACGTTAACGCAAACCCAAGGCAAGCCAGATCACATAAGCCGCGTGTTTTTCTTGGACAAGGTGCCTTTTCCTTGTCAGCCCCACCGCCTATACACTGCCCCGCAACATTAACCCAAAGGGCACGATATGACCTACCACCCCAAATCGGATTTCATCGCCACGATGATCGAGCGCGGCTTTCTGGCTGACTGCACCGATTATCAGGGCCTTGACGAGGCGCTGATCAGCGGGTGTCAGTCGGCGTATATCGGGTTTGATGCAACGGCAAAGTCCCTACATGTGGGCAGCCTGATCCAGATCATGATGCTTCGCTGGTTCCAGAAAACAGGTCATAAGCCGATCACCCTGATGGGCGGCGGCACCACGAAGGTGGGCGATCCGTCCTTCCGGTCAGATGAGCGCCCCCTGCTGGGCCCGGACCAGATCAACGCCAATATCGCAGGCATCAGAAAGGTGTTTGCCGCCTATATCGACTATGATAGCGGCGCAGAAAACGCAGCACTGATGCTGAACAACGAAGAGTGGCTGGACGACCTAAATTACCTCGACTTCCTGCGCGACATCGGCCGGCATTTCTCGGTCAACCGGATGTTGGCCTTTGAATCGGTGAAATCCCGGCTGGACCGCGAGCAATCGCTGTCCTTCCTCGAATTCAATTACATGATCCTGCAGGCCTATGACTTCCTTGAACTGAACCGTCGCTATGGCTGTGTCCTACAGCTTGGCGGTAGCGATCAGTGGGGCAATATCGTCAACGGTATCGACCTGACCCGTCGCGTGTTGGATAACGAGATCTATGGCCTGACCTCACCCCTGCTGACCACCAGCGATGGCAAGAAGATGGGCAAATCGCAAGACGGTGCGGTCTGGCTGAATGCCGAGATGCGCTCACCCTATGAGTTCTGGCAGTTTTGGCGCAACACCACCGACGCGGATGTTGGGCGGTTCCTTAAGCTGTACACCGAACTGCCTGTGGATGAGTGTGACCGCCTTGGCGCATTGCAGGGGTCCGAGATCAACGAGGCCAAGATCCGCCTGGCAAACGAGGTCACCTCCTTGCTGCACGGGGCCGAGGCTGCGGCAAACGCCGAGGCCACCGCTCGCGAAGTGTTCGAAAAAGGTGGCGTCGGGGACGATCTGCCGACCCTAACGGTCGGCGAAGCAGACTTGCCGATATCCATCGTGCAACTGATCGTACAGTCTGGCCTGGCGAAATCTGGCAAAGAGGCCAAGCGCCTGATTGCAGAAAACGGCGCCAAACTGGACGACGCTTCTTTAACAGACGCGGGATTGATGATCGACGCAGGCGCCTTGTCCTCGCCCATCAAACTAAGCGCCGGCAAGAAACGGCACGCGCTGGTTCAGTTGGGTTAACTAAGACCTCTGAAAGAAAAACGGCCACCTAATTGGGTGGCCGTTTCTGTTTTGCATGAGCAAATCCGTCACTTGCAGGCTTATCGCTTGCCCCCTTTGCCTCCGCCGTTTCCATGGCCGCTGCCGCCATTGCCGTGGCCTCCGCCGTGGCCGTTGTTACCTCCACCGTTTCCGGTGCCGGGGCCAGAGCCGCCATTATTGCCCCCGCCATTGCCGGGGTTCCCAGCGTTTCCATTGCCATTTCCGGGGCCGTTACCGCCTTTACCCGGACCATTGCCCCCTTTGCCGGGACCATTGCCATTTCCAGGTTTGCCGGGGCCATCGCCACCTCCATTGCCGGGGTCATCACCTGGGTTGTCGTCACCGGGATCATCCCCACCACCGTTACCCGGATCATCGCCCGGGTTATCGCCACCCGGATCATCGCCACCGCCGTTGCCGGGACCGTTACCGCCCGACCCGCCGGACCCTGTTCCACCGCCGCCAACCGGCGTGACCGGACGGCTTGGGTCCGAACTGCGGTCTTCGCCCGCATTTGCCGCGCTTACGATTGATGCTGTCGGAAAGTCGGTCAACAAGGCGGCCAACCCCGGGCATTGAGCGGATGTGTTTCGCAATGTGGTTTCGAAATCCGCACGTTTCTGCAAGCGCTCCAGAAAGCTGGGGGTTACCTGCGTGCACTCACACATGGTCGCATAATCGCCGCTGTTTGCAGCATTCCGCGCCGTTTTCCAGTTGCAGACCTCTGGTGCAGCGGCCGCACTTCCAGCCGCCATAATCCCCAGAAACGGAGCGGCAACCAAAGCGGAAAGCCCTGATTTGGTTCCAATTCGCATAGTTTGTCCTCCTCAAATGCGCCACCCAGACGCTCGATTGCGTTCAGTGTCGATTTGAGATCCCAACATTAAGAACGCCTGAAGCTGACCTGAGAAAGCCTTGAGGAAGGGCCGCCTGCCCGACGCCCCCCTATGGACACTGTCCCTTTGCTGATATTAAATGAACGTATGTTCATATCTTTTGGAAGGAGATCCAGATGCACCTGTCGACCACCGCAGCCATTGTCACCGGAGGCGCCTCGGGGCTGGGTGAGGCAACGGCCCGCTTTTTTGCAGAAAACAATGCACAGGTAACCATTCTGGACCGGGATGCGGACCGAGGCAGCCAGATCGCAACAGAAATTGGCGGGCATTTCGCCCAGACGGATGTAACCGATGAAACATCCGTGGCCGCAGCCATCTCCCATGCCCGCGAGAAGATGGGAGCGATCAACGCGGCAGTGAATTGCGCCGGGATCGCGGTTGGCATGAAAACCGTAAGCAGGGATGGCCCGCACCCGCTTGATGCATTTCAGCGCACGATCGACATCAACCTTGTGGGTACATTCAACGTTTCACGCCTTGCAGCCGCGGAAATGGCAAAGAACGACCCAGAACCGGATGGCGCGCGTGGGGTTATCATCAACACGGCTTCAATTGCCGCCTTTGATGGGCAAAAGGGTCAGGCTGCCTATGCCGCTTCGAAAGGCGGTGTGGTGGGTATGACACTGCCCATGGCACGGGATCTGGCCGCGTCCGGTATCCGCGTGATGACCATCGCACCCGGAATCTTTATGACTCCGATGCTGGCCGGTCTGCCCGAAGAGGTGCAGCAACAACTGGCCTCTGACGTTCCCAACCCTGTGCGCCTTGGCGACCCCCGCGAATACGGGCGACTGGCCGGGTTCATCGTCGAAATGGGTTATCTGAACGGCGAGGTCATCCGTATCGACGGCGCGCTGCGAATGCGCTGAGCGTGGCTGATCACCTACCGATGAAAACCGCTCGCTCAAATGAACTGTGGTCGGATAGCCGGCCACAGCGCGAAAGCTGATCTAGGCGCCCTCGGCCTTTTCCTCGAGGATCAGCCACTCTTCCTCGGCTGCGGCCAGCTTTTCCTGCCGCTCGACCAAAGCCTCGGTCGCTTTCTGAAACTTAACAGGTTCACGGCTGAAAAGCTCGGGATCGGACATCAGCTCTTCAAGCTTTCCGATTTCCGCCTCAAGCCGCTCAATCTCGGCAGGCAATTTCTCAAGACGGTGTTTCTCTGAAAATGATAGCCCCAGTTTCGGCTGCGCCTCTTGCTTTACCTTTGGCTTAGAAGCTTTTGTTTTTACTTCTTTCTTATCAGCCACCTCGCCGCGCTGAGCGAGGTAGTCCGACCACCCCCCGGCATAGACGGTTGCACGGCCGTTACCCTCCATCGCGATGGTCGTTGCGGCCACACGGTCCAAGAAATCGCGGTCGTGGCTGACCAGCAAAACGGTACCGTCATAATCATCCAGCAGTTCCTGCAACAGATCCAGTGTTTCCACATCCAGATCGTTGGTCGGTTCGTCCAATACCAGCAGGTTCGACTGTTTGGCCATCAGCTTTGCCAGCAGCAGACGGGCTTTTTCCCCACCGGACAGTGACTTAACGGCTGCTCTGGCCTGCCCCTCGTCAAACAGAAACTCCTTGAGGTAGCCGACCACATGCTTGGGTTGGCCACCCACCATCACCTGATCAGCCTTGCCGGAAACACGCATCTCGGGGTCACCAGTCAGGCTGTCCCAAAGGCTCATTTCGGGGTCCAGCTGCGCGCGGGTCTGGTCGAAAACCGCAATCTCAAGATTGGTGCCCTGCGTGACCGAACCCTCATCCGGGTTCTCTTGTCCCAACAGCATTTTCAGCAATGTTGTCTTGCCGACGCCGTTTGGGCCAACAAAGGCCACGCGGTCGCCCCGCTGTACCAACAGGTCAAAGTTGCGCACGATCTGATGATCACCAAAAGACTTGGATAGGCCTTTGGCTTCAAACACTTTTCGCCCTGATTTTGGTCCAGCCTCAAGGGTCATCGCGGCCGAACCCTGACGTTTTATCTGTGCGGCTTTTTCAGATCGAAGGTCCTGCAAGGCGCGGACCCGACCCTGGTTGCGCTTGCGACGGGCGCTGATGCCCTCGACGGCCCATCGCGCCTCGGACTTGATCAGTCGGTTCAGCTTATGACGTTGCTGGTCCTCTTCCTCCCAGATCTTGTCGCGCCAAACCTCGAATGCCGTAAACCCCTGCTCCTGCCGTCGGACCGCCCCACGATCGATCCACAGCGTCGCGCGGGTCAAGGCGCGCAGAAAGGCACGGTCGTGTGAGATCAGCACATAGGCCGTCCGTGTCGATCCTAGCTCACGCTCGAGCCAGGCGATGGCTTCGATATCAAGATGGTTGGTCGGCTCGTCCAGCAGCATCAAATCCGGGGCTTCGGCCATCAGCTTGGCCAGCGCGGCACGGCGGCGTTCACCGCCCGAGGCCGTCTCAACAGCGCGCGCCGGGTCGAATTTCAGCCCTTCGCCTGCGCGTTCGACTTTGTAAAGCTCACCCGGTTCTAACCCGCTGGAGGCATAGTCGCCGAGCGTAGCAAACCCTTCCATTCCGGGGTCTTGCTCCATGTAACCGACTGACTTACCCGGGGGAATTACAATCTCGCCCTTGTCCGGTTCTACCAAACCGGCCATCACCTTCATCAAGGTTGACTTGCCGGATCCGTTCCGCCCAACCAGAGCGACGCGGTCGCCTGGTTGAACCACCAGATCAAGGTCTGAAAAAACCGGATCGCCCCCGAAAGTCAGGGAAATGCCGGACATCTGCAATAAAGGAATTCTTGCCATGCCCGCCAGCTAACCCCGCAGCGTCGAGCCGTCAACGGCGATTACCCGGCAACGGCCCGCAGCAAACGTTTACGTGCGGGCGGAATGGCGCAGATTTCGAGGCCGGTAAAGACATGCAAAGTGTTCATGTGACGGTCAACGACTGCGTGGTCACTGACCCAGCCGCCCATCATCAGGTAAGTACGCAGCAAAGGGGGCATGCGCATCATGGCTTTTTTCGCATCCGGGCGCCGACGCAATCTCGCGGCGAACCGGAAAACATCTGGGGCCTTGACCCGTGGCAACCAGCGTTTCGGGGCCAGATGGCGATGTTTCAACATCGCAAAAGCATCAAGATATTCCGCCGTTTCTGTACCCGCAAACGATGAGCAGCCAAACAGCATCTCAACATTATTCTGATCGACAAATGCAGTCATCGCCCCCCAGGCAACACGCAGAATGTCTGGGTCGTTTTGACCAGGATGCACGCAAAAGCGCCCCATCTCGACCATATGCCCCTTAAACCCTTCAAGTGCCGAGAGGTCATAGAACTGGGCGGAATAGCTTTGGCCAATCTCGGCCCCGCGCTCCATCATCAACATGCGGAAGCAGCACACGAGTTTACCGTTGGCACGCATATCCTCGACCAGAATATGCGTACAACGGCTGTCGAACTCATCCTGATCAGGCTGATCAGTCCCGAAAGCCAGTGTTCGAAGACACTGCGCCGCCGCAACATCCTGCGGTGTTTGCGCCTGACGCGCACGGTACCGGCCCTTGCCGAGCAATAGTGCCATGGTCGCATCCTCCTGGGTTGCTGACCTGTTTCGTCTTGCAGGGTCAATAACACAGGATTTGTGACCGCCCTGTGAAGTTGACAAGACGTGACTAAGAATTAGTTGGTCGCGCCAGGAATGTTTGCCGGGTTGAAGTTGCCGATATTGCCAAGCAGCTGCCGCAGGAACCCACGGTTCTGAACTGAGGATTCGGTAATACGACGATCCAACGTCACGACGGTTCCATCCTCAAGGCCAAAGCGTTCAATATTGCGCACAACACCCCGGTCATCGAAGCTGATCGCCACAAGCTCGCGCGAGACGATTTTCGGTCGTTTCGGACCATAATGACGAACGCGTGATGTCACATAATAAAAGCCGGAATCGCGAACGACGCCTGAAGTACTGGGCGCGCCAACGGATTCGAGTACGCTTTCACGTGTATCTACACCCACCTGAATTTCGGCCAGGTCCTCGGCTGTGGGGACATATCCGTGTTTCTTGAAGACCGGAGCACACGCACCAGCAGCGGTCAGACAGGCCGCAAATACGAGCGTTCTGGACGCTGGTTTCAACCTGCTCATAACTTTCAACATTCACACCCTCTTGCCTTGGGACCGTGCGGCCCCTATCCGATTACATCAAACCGCCACCCCGGTTCAACACACGAAAGGGCCACGTATGAGCAACCAGACATCTTTACGGGTCGCCGACCTGCCTCAGAACGCACCGACGCCCTTTGAAATTCGCCCTGACGCACAGGAGTTGGATGTCTTAAAGAACGAGTTGAGCCTGCTTGGGCTGCGTAAGCTGAGTTTTGTCGGCGAGGTGCGTGCGCATGGAAAGCGTGATTGGGCGCTTTCAGGAAAACTGGGGGCAACCGTGATTCAACCCTGTGTCGTGACGCTGACACCGGTTACCACGCGGATCGACATTCCGGTGACCCGGATGTTTCTGTCAGATTGGACAAACCCTGACGAGGAAGAGTTCGAAATCCCGGAGGGTGACGAATCTGAACCGCTAGGGACCGAAATCGCTCTGACCGAGGTCATGTCCGAAGCGCTGGCGCTTGCCCTGCCCCAGTATCCCCGGAAAGAAGGTGCCGAATTGGAACAGGCGGGCTTTACCGAACCCGGCAAACAGGCAATAACGGATGAAGATGTCAAACCCTTTGCGGGCTTGGCCGGGCTGCGCGATGCACTGAAAAAAGACGAGTGACACGGGCCTGAAATCCTGTCATAGCAAGCGCTCAGAAAAATCGCTTGAACATGCTGAGAATCGCAGTATTTTCGCGCGCTCATCGGAATTTGGGTTGGACATCGCGGGGCCCGTCCCCTAAACGCGCGTCAAACCACGAGAAAAACGAAGAATGAAACCTGGCCCGCAGCGAATCTGCCGGCCCTTAGTAGACAAAGGTTGAGACCATGGCTGTCCAACAGAACAAAGTTTCCAAGTCGCGTCGCAACAACCGCCGCGCGCACGACGCTCTGGTTGCTGCAAACCCGAACGAATGCGCCAACTGTGGTGAGCTGAAGCGCCCGCACCACGTCTGCGCGTCCTGCGGCCACTATGATGACCGCGAAGTCGTCGCTCAGGCCGACGAAATCGACCTGGACGAAGACGCGGCCTAAGCCCTAAAAGCGCAGGCCAAGCATGACAGAACAGCCCACGCACGCCGGACGGATTACCATCTCGGTTGACGCAATGGGCGGAGATTCGGGGCCCGCCGCTGTTGTGGCGGGGATCGCTAAATCGGCGGATAAGAACCCCGATATCGCGTTCATCTTGCACGGGCCTGAGGCCATGTTGCGCAAACTTGTCGCAAAACGGCGTGTCCTTAACGGGCGCGTCGTTTTTCGTGATTGTCCCGATGTGGTCACGATGGAGGACAAGCCCAGCCAGGTCGTCCGGCACGGCAAGCAAACTTCGATGTGGTCCACACTGGAGTCGGTACGTCAGGGTGAAGCCCATGGCGCGGTCTCCTGTGGTAATACCGGCGCATTGATGGCCCTGTCGATGATGCGTCTACGTAAGCTGCCGGGAGTAAACCGCCCGGCAATCGCTATTTTGTGGCCCTCGCGCAATCCGCAGGGTTTCAATGTGATGCTGGACGTAGGCGCGGATGTGCGCGCGGACGCCAAGGACCTGCTGCAATATGCTTTGATGGGTGCCTCTTATGCCCGAAACGGCATGGCGTTGGAACGTCCACGGATCGGCCTTTTGAATGTGGGCACCGAGGAACATAAAGGGCGCGCCGAGCTAAAAGAAGCGCATGGCATGATCTCGGATTTTGCGGATCAGGCCAGCTTTGACTTTGTGGGTTTTGTCGAAGGCAGCGACATCCCGGGAGACAAAGCCGATGTCATTATAACAGACGGGTTTACAGGCAACGTCGCCATCAAGACCGGAGAAGGCACAGCCAGCCTGATCGGAGATCTTCTGCGCGAGGCGTTCAAATATTCTCCGCTCTCACGACTGGCCTCGATCCTTGCAATCACATCTTTGCAGCGGTTGAAGAAACGAATTGATCCTCGGCGCGTGAATGGTGGGGTTTTCCTTGGCCTGAACGGAACCGTCGTCAAATCACATGGTGGTGCAGACTCGACCGGCGTGTCAGCCGCTGTAAAGCTGGCCTTTACCCTGGCCGAGTCCGGCTTCGCCGAAAAATTGGCAGCACGGGTTGCATCGACAGCCGAGCTTGCACAAGATGCCGCAGACACGCCGTCGAAGGCCGGTGAATAACAAAAAAGGCAGTACCCCAGCATGGCAGGCCGTTCAATTATAGTTGGTGTCGGGCACTATTTGCCAGAGCGCATCGTCCCGAATTCCGAGTTCGAAGAAACGCTCGATACGTCTGATGAGTGGATACGGACACGTTCCGGGATCGAACGCCGGCATTTTGCAGCGGAAGACGAAACCACTTCGATTATGGCTACAAAGGCTGCCAGTGCCGCACTGGTCGATGCGGGTCTGGAGGCAGATGATATTGATGCGATTATTCTTGCAACATCGACCGCTGACCTGACGTTTCCCTCTGCCGCAACAATGGTTCAATCGCAGCTTGGCATGACCAAAGGCTTCGCCTTTGACGTACAGGCGGTTTGCGCCGGATTCGTCTATGCCATGACCAATGCCAATGCGCTGATCGTGTCAGGCCAGGCCAAACGCGTGCTGGTCATCGGCGCCGAGACGTTCTCTCGTATCATGGACTGGACCGACCGGTCGACCTGCGTGTTGTTCGGCGACGGCGCCGGAGCGATAATCCTTGAACAGCATGAGGGCGCGGGAACCTCGGACGATCGGGGCATTCTGGCAACCGACCTGAACTCGGACGGGCGCTATAAGGACCTGCTCTATGTGGATGGAGGCGTCTCGACCCAGTCCACAGGCTATCTGCGGATGAAAGGAAACCAGCTGTTTCGGCAGGCAGTTGAACGTCTGACCTCTACCGCAGAAACCTGCCTCGAGAAGGCTGGGCTAAGCCATGAAGATGTGGATTGGATCGTACCGCATCAGGCAAACATTAGAATCATTCAGGGCACAGCCAAGAAATTGGGCGTTCCTATGGAACACGTTGTCGTTACCCTGCAAGACCACGGAAATACCTCGGCCGCATCTATTCCCCTGGCAATGTCTGTTGCGAAACAGCGTGGGCAGTTCAAACAGGGTGATCTGCTGGTCACAGAGGCAATCGGAGGTGGATTGGCCTGGGGCTCAGTCCTCTTGCGGTGGTAACAAGCGCAATTCAGCTTACACACTCGCCCGCAATTCATTGATATTGACAGCGAATTTGCCCTGACCCTATGCTCTGATAGCAACAGGGGAATTGGCATGAGCGACAAAACACTGACCCGAATGGATCTGAGCGAGGCCGTATTTCGTGAAGTTGGCCTTTCACGCAATGAAAGCGCGCAACTGGTCGAGAGCGTTCTGAACCATATGTCCGACGCATTGGTGCGCGGTGAACAGGTGAAGATCTCGTCTTTTGGAACGTTCAGTGTTCGGGACAAGACAGCTCGTATCGGCCGCAATCCCAAGACAGGCGAAGAAGTTCCAATTCAGCCTCGCCGTGTTCTCACCTTCCGCCCGTCGCATCTGATGAAAGATCGCGTCGCCGCAGGGAACCGCAAATAAGATCAGGACGGCACGAATATGAGCAAGTCCCCAGACGCCTTTCGCACCATCAGTGAAGTTGCGGACTGGTTGGGTGTGCAGCCGCATGTTCTGCGATTCTGGGAAAGCCGCTTCAATCAGGTGAAACCGGTAAAACGGGCCGGTGGGCGCCGATATTATCGCCCCAACGATATGCGCCTGCTGGGCGGCATCAAGAAGCTTTTGCATGAGGATGGGATCACCATCAAAGGCGTACAGCGCATCTTGCGTGAACAGGGCGTGGCGCATGTTTCTTCAGTGTCCCAGGGCCTGGATGAAATGGCGAATCTTGAACCCTCACCCGATGCAAATGTCGTTGTGCCATTCACGGCCAAGCCAGCCCCCCCGCAAGAGCAGATACATCTGGATCTTGGCGACGCGCAAAAACCCGAACCGACCCCTGCCCCCGCTCCGCCAAAAGCTGAGCCTGCGGCCCAAGCCCAGCCGTCTTATCCCGACGCCTCGCCCTTGTTGGGTGGGATCGCGACATTGGCCTGGACCCGAGACGCATTCGATGACCAGTTGCTCAGCCAGATAGCACCCATCGCGCAAGAGCTGCGCAGCGTGTTGAACCGAATAGAAAACCGATCGGCGGGATAAGAAAAAAGGCGATGATTTCCTCTTGCCCCCGCCGGGAAAGTCTTTATGAACACCTCAACGTCGGGCTATGGCGCAGCCTGGTAGCGCGTCCGTCTGGGGGACGGAAGGTCGCAGGTTCGAGTCCTGCTAGCCCGACCAAATCACACCGACGTTTATGGCACACAGGCCAGATCCCGCTCTGGCATCAGGGGGGATCGGAATGACCGGCGTATGCCCGAACCAGCAGATAGAGGCGATGATCGCGCGCGGTGAGATTACCGCAAGCCCAGAGGTCATCCCCGCCCAGATTCAACCCGCCAGCCTTGATTTGCGTTTAGGTACAGTAGCTTACCGGGTACGTGCCTCGTTTCTGGCAGGCGAAGGTCGCACCGTAGCCGAACGTTTGTCGGAATTTGAGATGCACCGCATCGATATCTCTGAAGGTGCCGTGCTGGAAAAGGGCTGTGTCTATCTAGTGCCGTTGATGGAATCGCTGGCCCTGCCCCAGGGGCTGAGCGCGGCCGCCAATGCAAAAAGCTCGACCGGGCGGCTGGATCTTCTGACGCGCACGATCACCGATGGCGGGACCGAGTTTGACCGGGTGCCTGCAGGCTATACCGGCCCTTTGTATGCCGAGATCTGCCCCCGCTCATTCTCGGTTCTGGTGCGTCCGGGAATGCGGCTTAACCAGATCAGGTTCCGGGAGGGACAGGCCGTGCTGAGCGATACCGATCTAAGCGCCCTGCACGCCGAATCCCCGCTGGTCGATGGCCCCGCTGTCATTCAGGACGGGCTCGGGTTCTCGGTGGACCTGCGGCTTCCCGACACCGATTTGGTGGGCTACCGCGCCAAGCCTCATACCGGTGTCATTGATCTGGACCGGATTGGCGAATACGACCCTCAGGAATATTGGGAAGAGGTGCGTACCACCGATGGGCGCATCATCCTCGACCCCGGTGCGTTTTACATTCTGGTCAGCCGCGAGGCGGTGCATATCCCGCCGATGTATGCGGCTGAAATGGCCCCCTATCTGGCGATGGTCGGGGAATTCCGGGTGCATTATGCCGGTTTCTTCGATCCCGGTTTTGGCCATGCCGCCGCAGGTGGCGAAGGATCACGCGGAGTGTTGGAAGTCCGCTGTCACGAGGCCCCATTTGTGTTGGAGCACGGCCAAGTCGTCGGGCGGCTGGTGTACGAGCGGATGTCAGAAATGCCCACGCAGCTTTATGGTGCGGGCATCGCCTCGAACTATCAGGGACAAGGATTGAAACTGTCCAAGCATTTCAAAACGGTAACCTGATCAGAACCGGATAAACCGGCGCATCTGATTGGCCACTCGCTGGGCTTGACGCATATTTTGACGCTGGCGGTTTCCCTCCGCCTGCAGCTGATCAGAGGCACCTGAGCTCTCGTGCGGCGGCTGCTCTTGCCCCGACTTCTGGCCCACGCGGCTGGCCATGTCGAACCCCTTGTCCACCCCTTTGGTGACAAGCCGCCGCATGACCTGTCGCACAATCATGTCAATGATACGATTGGCATTCATTGCTCAACTCCGATTTCCAGGCTTCTAAATAGTCGATTTGTGCGGCAACAAAAGGGCCCCGTGATCACTCTTCCTCGAACAGTTCGGTTTGATCTTCGTCTTCCTGCCCCTCTCCCAGTGGGATCGTTCCCGGAGGCGGTCTGTTCTCCAGCAAACCGGCAGCGCGCAATTCTTTCAACCCCGGCAAATCCCTGGCGTTCTCCAGCCCAAAGTGATCCAGAAACTGCGGAGTCACCACGAAAGTCACCGGACGGCCCGGCGTCATGCGACGACGACCCAGTCTGATCCACTCCATCTCCAAAAGTTGGTCGATGGTCCCGCGCGAGACCGATACGCCGCGAATTTCTTCGATCTCGGCACGTGTACAGGGTTGGTGATATGCCACGATCGCCAGCGTTTCGATCGCGGCCCGGCTGAGTTTGCGGGTTTCAACCGTTTCTTTTTGCATCAGAAAACCCAAGTCTGGGGCAGTGCGAATGGCCCAGGATTCACCAACCTGAACCACACGAACACCACGCCCTTCATAGCGTTTCTTAAGCATTTCCACCGCCTGTGACGCGTCGCTGCCATGGGGCATCCGCACTTCAAGATCGGCAATCGTCACCGGCTCGGCACTGGCGAATAACACGGCCTCAACCATGCGTTCTTGTTCGGCCATAGGCGGAGCTTCGAACAGGGTGCCGGTACCTTCTTCCTGAGGCGCGTCAGTCACGGGATTGGGTCCTCTTGCGTAGTTGTATTGGAGCAAAAGTTTCGCTCTGCTGAATTTCCATATGTCCTTCTTTCACCAACTCAAGTGAGGCCGCAAAAGTAGCCGCCGTCGCGGACCGCCTGCGCACCGGGTCGGCATCCCAGCCCTCGGGCAGGTAGGTCTCCATATCCGTCCAGGCCCCGGCAAAGCCGATCAGCGGGCGCATACGTTCCAGCGCCTGTTCCATCGTGAATACGGCGTCACGGTCCATGACAAAGGGGCGGAATTCATCACGGGTGCGAATGCGGGCATAGCCCTGCATCAGGTCCAGCAGAGTGGCGGAATAGGTCACGGTGCGGATGCGCGTGACATCCTCGCCCTGCCCGCGTTTGAAGAAATCGCGCCCCAGCTGATCGCGCCCCATCAAACGGGCGGCGGCATCACGCATGGCCTGAAGCCGCTCGAGCTGAAATGCCAGATGCGCGGCCAGTTCTTCGCCAGAGGGGCCTTCGTCATTCGGATCCGGAGGCAGCAGCAAGCGCGATTTCAGAAAGGCCAGCCATGCCGCCATCACCAGATAGTCGGCGGCCAGTTCGATCCGCAGCGCCCGTGCCTTTTCAACAAAGGACAAGTATTGCTGCGCCAGCGCCAGAACCGATATTTTGCGCAGATCTACCTTTTGCGTGCGGGACAGCATCAGCAGCACATCGAGCGGGCCTTCAAACCCGTCGACGTCTACGATCAATGCCTCTGCCGCAAGGCGATCCGCGACCGAGACGGGGTCTTCGCTAAAAAGATTATCCGACATACACCTGCCCGCCCATTAGGCGAGAAAGTTCGGCTTCGGCGGCTTGGATGTCAAGTTCCTGCGGGGCTTTGCGCATCGCCAACGCGCGTTCAGCGCGTTTCTGTGCCTGTTCGGACATCTTTCCGGCGGTGCTCAGCACCTTAGCACGGGCATCAAAAGAGCCGTTGCAGTACAAAACCACATCGCACCCTGCAGCTAGCGCCTGATTGGCAATCTCTTCTGGATTTCCGCTGAGGGCCTTCATCGAGATATCATCCGTCATGATCAGCCCGCCAAACCCGATCGTTTTGCGGATCAGGCTGATCATGGTCCGAGAAATCGTAGCAGGTTGAGGGTCAATCCGGTCATAGACCAGATGCGCCGTCATCCCCATCGGCAGATCGTTCAAATCCCGAAACGGGCCGAAATCGGCCTCGGTCAGGTCCTCTTGCGTCAGATCGACATGGGGCAGGTCATGATGGCTGTCCAGCGTGGACAAACCATGACCCGGCATGTGTTTGAGCACCGGCAATACACCGCCATCCAAATGCCCCTCGGCAACCGCACGACCGATCCGGGAAACCCTTTTGGGATCAGACCCATAGCAGCGGTTTTTAAGGAACGGATGCGTCTCGTTCCGGGCCAGATCCACCATGGGGGCGCAGTTGCTGTCGATCCCAAGCTCGAACAGTTCATTCGCAATCAGACGATAGCGCAGATACATGGCACGTTCGGCCTGCTCTCCGCTCTGGGCCACGTGATCCAGCGGCGGCATCCATTCCCGTGCCAGCGGTGTGCGCAGTCGTTGCACGCGTCCACCCTCTTGATCAACAGTGATCGGGCAGTTTCGCCCCACAGCCTCGCGGAAATCGTCGCATAGGGCGCGCACCTGATCCGCAGACTCGATATTACGGGCAAACAGAATGAACCCGAATGGGTTCATCTCTCGGAACAGTTTTTTCTCATCAGGCGTCAGGCGCAGACCTTCAGCGTCCGTAATGACTGCGCCGAAATTCACCGCGCGGCAACCGGAATGCAATCAGCGCCTTCGGCCTGCAAAGCGGCACAGAATTGACGCGAGTCGCTCAGATCGTCAAACCCCAGAACCCGAAGACGATAGAAGGTTCGCCCACCGCTTGAGGTTTTCTGTATAACACGCTGTTTTCCATCCATATAATCCCCGAATCGTCCATTCATGCGATCCCATTCCGAGCGCGCGACGTCCGAATTTTCATAGGCGCCAAGCTGGGCCATACGGGTGCCCTTGGTCAGAGTTTCAGGATCCACATCCAAGCCGACCGCAGCTTTGACCGCCGCGTTGATCGCGTCTTCGGTAGTGCTGTTTGACGTAATTGCGCTGCGCACACCGCCAGCGGGACGCAGGACCGGGCGCAGCGACCGGCGCACACCAGGCAAAGCCGCCAGTTCTGGGTCCGGTTGCGATGCAGCCAGATCAGCCGGATCAATAGCAGGCTCTTCCTCGGGGATGGTCAAAGAGGCCAACTGAAAACTTTGCTCGCCAACCTGATCGGAATTTTCCGCCTCTCCCGCCAGTTCAGCAACCAGTGTATCAACCGCGCCCTGGCGCATCTGTGTGGCCGTCCGGTCAGAGACGTTTTCCTGGATCACATGTACGGCAGGTATTGGTTGCAACGGTGCCACCGGAGTATCTTCATCTGTCAGGGAAACCGGGCGCGGTGCAAGGATCAGCCGATCAGCAGGCGGCGCTGCTGTGCCCACTGCCGCAACCGTGTTCACGGCCAAACCCTGATGATCCGCAGGGGTGCCACCCGGGCTATCCGGCTGAATACGCATTGGTCCATCTAAGGCCCGAACAACCGGCACGCCACTCACATCGCGCATTACCAAATTGTAACCCCAAACACCGATGCCAGCGACCAGCGCCAATGATGCAACGGCACCCAGAGCACTAACAATACGACCCAAACCCGCGGGATGGGGCATTTCGTCATATCCGTGCAAGTCATTAGGGAAGTCATACCCATCCTGAGGATGAGCTTGATTCGTATAATGCATCTGCTCGGGGCGCATTTGCCCCGGGTAATCGTAACTTGCCATGTCCGCCTCACCGCCCGTTTAGCGCCGAAAATAAGGCGCGCGGGTCATTTCTTGCCTACCTCGTACCGGCGGTTCGGACGGTGTTGTTCACCGCATCTCCTGCGCCGGAGTAACGCCAAGAATACCCAAGCCTGCTGAAATCACAACAGAAACGGACCGGGCCAGTGCGATTTTTGACTGGCTTGTGGCAACATCGCCATCTTGAATAAACCGCAGCTGGGTTTCATCGTTGCCCTTGTTCCAAAGCGCGTGGAAATCCCCTGCAAGTTCATACAGATAGAAGGCAACGCGGTGGGGTTCATTGGTACGCGCGGCGATCTCAACCAGACGCGGCCATTCGGCCAGCTTCTTGGCAACAGTCAGCTCAGAGGCATGGTCGATCTTGCCTAGATCGGCGCTTTTCAGCGTTGGGTCCTGCGCGTCGATCCCGGCCTCAGCTGCACGGCGCAGAACACTCATCACGCGGGCATGGGCATATTGGACGTAGAAAACGGGGTTCTCGCGGCTTTGTTCCAACACCTTGTCAAAGTCAAAATCCAGGGCAGCGTCATTCTTGCGGGTCAGCATCACGAAGCGGGTCACATCCGGGCCAACCTGATCGACCACATCACGCAATGTGACGAAGTTCCCTGCCCGCTTGGACATCTTGAACGGCTCGCCGTTCTTCCACAGTTTCACCAACTGGGTTAGCTTGATATCCAGCGGTACCTTGCCATCGGACAGAGCCGATACTGCGGCCTTCATCCGTTTGACATAGCCACCGTGGTCAGCGCCGAACACATCGATCAACGCGTCAAACCCACGGGTCACTTTGTCATAGTGATAGGCGATATCCGGGGCAAAATAGGTCCAGCTCCCGTCCGATTTCTTGACCGGGCGATCCACGTCGTCGCCATGCTCGGTCGATTTGAACAGGGTCTGCTCACGTGGTTCCCAATCTTCGGGCTTTTTGCCCTTGGGCGGCTCCAGCACGCCCTCATAGATCAGGCCCTTGTCGGTCAGGGATTGCAACGCAGCTTCAATCCGACCCGTGCCATAGAGCGACTTTTCCGAGAAGAACACATCCATCTCAACGCCCAGCGCCTTCAGGTCGGCGCGGATCAGGTCCATCATCGCGTCTGTCGAAAACTCGCGCAGTTCTTCCAGCCAGTCGCTTTCCGGTTTGTCGATCAGGCTGTCACCGTATTTCTCTTTCAGCGCCTCACCAATCGGGATCAGATAGTCGCCAGGATACAGGCCTTCGGCAATCTCGGGGCTCAGCCCGTTTGCCTCGCGATACCGTTCGTAAGCCGAGCGTGCCAGAACATCCACCTGCGCGCCGCCATCATTGATGTAGTATTCACGGGTCACGTTATGGCCGGAATAGGCCAACAGGCTTGCCAGCGCATCTCCGAACACCGCGCCCCGCGTATGACCCACATGCAAGGGGCCGGTCGGGTTGGCCGAGACGTATTCCACGTTGACCTTCTGCCCATGCCCCATGGTCGAGCGGCCATAGTCCGTGCCCTGTTGCAGCACCGCAGCCAGTACACTCTGCCAGACCGATGGCGCCAACCGCAGGTTCAAGAACCCCGGCCCGGCAACCTCGGCACTGGTGATCCGGTTATCCTCGGCCAGCTTTCCGGCCAGCGCATCGGCAATGTCGCGCGGTTTCATCTTGGTGGGCTTTGCCAGCACCATAGCCGCATTCGTCGCCATGTCGCCATGCGCCGCATCGCGTGGCGGTTCAACGGCCACGTTGTCAAAGCTCAGCCCTTCGGGCAGCGCGCCTTCGGACTGCATCTGTGCCAGCGCGTCCAGCACGAGGCTGCGGATCTCGGAAAACAGGTTCATTTCGAATGTCCTTTTGCTTGCCCGGCGGTTTACCACGCGGTGCAGCAAGGTCAATGGACGGCGCCAGAATGCGCTTGGAATAAGAGCCGCCGCCGCTAAGGTCGGTCATATCTATCTAAACGGAGATTCCTATGCGCCTTGCCCTGCCCCTGTGCCTGCTCTTGTCGACCGCCCTGCCCGCTTTTGCAGAAATGCCCGCCCCGCAAGGCCATGTGCTGATAACGCTCGGCGGCTCGGTTGAGAAAACCAACCTGCCCGCACGCGGTGCAGAGGACGGCGGCTTGCTGGGATATCTGGAGGTCACCCATGACGGGGCAGCTGGCTTTGACGCGACATTGCTGGATAGTTTGGATCAGGTCGAGATCACAATTCCCTACGGCACCGAGGACAACCAGCGCGACATCACCTTTAGCGGCCCGCTTTTGTCGGATGTGATGGTCATAGCCGGTGCCGAAGGTAAGACGGCCAAACCGATGGCAATGGACGGGTATCAAGCCGAAATTCCCTGGCATAGTATCTCGACCTATCAGCCTATCCTCGCCACCCACGCCGACGGCGCCCCCATGGGGATCGGAGGGTATGGCCCAACGATGATCGTCTTCCCACCCACCGACGACGCTGAGGCGGCGCAGGATCAGACGGGCCAACAAGTCTGGGCTTTGGCCTATATCGGGGTCGAGTGATCCGCCGGTATCGGGTGGCCAGTCAGTCTGGCATGATCCTGTAGCGCAAACCTGTCGGTCATCCCGGCAATATAGTCCGATACGATCCGGGCTAAGGCAGTCTCATCCTCAGCCTCTTCAATGTCCGCGTGCCAGCGCGCGGGCATTTGCTTCGGATCGCCAAGGTAGATTGGAAACAAATCCTCGACCACTTTGCTGACCTCGGCGCGCACCGTCATCACCGACGGCGCCCTGTACATCCGCGAAAACAGGAAAGCGCGAATTTCCTTCAGTTGCGCCCAAAGGCCTGTTGAGAACTGAATGACCGGATAGCCAAGATGCCGGATCTCTTCGACGCTCTGGGCACCGGACCCTGCGATCAGAGCCCGAGACGTGTCGATCACGTCCGACACCATAACCCCAAACACCCGCCGCAACGCCTCATGCCGACGGCGATAGGGGTCGAGGCCCGGGTACTTGCGATCCACCTCCGAATAACAGTCGGCCACGATCGGCAGTTGCTGAATGTCCTCGTCGCTGAACAACTCCGCCCTCAGCCCGTCCAACAGGTCATGATTGTTATAGGCGATGTCGTCAGACAAGGCCGCCACCTGCGCCTCTGCGCTTGCGTGCGTGTACAGTTCCAGATCAAAAGCCGCATTGCATTCCGCCAGCGCCCAAGGCAAAGCCCCTTCTACCGGTCCATTGTGTTTTGCAATGCCTTCCAGGGTTTCCCACGTAAGGTTGCACCCATCGAACTCGGCATAATGACGCTCGAGCCGGGTGACGATCCGAATGGCCTGCGCGTTATGATCGAACCCGCCATACGGCTGCATGATCTCATGCAAGGCATCCTCGCCAGTATGTCCGAACGGCGTGTGGCCAAGATCATGGGCCAGAGCCACCGCTTCGGTCAGTTCTGGATTCAAACCCAAAGCCCCGGCAATCGTCCGCGCCACCTGCGCGACCTCGATGGAATGGGTCAACCGCGTTCGATAACTATCCCCTTCGTGCTCAACAAAAACTTGGGTCTTGTGCTTGAGCCGCCGAAAGGCGCTGGCATGAATGATCCGGTCCCGGTCGCGCTGAAAGCATGACCGGAAACTGCTTTCTTCCTCTGGCACCAACCGCCCTCTTGCGCGGTCGGGATTCGAGGCAAAACATGCTCTGTCCAACGGTCTGTCCTTGTCGCCTGTCCTTGGGCTTTCTATATGGTAGAGTGGTTAAGAAATAAACCTTTGGAGTTTGGCATGAATCTGCCCCCGACAGTTACAGAACGCGCCTTTGACCGCCTTGCCGAGATCGGCGCAGCCGATCAGGGTCAAGCCCTGCGCGTCGCTGTCGAAGGCGGCGGGTGTTCGGGCTTTCAGTACGAAATTGCATTGGACAAACCCAAAGACGACGATTTGGTTCTTGAGGGTAAGGGGCAGAAGGTCATTGTCGACGCAATCTCACTGCCGTTTCTTGAAAATGCGGTGATTGATTTCACACAAGAACTGATCGGCGCACGCTTTGTGATCGAAAACCCAAACGCCACCTCCTCCTGCGGCTGCGGCACTTCGTTTTCAATGTGATCACCCGTGGGGGTTTCACCCCCACACCCCCTTCACCCCCACACCCCCAAGGTATTTCTAGCCAGATGAAGCAAGGATCCGCTCTCCGATTTCTAGACCGGAGAGCTTCACCTGGCGCGGTCATCGGCGCCTCCGCCTGTACCGCCAGCTGATTTTCGGAGATTCTGGTTAACGGTCCGTTTCTTCATCTGGCCAAAAATACCTCGGAGCGCGAGGCAGCGCCTCGCAAACCTGTTCTCCGCCTTGCCGTTGGGCCCGTTCTGGGCGATAGGTTGCCAAGGACTGTCGGAGGGCCGCGCATGAAAATCGCCACATTCAACATCAACGGCATCAAGGCGCGGGCCGAAGCATTGCCGCGTTGGCTGGATGATGCCCAGCCCGATGTTGTGCTGCTGCAAGAGATCAAGTCAGTCGACGATAACTTCCCCAGAGAGATCTTTGAGGCGCGCGGGTACAACGTGGAAACGCACGGGCAGAAAAGCTTTAACGGCGTTGCCATTCTGTCGAAGCTACCGCTCGAGGACGTCTCGCGGGGTTTGCCCGGTGATGATGAGGATGAACAGGCCCGCTGGATCGAGGCCACGGTCGTCGGCAAACAGGCACTGCGTATCTGCGGGCTCTATCTGCCAAACGGCAACCCCACCCCGGGGCCAAAATACGACTACAAACTTGCCTGGATGGAGCGACTCTATCATCGGGCCCGCGACCTGATGAACAGTGAAGAACCCGCTCTGATGGCAGGTGATTACAACATCATTCCCCAGGCCGAAGACGCAGCGCGTCCCGATGCCTGGCGCGAGGATGCATTGTTTCGCCCTGAAAGCCGGGCCGCATTTCGGAAAATTCTGAATCTCGGCTTCACCGAGGCCTTTCGCGCTGGCACGCAAGGTCCGGAACATTATTCATTCTGGGATTATCAAGCGGGTGCGTGGAACCGAAATGACGGGATTCGTATTGATCATTTCCTTCTGACCCCTCAGGCCGCTGACCTTTTGCGCGATTGCAAAATCGATTCCGAAATTCGGGGGCACGAAAAACCTTCAGATCATGTTCCGGTTTGGATAGATCTAGATCTGTAATCGGCTAAGCCGTGGCATCGAACTCATAGATCCAATCATATTTTCGGCCCAACCGCGATCCAACTGCCATCAACGCCAGTTGCGCCCCGACACGCATAGGGCCACGTAGATGGAAGTTGCGCGCGTTGGCTCCAGCGGCAGCGACCACCCGAGTTGCCCGCTGGCGACGGGTCGCTTCATAGGCGGCCAGTGCTTGCGAAACGCCGGATTGTTCTTCGAAAGACCGCCCCAGAGTCCAGGCATCTTCTAGTGCAAGGCAAGCACCTTGGGCCATGAAAGGCAGCGTTGGATGAGCTGCGTCGCCCAAAAGCGCCACACGCCCATTCTGCCAGCATTCAGCAACAGGGCGCAGGAACAATGCCCAGATATTCGGGTCCTGAACCTCTTGCAAAATCTCTTTGACCAAGCCGCCAAAACCTGCAAATCGCGCCCTCAGCTCTTCTGGATCACCGCGCAGACGCCAGCCTTCTTCCTGCCAGTCAGACCTCTCTTCGATTGCCACGATGTTCATCAGGGTCTGATCGCGCAAAGGATACGTCACTACATGCCGTCCCGGCCCCATGGTTAGCACAGCGCAAGGGTTCTTGTTGCGCCGGTCCCATGGAATCGTCGCGCGCCACGCAACCTGATGTGTGAATTTTGGTGTTTCCCTGCCAGTCAGGTCAGCACGAATTGCACTTTGGCCACCGTCCGCCGCGACTGCACAATCAACCCCAAATCTCGCCCCCGTATCGAGGATAATTTCGGCCTCGGACGGGTGCTTTCGCACCCGTTCCACACGCGCACCAAGGTGAAACTCTACCCCTTTTTGAACCGCCGCTTTGTAGAGAAGATCAAGCAGGTCAGCGCGATGGTAATAATAGGTAGGCCCGGCAGAGGGTGGCGCAATTTTGCAAACCAGCCGCCCTGCCCGGTAATCACGAAGGACCGTTCCATGGGACAAAAGCCCAGCCTCGGGCGTGTCCGCAACAACCTTCAGCGCACGCAGCACAGCCATCCCGTTGGCGCTGATCTGAAGGCCCGCGCCAACCTCGGTCAATTCTGGTGCCTGCTCAAACACGGTCACCACGGCGCCGCGCTGTCGCAGGGTCAAAGCAGCCGCGAGGCCGCCAATGCCACCTCCGACTATGCCGAATTTCGATCCGCTGATGTTCATGTCACCGGCTTAACGCAAAAACGCCGGAGCAAAAGGCCCCGGCGTCTATGTTATCAGATTTTCCCAGCGATCAATCGTCGCGGTGGACCTTTTCGCGACGCTCATGCCGTTCCTGTGCCTCAAGCGTCATGGTCGCGATCGGGCGCGCATCCAAACGTTTCAGCGAAATCGGATCACCGGTCATCTCGCAATAGCCGTACTCGCCTTCATCAATCCGGCGCAGGGCCGAGTCGATCTTGGCCACCAGTTTGCGCTGACGATCGCGGGTGCGCAGTTCCAGCGCGCGATCGGTTTCTTCGCTTGCGCGGTCAGCGACATCCGGAATGTTACGGGTATTGTCCTGCAGCCCTTCGATCGTATCGCGGCTGCCAGCCATTAGTTCGTTTTTCCAATCCAGCAGCTTGCGACGAAAATACTCTAGCTGCCTGTCATTCATAAATGGTTCGTCTTCAGCTGGACGGTAATCTTCAGGCAGAAAAACTTCCTGCTTCATTTTTGCTCCCTCGGTGTGGCCTGCAACGCCGGTCACTCTCTCATTACCTGACATGCGGCAATCCCCTTCTGCGGAGCGTTTATCTGACAGCGCAGTAATTGTCACTATGCAAACGTCGCCCCGGCGCCGCGCCATTGCGCGTGATCTAAATACGTCCAACCAAACAACAAAACCTTGTTTTTCTGTGAAAATTAACTGACCATTTCAGGGCAACGCCAAAAAGACGGCACCGGAGGTTAGCGCACGAATCAACCAAAAGCATTGTAGTTACTTGGCAATTTCCCTTCATGCGACGCAGCGACCTGGCTTGTCAAAATTTCTGCTGCGCGGTAACCCCAAGGGCGCATTTCGCGCGACACTTGATGAGGGGCCAATGACCGCACGTTTCCAAGGAACAGCCGAATACGTCGCCACAGACGATCTGACCATTGCGGTAAATGCCGCCGTGACGCTGGAACGTCCCTTGCTGGTCAAAGGTGAGCCGGGAACTGGCAAGACCGAGTTGGCCAAGCAGGTGGCCGGAGCGTTGGGGCTGCGGATGATCGAGTGGAACGTGAAATCCACCACCCGCGCGCAGCAGGGGCTGTATGAATACGATGCCGTCAGTCGTCTGCGCGACAGCCAGTTGGGTGAAGAGCGCGTGCACGACGTGTCGAACTATATCCGCAAGGGTAAATTGTGGCAGGCCTTTGAAACCGATGAAAAGGTCGTGTTGTTGATCGACGAGATCGACAAGGCCGATATCGAGTTTCCGAACGATCTGCTGCAAGAGCTCGATAAGATGGAGTTTCACGTTTACGAGACCAGCGAAACGATCCGCGCCAAGAACCGTCCGATCGTCATCATCACATCGAACAATGAAAAGGAACTGCCCGACGCCTTCCTGCGCCGGTGTTTCTTTCACTATATCCGGTTCCCTGATGAGGCTACGATGCGCCGCATCGTCGAGGTCCATCATCCCGGCATCAAAGATGCGCTTTTGACAACGGCTCTGACCCAGTTCTATGAGATTCGCGAAACTCAGGGCCTGAAGAAAAAGCCATCAACCTCAGAGGTGCTGGACTGGCTCAAGCTGCTGCTGGCCGAGGACCTGACCGCCGAAGATCTCAAGCGCGATGGCGCCAATGCCCTGCCCAAACTGCACGGTGCGCTGCTTAAGAATGAACAAGACGTGCACCTGTTCGAACGCCTGGCATTCATGGCCCGCAACAAACGCTGAGCCGGTAAACCCTCGGTGATCGCCGCTTGCCTTAGCAAGTCTCGGATGCAAGCATTGGTCTCGGGTTGCCCGGCTTGTCCGGGCAATTTACCATCAGACCCAACGGGACTCAGCAATGCCAGAAACAGTAACAATTCGAGCCTTGCATCCGACTGATCGCGAGGACTGGGCGGATATGTGGCGGGACTATCTGGCGTTTTATGAAACGACGGTTCCGGATTCCGTCTATGACAGCACATTCTCGCGACTGCTGGGCGATGATCCGAACGATTTTTCTTGTTTCGTCGCGCAGGCCGACGGAGGGCTTGTGGGTTTGACCCACTTTCTGTTCCACCGCCATGCCTGGAAGGAAGAAAGCGTGTGCTACTTGCAGGACCTATTCGCCCGCCCCGAGGCGCGCGGCATGGGGGTCGGTCGCGCTTTGATTCAGGCCGTTTACGAAGAAGCGGACCGGCAAGGTGCACCGTCTGTCTATTGGCTGACGCAGGATTTCAACCATACCGCGCGAAAGCTCTATGACAGGATCGGCAAACAGACACCTTTCATCAAGTATCAGCGCCCATGACGCGATGGGTCGCAATCTTGATCAGCTTTGTCCTGACCGCATGTGCCACGATTGAGCCTGCCGAAAGCCCACCCGAGATTGTGGACGTCGAACCACCCCTGCCCCCCGCCAAGTCCTTTACGCGTGCATATCCCTCGCCTCCGGCGCGGTCGAATGAAAACATGGCAGCGGATTTCATCTCTCTGCATTTCGCACTGGAAGGGGGTACGGAACTGCCTGTTTTTACCCGGTTCGAAACCCCGATCACGGTGCGGTTGACAGGGGCTGCGACGGCCTCGCTTCAAAAGGATCTGGGCCGCCTGCTGACCCGTCTGCGCACCGAGGCCGGGATAGACATCAAACAGATCAAGGACGGTCAGGCCAACATCACGATCGCGGCGGTCAGTCAAAAAGAGATTCAGGCCATCCTGCCTCAGGCTGCATGTTTCGTGGTGCCCAATGCCTCAAGCCTTGAGGAGTACCGCCGGGACCGGTTCAAACAGAAAAGCAGCTGGACCAAACTGAGCAGCCGTGAGCGACTGGGCATCTTCATTCCCGCAGATGCAAGTCCGCAGGAAAAACGTGACTGCCTGCACGAAGAGATTGCACAGGCGCTTGGCCCGCTGAATGACCTGTATCGCCTTCCGGACTCGGTATTCAACGATGACAATATCCACACGGTCCTGACCGGGTTCGACATGTTGATCCTGAAGGCCGCATATTCATCCCAACTGCACAGCGGTATGACACGTGAACAGGTCGAAACGGCCATACCCGAAATTCTCTCGCGTCTGAATCCGCGCGGTGATGCGGTGCCGGTACAGCCCATGTCGGAAACTCCACGAGCCTGGATTTCAGCAATTCAGAAATCCTTGCAATCCAGTCGCAGCCAGCAATCGCGCATGAGGCAGGCCCGCAAGGCAGCCCGAATTGGCAAGGAACAAGGTTGGACCGATCACCGGCGCGCTTACCCTCATTACCTGATGGGCCGCATGGAACAGTTCGATGATCCGCATGAAGCGTTGCGCCAATATGATATTGCCCTGCAGTTTCTGCGCGCTACACCGGGCACGGAATTGCATCGATCCTACATCACGACCCAACTGGGCGCCTTTGCGCTTTCGCAAGGCAATGGGCCAGAGTTCCTGCCCAAAATCGACGACGCTATTAACGTGATGACACGGGCTGAGAACGCCTCGCAGCTTGCAACGTTATTGTTGCTGAAAGCCGAGGTCCTGAATGAAGTCGGCCGTTCCGCAGAGGCACGTTCCGTCAGACTGGACAGTCTGAGATGGGCACGATACGGCTTTGGCTCGGATGTAGTGGCCCGGTCGCTTATGCAGGACGTCGCAGAAGGACCAGTCAATTAACGGGGGCGATTAACGCATGATAGTGGTTCTGGGACTGGCGGTGCTGGGTGCGCTCCTTGGGGCGTTGACCGCGCGCAAACGCAACGGCAGCGGCGCCGATATCGCGCAATATGCAGCCGGATATGGAATCGCCTTTGCGCTGGTCGGGCTAATCCTGTCCTTGGTTCTGGTTCGCTTTGTGGTGTAGCCCATGTTTGTTCACTTTTTCGAAAACCTTCGCAAAGCCGGTATCCCCGTATCCCTGCGGGAATATCTGACCTTTCTGGAGGGTATGAAAAAGGGGCTGGCAACCTATGATGTCGAGGCGTTCTATTACCTCGCCCGCGTGTCGATGGTGAAGGACGAACGCAATATCGACAAGTTCGACCGCGCTTTTGCCGCCAGCTTTGAAGGGCTGGAACAGATCGGGTTCGAACAGGTCCTCGAAGCCGTCGACATCCCTGCCGATTGGCTGGCGAAGATGGCGGAGAAGCACCTCAGCGAAGAGGAAAAAGCCGAGATCGAGGCCCTTGGCGGGTTCGACAAGCTGATGGAGACGCTGAAAGAGCGGCTCAAGGATCAGCAAGGCCGCCATCAAGGTGGCAACAAGTGGATCGGTACGGCAGGAACGTCGCCCTTCGGAGCCTACGGGTACAATCCGGAAGGTGTGCGGATCGGCCAGAAGGAAAGCCGTCATCAGCGCGCGGTCAAGGTTTGGGACAAGCGCGAATTCAAGAACCTGGACGACACGGTCGAACTGGGCACGCGCAACATCAAGGTCGCGTTGAAGCGCCTGCGCCGCTGGGCCCGCGAGGGTGCGGCGGAAGAGCTTGATCTGGACGGCACCATCCGCGCCACAGCCGAGCATGGATATCTAGACGTCAAAACCCGGCCCGAACGGCACAATGCCGTCAAGGTGCTGTTGTTTCTGGACGTCGGAGGCTCAATGGACCCACATATCAAAGTGGTTGAAGAGCTGTTCTCGGCCGCAAGAACCGAATTCAAGCATCTGGAATATTACTACTTCCACAACTGCCTGTACGAAGGTGTCTGGCGTGACAACATCCGCCGCTGGGACCAGCAGACGCCGACCCATGAGGTGCTGCGCACCTATGGTCCAGATTACAAATGCATCTTCGTCGGCGACGCCTCGATGAGCCCTTATGAGGTCGCCTATCCCGGCGGTGCCAATGAACATTGGAACCAGGAGGCTGGCCAGATCTGGCTACAGCGGGCACGCGACCAATGGGCATCGAACCTGTGGATCAACCCAGTGTCTGAGAAGTATTGGGAATATACCCACTCAATCGGAATGATCCGCGAGATTTTTCAGGATCGGATGGTGCCGATGACTCTGGCCGGGCTGGAAAAAGGAATGCGCGAGCTGACGCGATAACGCCAGCCCGCGGATCAGGTTCTGCCGAGGCCGGGATTACCCGGCGATGGCCTGAATGCCCAGAAACAGAACACCCGACAACACAGCCGCCGCGGGCACGGTAATAATCCAGGCTGCTATGATCGTCATAAAGTGCGAGCGGCGCACCAGCTTGCGCCGGCGGCGTTCTTCCGGTGCCAGAACCGTCCGCTCAGGCACTGTAATGCGGGCTTTACGCAGCCGTCTTTCAGCATCCCATTCCCGGAAGAAGCCGACGCCAAAGACGGCACCCACTGCAATATGGGTCGAGCTTACGGGAAGACCCAGCCAACTGGCCACGATAACGGTGATGGCTGCGGACAGCGCAACGCAATAGGCACGCATCGGGTTAAGTTTGGTTATTTGGCTGCCAACCATTCGGATCAGTTTTGGCCCAAACAGGAACAGGCCAAACGAAATGCCAAAGGCGCCGATGATCATGACCCAATAGGGAATACTGATCGCCTGGGTGAAATCACCTGAGGCAGAGGCTTGCACGATGGCCGCCAAAGGACCAACGGCATTGGCCACATCATTGGCCCCATGTGCAAAGCTGAGAAGTGCAGCGGACACGATCAGCGGAATGCCAAACAATATTTTGAGGGACTTGTTGCGGTTCTCCAGCCCTTCGGATTGACGCCGAATAACCGGAATCATCACGGCCCAGACCAACGCCCCGCAGACTGCCCCGATCAGCAGAGCAGTGCTCAGGTCGATCTTGACGATCTTCTTGATACCCTTCAGCGCCAGGTAGCTTGCAAACGCCCCCGCCATGATACCAACCAGCATCGGAACCCATTTCCGGGCCGCCGCGATCTTGTCGTCCTGATAGATGATCCTGGCCTTAATGAACCAAAGAAAACCAGCCGCCACCAGACCGCCAAGCATCGGCGAGATAACCCAGCTGGCCGCGATCTTGCTCATCGTCCCCCAGCTTACTGCGCCAAAACCGGCTGCGGCGATCCCCGCCCCCATGACGCCTCCGACAACCGAGTGGGTCGTGGACACGGGCGCTCCGACCCAGGTCGCCAGGTTGACCCAAAGCGCCGAAGACAACAAAGCCGCCATCATCGCCCAGATGAATACAGTCTGCGTTCCCATGCTTTCAGGAGCGATAATGCCCTTCGCGATCGTGGAAACAACGTCACCTCCAGCGATCAGCGCGCCTGCACTTTCGAATATGGCAGCAATCGCGATGGCGCCCCCCATGGTCAGCGCATTGGCCCCGACCGCCGGTCCCATATTGTTGGCAACATCATTGGCCCCGATATTCAGCGCCATATATGCCCCAAACATTGCCGCAAGTACTACGATCAGCGTGTTGTTGCCTTGTCCGAACAGGAAGGCTGCCACAAGACCTGCGACAACGATAAAAGAAAGCGCGATGCCAGACCCGACAAATGGGCGACCCACCTGGGAGGTT
Organism: Ruegeria sp. YTSA108; assembly: GCF_059610185.1. Taxonomy (NCBI): domain Bacteria; kingdom Pseudomonadati; phylum Pseudomonadota; class Alphaproteobacteria; order Rhodobacterales; family Roseobacteraceae; genus Ruegeria; species Ruegeria sp. YTSA108. The sequence goes on along the minus strand of NZ_JBXWND010000002.1, from coordinate 297,727 downwards.
GCCACTTCTAGCCGAGAAAAGCGTCTAAGGTCGCGGTCAAGCGTTTCCAGGTGGCGGGCTTCGTGGTCATTGTTGGACATTGTGTGTTCTCCGACGAGTTCCCGTGCGGATAAGGCGGCAGGCGGCGTTTTTCAACAGTTAGAATCCTAAAGAACCCAGTTTCCACTGCGTCATGGCAGCTAGGAAGCCTTTCAGGCCCACGGAAACGCTGATGCCTTGCCCTTGTGTCTGCTTATCCCCATATCAGAACCATGCTCCGAATTACTCCGATTCTTCTGGCGGTTCTGTATGCCGTGGTGATGTACCGGATCTCGGTCTGGCGCACCCATCGCGAGCTTGACCTGAAATCGACCGAACTGGCCGATCCCGCCCTCAAGCGTATGACTGACCGGCTGGCGGCGGCGCTGGGGATCGAGAGGGTTCCGGTCTATATATATGAAATCGACCCGGTGAACGGGCTTGCGGCGCCGGATGGACGAATATTCATCACACGCGGGTTTTATCGCAAGTTCCTCAATGGCGAGGTTTCCGCCGAAGAGATGGCGAGCGTCATCGCACATGAACTGGGGCATGTGGCCTTGGGTCATGCTCGGCGGCGCATGATTGATTTTTCTGGGCAGAATGCGTTGCGGACAGCCTTGATGCTGCTTCTGAGCCGGTTCATCCCATTCATCGGTGCGATGATTGCAAATGCGCTGACTGCGCTTTTGGCGTCGCGCCTGTCACGTGGGGATGAATATGAAGCAGATGAATATGCCGCCGCCCTGCTGACCAAAGCCGGAATCGGCATCGGCCCGCAAAAGTCTCTGTTTCACAAGCTTGAGGATTTGACGCAGCAACGCGCGGGCGTTGTACCCGCCTGGTTGATGAGCCATCCCAAAACGGATGAGCGGATTGCGGCACTGGAAGTGCTTGAGCAGCGTTGGGCGCGTGGCTGAGGCTCGGCGGCGAGAGGCCAGCCCCTCGCGCTCTCCGAGGTAATTTTAGTCAGATGAAGCAGGGACCCCAATTAGCTGGCGAGCGCTTTGCCCAGACGCGGCAGGCGGGCTTTTTTCATCAATCCACGCAAAGTCCATGTATCGCCTGACAGGCGGTTTGCTTCGGCCAGTACCTGCTGTGCAAGCTGGTCCAGCCCTTGCGGGTCGTTATACCAGAAACCATGCAGCAGACTGTCAGGGTCGCGCCGCTCAAGCCCTTCTTCTGCAAGAATATTTCTGGGGAAATCCTTGGCGTTGACCGTGACGATGGTATCCGCTGACGCGGCTACTGCAGTGGCCAAAACGTGGATATCAGCGGCGTCCGGCAGCCAGAGCCGAGCCTGCAGGCCATCATTGGCTGGGCGTTCTGCCTTGGGCCATTTGACCTGCGTCAGGGCAATCTCGGCACGGGCCTGCGCCTCGCCCTCGGGGCCCAGCTTGCGTGCGGCGCGGGCCCATTCCTCGAGGATGCGCGCCGACCATATAGGGGTGAAATGACCTAGTCGGGCGGTGCCCAACAGCATCTCACGCATCACCGTTGGATAGATGACGCAGGTATCGAGTACAGCCTTCATAACCGGTAGAACACGGCCTTGAGGTAACCGCTTTCTGCCAGCTGCGGCAGTTGCGGGTGATCAGACCCGGCAAAGCCCGTATGGATCAGTTGGGCTGAGCGCCCGGCGCGCCCGATACCACGGGATGAGGCGTCGCGGAAGCGGCCCAGATCAGCAGCGTGCGAGCAAGAGCATAAGCCCAGATATCCGCCCGGCTTGACCAGTGTGGCGGCCAATCGCGCAATGCGTTCATAGGCCCGCAGCCCTGCATCCAACGCCTGCCTTGATGGTGCAAAGGCGGGAGGATCACAGATAACGACGTCAAATTTAGCGCCTTCGTCGTTCAATTGAGCCAACACATCAAAGGCATCGCCTTGGCGCGTGTCGAATTGATCGGCAAAGCCAGAAGCCTCGGCCCCTTTTGCGGCCAACTCCAATGCCGCGGCCGACCCATCGACCGACAGCGCCTGTCCGGCGCCACCCGCCAGCATCGCCAACCCGAAGCCTCCGACATGGCTGAAGACATCCAGTACCTGTGCCTTGGGTTGAACCAGCTGCGCAGCAAAGGCGTGATTGGGGCGTTGGTCATAGAACAGGCCGGTTTTCTGACCGCCCGCCAAATCCGCCATATAGGTTGCACCGTTCATCAACACGGGCAAAGGCGCATCTGGGACAGTGCCGCGCAAGGTCAGGTTGACATCATCCAACCCTTCCAGACCGCGTGTCCGGCCCGAGGCGTTTTTCAGCACGGTCGTCACGCCGGTCACGGCGGTCAGTGCATCGGTCAACATATCCAGATGCGCTTCGGCCCAGGCAGCGTTGGGCTGGATCACACACGCCTCACCGAACCGGTCGATGATGACACCCGGAAAGCCATCCGCCTCGGCATGGATCAGGCGGTAAAAGGGCGAGTCAAACAGGCGTTCGCGCATATCAAGCGCGCGGCGCAGACGGGTTTCGAACCAATCAGCCGTCAGCTCGGCGTCAGGATCGCGGTCCAGCACACGGCACATGATTTTCGATTCAGGATTGACCGCCACCAGCGCGATCGGCGCGCGATTTTCATCCTCGAGCACGGCCAGCGCGCCAGCAGGGATTTTGCGCGTGCGACGGTCGGTGACAATGTCATTGGCATAAACCCACGGGAAGCCATGGCGCAGGCCGCGCGCATTGGCTTTGGGTTTCAGGCGGATACGGGGACGGTCTGCAGTTTGGGTCATGGCGACCTCATAGTCGCGAACGCGCCGAGGGGAAAGCCCTAGCGGTTGCGAGACCGCCAACCACCGCGCCGTTTCGGCGCCTGAGCTGATTGCAACCCTTCGGTCAGCACCTGTGTCATTGGGTGATCGACCTCATCTTTGGCATAGCTGGCGTGCAGGTCAGACAGGGCTTGCCTCTGATCACGCCCCTCCGGAAGGCTTAACGCCCAGTCCAGAAAGATACTGCGACATTCGGGCAATGTGATGCCATCGATGCGATAGGCCTCGCGGATCAGGCCTTTGTGATCGTTCGGATCGTCATTGCGCGGCATCTTTATCCTCCTGAATCACGCGGCCGATAATTTCGGCGGCGATATCGTAGCTTTCCTGCAACGCGGCCTGCAACTGTTCTACCTGCTCATACCCGGTGGCCCGACACAGGAAGGCGGAACCGCCCTCTCCGATTTTATCGGCCTCGATAACCTTACCTGACAACAGTCGAGCTGCGCATTGCACAGACCAGCATAGATCGTAGCAATCCTTCAACGTTTGCGCCTGAGCGACATCCAAAAGCGCGGCTGCGACTGCACCGTCCAACCCGGCATGTACATCGCGCTTTGCAACACCGGACAGTAAAGCGCCTGTTTCGGCCATCAGCTCTATGTCCATCATGCGTCCGGCCCCATTCTTGGCATCCCAAATACCGGCGGGGGTTTTCGCGGCTGCCAGACGCGCGCGCATTTCGGCAACTTCGCGCAAAACCTGCGCCTGATCGCGGGGGCGCGAGACAAGCTGTGATCGAAAGCCCTCGATATCGTCGGCCAGTGAGGGCTCACCGGCGACGGGATTTGCGCGCGTCAGAGCAAGGTGTTCCCACACCCAGGCCTCATTCTGCTGATAGTTCGTGAAGCTGGCCCAACTGGTTGCCACCGGCCCCTGATTGCCCGAGGGGCGCAGCCGCATGTCGACCTCATAAAGTCGCCCCTGCGACATTGGGGCCGACAGCGCCGTGATCAGTGCCTGCGTGAACCGGGCATAGTAGGTCCGCGTGGCAAGAGGCCGTGGGCCCTCGGACATGTCCTGATCCAGCGGGTCGTAGATCACGATCACATCAAGGTCAGATTGCGAGTTGATCCGCCCTGCCCCCAGGGATCCCATGCCCAACACAGCGGCACCGCGACCAGGTGCGGGCCCGTGTTTGCTGGTGAACTGGTCCACAACACATGGCAGGATCGCAGCGATCACCGCGCTTGCAAGTTCGGCATATTGCTGCCCCGCCTGCACGCCGTCGATCAACCCGCGCAGATGGTGAACGCCGATCCGGAAATGCCATTCCTTGCACCAGCGCCGCGCCAGATCCAGTTGGCTTTCGTAGTCTTGTTCCTGCGACAGCTCTTGTTCCAGTTCGTCCTGGAGCACGGCTTGGCCCGGCCAGTCGTCAAAGAAGCTGCCGCCAATCACCGCATCAAAGACCGAGGCGTTGTGCGACAAATGCGCGGCCAATGCATGCGACGTGCCTACTATATCGACAAGCAGGTCGATAAGCTGCGGGTTGGCCTCGAACAGAGAAAACAGCTGCACGCCCGCAGGCAACCCGCGAAGGAACCCGTCCAGTGCCAGCAGCGCCTCATCCGGTTGGGCGGTTTTGGCAAGACGCGTCAGCAGCTCGGGTTTCAGCCGTTCGAAAATCCGCGCCCCGCGCTGAGAACGCAGTGATGGGTAGGTCGTCCAGCGCGCCAATATGCTTTCGTCAAATTCAACTTCTGGCAAAGGTGCACGGGCTGTCGGGCCGGGGGCGAAAAAACCTTCGGTCAACTCATGAACCTCGGTCAGTCGCCGTTTCAGATCCGCAGTCAGATCGGCGCTATCAATCCCCATCAGGCATGCAATCCGCTCAATCCCGTCCGAGGATTGCGGAATCTTATGGGTCTGCGCATCATGGATCATCTGAATGCGGTGTTCGACTTCGCGATGCGCGCGGTAGTGATCGGTAAGCTTTTCAGCCACGTCCTCGGGCACCCACCCTTTGCCGGCCAAAGCCGCCAAACCCGGTACAGTGCCACGCACGCGCAGGTCCGTATCGCGACCTCCGGCAATCAACTGTCGGGTCTGAGTGAAGAATTCAATCTCGCGTATCCCGCCTTGCCCTAGTTTCATATCATGACCCGGAATGGTGAGCGCACCGCCTGTCCCTTTGTTTTCGCGGATACGCAAGCGCATGTCATGGGCATCCTGAATAGCGGCGAAGTCCAGATGCCTTCGCCAGATGAAGGGGCGGAGCGTATCCAGGAAACGCTGCCCCGCAGCGATATCGCCAGCGCAGGGGCGCGCTTTGATATATGCGGCGCGCTCCCAAGTGCGGCCCAGACTTTCATAGTACCGTTCGGCAGCTTCCGCAGCCAGACAAACTGGCGTCACCGCAGGGTCAGGCCGCAGCCTTAGATCAGTGCGAAATACATATCCATCCGCTGTCTTGTCACTGAGTGTGGCGCAGAAATTCCGTGTCGCCCGGACCATCCCTTGCCGCGCTTCATAGAAATCGTCCGGATCATAGCGCGTTTCGTCAAACAAAACGATCAGGTCGATATCAGAGCTGTAGTTCAACTCATGCGCACCCATCTTGCCCATGGCCAATATGATCATTCCCGCGGCAGAGGCGACATCATCTTCGGTCATCCCCGGCAATTTACCTCGCCGGATCAAGGTTGCAATCTCGGCCTTGGCGGCAACATCAGCTACCATGGCCCCGAAATCGGTTAGTGCCCCTGTAACTTTTTCCAACGGCCACGCCCCTGCCAGATCCGCCAGGGCGGTCAACAGCGCCAAACGCCTCTTGGCCTGCCTCAGCCCCGGCCTGAGTTGATCCGAAGGCAAGGTCCTTGCGGTTTCCATAATGGATGCAAGTATCGCGTCCGGTTGTGCCAAAGCTTGCGGTAGCCAGTCGGCTTCCAGATCAATCAGGCCTTTGAGATAGGGGCTGGAGCCCGCAGCCCCTGCGATCAGTTCCCCCTGCTCAGGTGTAATGCCACCCACTGCTTCGCGCGCTTCGGAACCAAGTGAAGGATCAAAGGCGCGCGGTACACGGTTGACGGCAAGAAGTCCTGTCATTTCATCTCCGAAGACGTGGTTTTAGTATTTCTGTGGCCAAATTTCTAACCCGACATTGCAACAATCTGGCGCATAACTCAAAACAGCGCCGCAGCAGACAACCCAGTCAATGTTTGAAAGAAACCGTGGTGCGTTAGACTGAAATTGCGCTTGTTCAGATTTCAGGTCAACCATCCGAAATTCAGAAATGTAAATCATTTTCACATTGACCTCTTGTAACTGGGTTTGGTGCCCCCATCTATTCAATGTGAAAGCAATTTACATCTAACCCGGAGAGCACCAATGACCGCATTGACCGAACACGCCGTCCCTGAAAACCCGGGATGGCTCAGCCGCGCAGAAGCCTGGCTTGACGATAAAGGCAAAGGGGCCTGGATCGCTGCCATGGTCCTTGGCTTTATCTTTTTCTGGCCCGTCGGCCTGGCCCTTCTGGCCTACATGATCTGGAGCAAACGTATGTTCAACAAATCCTGCAGCCGTCGCAAATCCTGGCACAGCCACATGAGCGCAATGAAACCCTCGGGCAACAGCGCATTCGACGCCTACAAGTCCGACACTCTGGCTCGGCTGGAGCGTGAGCAACAGGAATTCGAAGCGTTCCTGCATCGCCTGCGCGAAGCGAAAGACAAGGCCGAATTCGACCAGTTCATGGATGAACGCGTCCGCGAGAACCGCGAAAGCGATGAAACCGGCGATAACGCCTGATCGACCTTGCCCTGTTCCGACAATCGGGACAGGGTATTTGAAACATCTACCGGAATGACCCGTATGCACTCCTTGCCAGACCCGAACCGACAGCCCGAGTTTTACCAGTCCGTCACGACCAAACGGTTCCTGGCCTGGCTGTTCGATATCGCCTTTATTTCGCTGCTTTGTACCGTCGCCATCGTCCTGACCCTCGGGCTCGGCGTACTGATACTCGCCCTGATTTATGCGGTGGTCAGTTTTGTCTATCGCGTCGTCACAATCGCCAACGGCTCGGCCACTCTGGGTATGCGTTTCATGGGGGTCGAACTACGCGACGCTTTTGGTGAACGAATGGACACAGGTAAAGCGGTCGCACACACAGCCGGTTATTTTGTCAGCATGGCATTTCCGGTGCTGCAAATCATTTCAGTCATCATGATGCTGACCGGCGCGCGCGGCCAGGGCCTGACTGACACCCTTCTCGGCACGGTTATGATTAACCGTCGCGCTTAAAAGACTGTCGCGTGAATCACTTGGCGGCTCCGGGAACGGTTGTTATCATCCCGTTTCAGGAACCATAGGACATTCATGCGACACACGCTGCCAATCGCGCCGCAATTCTACGTTACGGCCCCTCAGCCTTGCCCTTATCTTGAGGGCAAGATGGAGCGTAAGCTGTTCACAGCCCTGCAAGGCGAAGGCGCGAATCAACTGAATGACTCCCTTTCCCAGCAAGGGTTTCGACGGTCTCAGAACGTCCTATACCGCCCTTCCTGCACTGATTGCGCCGCGTGTTTGTCCGCGCGGATTGACGTTTCGGCCTTTCAACCCAGCAAAAGCCAGAAGCGCGCGGTCAGGCGGAACTCATATTTGCGACGCCGGGCGAATTCCCCATGGGCTACCGACGAACAGTATGACCTGTTCCGCACCTATCTTGACACCCGACATGCGGATGGCGGCATGGCGGATATGGACGTCTTCGAATTTGCAGCCATGATCGAAGAGACCCCCATACGCAGCCGAGTGGTCGAATATTCAGACCCGGAATCCGGTAATCTGATCGCTGTCAGTTTGACCGATGTCTTGGACGACGGGCTGAGCATGGTCTATTCATTCTATAGCCCGGATCAGCCCCAGAATTCACTGGGCACGTACATGATCCTGGATCACATCGACATCGCACGCGAGGCGGGTCTGCCCTATATTTATCTTGGCTACTGGGTGCCTGGCAGCCCGAAAATGGGATACAAATCCCGCTTTGCAGGGCTGGAAGTGTACAGTCAGGGCGAATGGAAACGGGTCAAGGATCCCTGTGACATTGCACATGACGGCCACCACCCGCTGTCCACCGCCCCCATCGCCGAACAGGTTGCCAGCATCCAACTGCCTGATCGTCACCCGACCAAAGGCTGAAACCTGATGCGACAAAGCCTCCACGCCGTTACGCTTGTTGTGCCGGATTACGATGATGCCATCGCCTTTTTCACGCATACACTCAGCTTTTCCCTGACGCAGGACATCGACTTGGGCGCTGGAAAAAGATGGGTCCGCGTAACCCCACATGGATCCACCGGGGGCTCACTTCTTCTCGCCAGAGCCGCCGATGCAGATCAGAGAACCGCAATCGGCAACCAGACAGGTGGTCGGGTCGGCTTCTTTCTGGAAACAGACAATTTCGACCGCGACTATAAGGCCATGCTGGCCAAAGGCGTCCATTTCGAAGAAGCCCCGCGCCATGAACCATATGGAACCGTAGCAGTCTGGCAGGACCCGTTCGGAAACAGATGGGATCTGATCCAATTCACCTGATCCGCATCTTCATCTGGCCAAAAATACCTCGGGGTTGAATTGACCGCAGGCCAAGAAGGGGCTGGCCCCTTCTACCTACAAACAAAGCAAAGGGGGCCAGCTGGCCCCCTTTTCATTTGAACACATGATCTTTGATCAATTCGGGATCAGATCCGGCACGATGGTCACAATCGCAGGGAAGAACCAAAGGATTCCGATACCTACCACCTGGATCAGCACAAATGGTACAATCCCACGATAGATGTGGCCGGTGGTCACTTCTTTCGGCGCAACCCCGCGCAGATAGAACAGCGCAAATCCAAAAGGTGGTGTCAGGAACGAGGTCTGCAGGTTCACCGCCACCATGATCGTCACCCATTTCGGATCAAAAGACCCGCCATAGATTACCGGGCCTACAATCGGGATCACGATGTAAATGATCTCCAGGAAATCCAGCACGAACCCAAGGAAGAACAGCACCAGCATCACGATCAGGAAGACCGTGAATTCATTGTCAAAGCTCTTGAGGAACTGCTGGATATAATGCTCACCGCCAAACGAGATCACCACAAGGTTCAGCAACTGAGACCCGATCAAAATGGTGAACACCATTGAGGTCACCTTGGCGGTTTCCCGCACCACCGGGGTCAGCACGCCGCTGGAATACAGAACCCAGCAGCCGAACAGCAAACCGAACAGGGCATACAGATAGGCCGCATAGGCTATGATGAAGGCAATCCAGGTTTCGGCCGAGGCGCTGCTCTGATTGATGCGCAGATCAAAATTGACCCCCATCAACAGGGCAATGACCACGGCGAAGGTGGCCCAGATGATGACCTTGCCAGACCGCTCCTGATCTTGCAGCTTGCGATAGGCCGCCAGCATGATCGCACCACCTGCGCCCAAAGCCGCCGCCGGTGTTGGGTTGGTCACCCCACCCAGGATCGACCCCAGCACCGCGATGATCAGAACCAGCGGTGGAAAGACCACCCGGATCAGATCATTGGTGGCACAGCGCGCCGCAGCCTCTTTGCAGCCATAGATGGCCAAGGCAAAGGGCAACGCCAGCATCACAAAGGTCAACCCTGACGACGTTGTTGGCGACACGAACAGAATATCGACAAGCAACATCAGGATCAGACCAATGGCCCCAAGGATCAGCGGCTGCGGCGACCGAGACGGCGCGATGCCCCGACCCATCACAATGGTCAGACCCAGCAACAGAACCATCACCGCAACACCCGTTCCAATCGGAGCGGCGTTGGCAATCTTCTCCTGCTGCGCGGTGGCAAGCTCTTCCTCGGTCAGACGAGTTGATTCTGCGGCACCACCTGCGTCATCAATGGCCGTTTGCTCGGCCACGGCCTGATCCCAAGCGGATTGACCATGCAGCTCGATCATCGAGGCTTTGCAGGTTTCGGAAACGTTGGTCCGCAGCGATGCGCCCTGCCCGATATCGGAGAAGGCCGAGACCGAGACATTTTGGCTGCCGATGACCCCTAGATTGCCCAGCAGAACCGTACCCACGATCAACGCGACAGGTGCACCCAGCAACCAGGTGAAACCTTCTGAACGGGTAATGGGCTCTCCGCTGCCGCCGGTCATGGGCACCGCAGGCGCCTTATGCGGGTTGAGCAGCGCATAGCCAAAGGCATAAAGCGCATATAGCAGCGCCAGCATGATCCCTGGCAGCAAGGCGGCCTGGAACAAAGTACCAACCGATACGACCGCAGGCTGACCTAGATAGGTCAGCGCGTCTGTACACCCGGCATCAACCGCGCGCGTCTCTTGCGCGGTGGAATACAAGTCACCGGCCAGAGTTCCCAGCAAAACAATCACGATCGAGGGCGGAATGATCTGCCCCAGCGTTCCCGAAGCCGCGATGACACCCGTCGCCAATTCAGGCGAATAGTTGTTGCGCAGCATGGTTGGCAGCGCCAGCAAGCCCATGGTCACCACAGTCGCGCCCACGATCCCGGTTGAGGCCGCAAGAAACGCCCCCACAACCACAATCGAGACGGCCAGACCACCCGGCAACGGTCCAAAGACGCGCGCCATTGTGGTCAGCAGATCATTGGCGATCTTCGACCGTTCAAGCGTGATGCCCATCAGCACGAACATCAAAACCGCCAGAAGGGTTTCAATGGACTGACCGGCCAGAACACGCTCGTTCATGCGGTTCACGATGAACGACACGTTGCGGTCCAGAGCGGTTTCCCAGCCCGAGACAAAAACAGGCTCGGCAATCCTTGGTAAGTCCGGGAAGCGGAACACTGATATGGTATCGGGTTTAACCCCCGTGCTGACCAGATCCTGATACGCCGCAGAGCCGGTGTCGATCGCCTGGTGAATCAGCAAACCTGCGCTGTCCAATGCGGCGATGATGCCGAATGAGATCACTCCTGCCCCGCCGATGGCGAAGGCCACCGGAAAACCGGATAGAATACCTCCGAAGAGGCAGAAAAATACGATAATGAGGCCTATCTCGACGCCATCAAGTCCGAATAGCATTGTCTGGTTCTCCGTCCCTAATGCGCGCCTTCGTAGGCTTCTTCACCCTCGCCAAGGCTGTCCTTGTCGAGGTATTTTCCAACACTTTCCGGGCCTTCCACATATTCCAGATACGAGCGGTACAGGAATGCAATCGCGTGCAGGAACACCATCGCTGCGAAGGCGATCAGCAAGATCTTGAACAGGAAATAGCCGTTGAATCCGTTGGGGCTGAACCCGATGGTTTCCACGTTCCAGCGCAGCGCGCGGGACTTGGCCACCAGCCGGTCCAAAGTATCACTGGCCGAGGGCTTCGGCACGATCAGATGCCGCCACATGAAGTACCAGCCATACATCCAGGTCAGCACCGCCATCGGCATCATGAACAGTATGGCACCACACATGTCGACCACACGTTTGGCGCGGTGGCTGATGCCGGCATAGATCAGGTCAACGCGGACATGGCCGCCCTGTACAAAGGTGTAGGTGCAGCACAGGCACACGACCATGGCGTTATACAGTTTCAGCTCTTCCGCGAACCAGCTGATATCCATCTGAAACGGGATACCCAGCCCAAAGGACATATCCGGGCGGGTAAAGACCCGCTGCATGAACACGATGATGATCTGCTGAACCACCATCAAAAGGCCTGCCCAGGCGAAGAAACGCCCCGTCGTGTTGGCAAAGCCTTCTAGCCCGCGCACCATCGCCCACATGAAGTTGCGGTAGTAAAGACCAATGGCCGTCAACACCAGAAACAGCGTGAAAACCACAAAGAAGAACTCGACCGACCCGCCGTAATAGACAAAGCGCATGACTGCTTCTTTGTCCGACCAGTCCAGCCAGAGTTGCGGATGCGTGATGGCGTATCCGAAATTAATGAAGGCTTCGGCAATGTTCTGAATGAACCATATCAGTCCATTCCACAGGGCGCCGAAGAACGAGATACCGTTTTCGTCCTGCATGTTGTCCCCAGGTCGCGTCAGTTGCACATTTGAGAGTTACAGTTTGTCCGACCGTCAGATGCGCAACGGGAATGGCTCCCCCGACATGCGGGGGAACCGATTTCAAAGATCGAAGTGACTTAGCCGCGAACGCGGTCGCGCTGCGAGGTGTAGACACCCGACGACAGATTGTTCCAGGCCGAAGACGCGGCCATGGATTCCATCGCGCTGTCGTGGATGCGCTTGAACAGCTCGTCGCCCATGTTCTCGTCCAGGACTTCCTGGCTTGCGGCACCAAACGCGTCCCAAACGCTGTCCGGGAACTCCATGACCTTGACGCCACCAGCCTGCAGACGCTGCAGCGCCGCGCCGTTGTTGGCCAGGAATTGCGCCAGGTTCCACTGATGGCATTCACCTGCGGCGATCTCGATGATCTTCTGCTGCGAGGCAGACAGGCTGTCATAGACCTCGCGGTTGGTTGCCAGCGAAAGACCCGCACCCGGCTCATGGAAGCCCGCGGTGTAGTATGTCTTGGTGATTTCCTGGAAACCGGCTTTTTCGTCAGCCCACGGACCGATCCACTCGGTTCCGTCGATCGCGCCGGATGACAGCGCCTGATACACTTCGGAGCCCGGAATGTTCTGCACGGATGCGCCCAGTTTACCCAGAGCTTTACCGCCCAGCCCCGGCATGCGGAACTTCAGGCCGTTGAAATCTTCGGGGCTGTTGATCTCTTTCGAGTACCAGCCACCTGCCTGCGCACCGGTGTTACCAGCCAGGAAGGATTTCAGGCCAAAGATTTCGCCCAGCTCGTCATGCAGTTCCATACCACCGGCATGGTAGTACCAGTTCACCAGCTCCTGGGCGGTCATACCAAACGGAACAGCGGTAAAGAATGCATAGCCCGGATGCTGACCCACAAAATAATAGTCTGCCGCGTGGTACATATCGGCCTGACCGGATGATACCGCGTCAAACACTTCGAACGCGCCAACCAGCTCACCGGCTGCTTTGATCTCAACGTTCAGGTTGCCGTCCGACATGGTGGTGATGCTGTCGGCGCAACGCTGCGCGCTGTCGAACACACCTGCAAGGCCACGGCCCCAGGATGTGACCATGGTCAGCGTGCGCTTGCCCTGTGCATAGGCCGGTGCCGCCAGCGTGGTCGCTGCAGCAGCCGAGCCGCCCAGTGCGGATGTTTTCAGAAATGAACGACGGTCCATATGAGTGATCCTCCCCTTCATAATCATGACCCGGATTGTCCGGGCCTGTCGTATTCAACAGCGGCAAGACTAGTCACAAGGAAGTGAAAGGGAATACCTACTACTGCGTAGAAACGCGGCTTTCTGCGCGAATTGCACAGGCAATAACGGTCCAATCATAGCAAAACAGGGATTTTTGGTGCCGTTTTCCCGCCAGACGCCCAATCTTTTTGCAATTTTGCTGTGGCTTGCGTATCGATTCGTCCATGCAAAGACTTCGACAACTGGTCTCGTTGACCTATGCTCAAAAGCTGTCGCTGGTGGCGGCGATCCCGCTGGTCGTGGCGGTGGCCGCGATTGCGGTGATGGTTGCCTATGAGGCGCGCGCCACTGCCGAGCGCGAAATTGAAGCACTGGAACGCTCTTTGATTCAGGCCAAGAAGGAAGAGCTGCGCAACTATGTCACTCAGGCGCGCAATGGGTTTGCCTATATCTACGGGCGCGCGGCTCCGGATGACACAGCCGCCAAAACTCAGGTCGCGCAAATCCTGTCGGCCATGATCTATGGGCAGGACGGGTTCTTTTTCGTCTATGACTATGACGGCACCAATCTGGTAAGCCCCCGTCAGACTGAGTTCATCAACCGAAATTGGGAGGGTCTGACCGACAGCGACGGCACACCGGTGGTGAATGAGTTCATTCGCCTTGCTCGTCAGGGTGCGGGTTGGCACAGCTTTATGTGGCAAAAGCCCTCGACCGGGGAAGAAGCGCAGATGATCGCCTATGTCGTCGGCCTTCAGGATTGGCGCTGGGTCGTGGGCACCGGGGTATTCATCGATGACATTGTTGCCGCAGTTGCCAGCGCACGGGCCGAGGTTGAAGCGCGCGTGCAGCGTACCTTCATGTATATCGGTGCCATTGTTCTGGCCGCTGTTCTGATTGTCTTTGCCTCAGGCATGTTGCTCAACATCCGCGAAAGACGTCTGGCCGATGCCAAACTGAAACAGCTGACCCAGCGGGTATTCGACGCGCAAGAGGAAGAGCGCGGCCGTGTGGCACGCGAGCTTCATGACGGGATCAGTCAGATCCTTGTGGGCGTGCGCTTTGCGTTGGACAACGCCCGCCGTCGCCTGTCGCGCGGCGATGATGTGGGCGCGCATGATCCACTGGACAAGGGGATCGAGCATCTGGGAACCGCCATCAGCGAGGTCCGCCGCATCAGTCGCGACTTGCGCCCCGGCGTGCTGGACGATTTGGGCCTCGGCCCCGCGCTTGAGGCTCTGACAGATGATTTCCGCGAGAGAACCGGGATTGAGACCGATTTCTCGACCGTTGTTTTCCGCAACCGGCTGGATCAGGATAGCAAGATCGCCCTCTATCGCATTGCCCAAGAGGCCCTGACCAATATCGAACGCCATTCCGGTGCCACCCATGTCACCATCGATCTGCGCGGGCACAAGAAAGGCGCAACCATGCGAATAACCGACAATGGCCGCGGTTTGCGCAACTCTCCGGGTCGGGGCAGTACCGGGATTGGGTTGCGCAATATGCAGGAACGGATCGAGCAACTTGACGGATCGCTGCGTATTCTGTCATCACGCGGCCACCGCAGCGGCACAGTGATCGAGGTCAGCCTGCCACTCAGCCACCTGTTGCCGCCACAGGAAGACGCAACTCTGAACCGAAAGGCCGGTACATGAGCGACCAGACGATCCGGGTCCTGATTGTCGACGATCATCCAATGGTGGCCGAGGGGATCCAGTCGATCCTCGAAAGCTATGACGACATCACCGTGGTCGGGACACTCAGCAGCGGAAAGAAAGCGGTTGATCAGGTTGCGGATCTGAAGCCTGACGTCATCCTGATGGACCTGAACATGCCCGGGCTAAGCGGTCTGAGCGCAACCGAGATCATCCTTGAACGCATACCGGACACCTGCATTCTGATCCTGTCCATGCATGACAGCCCCGAATATATTTCGACTGCTCTCAGCCATGGTGCAAAAGGGTACGTGCTCAAGGACGTCCCAACGGATGAAATCAAAAAGGCCATCGATGCCGTCATGCGGGGTGAACAATACTTGTGCACGGGCGCAAGCGGTTCCCTCAAACCCAAAGGCGACACAACGCGCGAGGCTTTGACCGGGCGCGAGCAGACGATCTTGCTGGAGCTGGCACAAGGGAAATCGAACAAGGAAGTCGCCCAAACACTTGATATCTCAGTGCGAACGGTCGAAACCCATCGCAAGAACATCAAACGAAAATTGGGCATATCCTCAACTGCCGGCCTGACCCGCTATGCGCTGGAGCACGGCGTTCTACAGGGCACCAGCCCAGGGTTCTGATCCCGTAGCGCGGCACGCGCTGCTCGGCCTAGCCGCCGCAGGCAGGCGGGCAACGGGCGAGAGCACTCTTAGTTACCGTCAATCCAGAAGGGCGTCGCGCCGGACTCCTTCCTTGTCATGGTGATGCTGAAGAACACGCCCATATAACTGACGGGTCCGTTCCACCCCACCGCACATGCCTTCGGTTTCGACAAAAGAAAAGATCCCGACATATCGTCTGCGCTCTCCTTTCACGGGAGCGACCCGGTGCAAGGAATAGCGCCCTTTGAAAATCTGCAGATCCCCTGGGTTCAACACCAACTGGTGCACCCGTGTCCGATCACCGCCCAGAACCGCAGAAACAGCCGCGAAATTCTCATCCTCGGCGCTTCGCAGGTTGGGGGCATATTCGAATTCACCACCGAATTCTCCATTCTGAATGGCCAGCGTCACGGTGTAGTTGTTGGTGTCAAAATGCCAGGGAAACCCCTGCCCTTCTTCGACCACGTTGATGATGACATCAGCCAAAGGATCATCGTAGCGAAAGAACCGGTCTTCGGACTCGTTCAATGCCGTTCGAATGAAAGGTAAAAAACCAGCGAACTCATAAATACGTCGCAGCGGTCCGGATCTGGAAAAACTGTCCGCTGGCACAAAGGCATTCGACCGATCATAAAATCGACGCACCGGATGGCTTGGCGCCAATGCCGGGTCGTCTTTGGTGAAATACGGATTCGTTCGGCTAAATGACCTATGTGCACCAACGGCAGTCTTATCGGCTTCTTTCAGCAAACGCGCCACGCCATCCTCGTGTACGAAACCTGGAAGAACAGCACAGCCGTCCCGATCCAGCTCGCGCCTCAGATCACCTATCAGCTGCTCATATGCCCATGAACCGGGGCGGTCTATCGGGTATCGCCCGAGATCAACCAGATCCTGCAACATGTTCGGCCTCCCTCGCCACTGCAATTAAGTCAAGCGTGACTCAGCCTAAAATCACGATCATGCCCGTTTCGGACATCGGCATGACGCATTTCGACACTTCCGTGCCACTCGCCAAGCATTGCAAAGGGGCGAAAATCCCGAAAGTTCCGAACATGCGTCAAAATGCGCAATAAAATGTCGCAAAATACCACCCAGAAGTTAGAAAATTGGTGCAATTGCCTGTTGACGCCCCTTTCCACCGCCCATAATGTCCAACCCACGCAAAAAGGAGCCTCTGGCGATGAGAACGCTAGTCGTAATCGTAGGAACCACGCGCATGGGCCGGTAACGGTAAACCATAATCGAACCCATGCGCCTCCGAAAATCTCGGGGGCTTTTTTTATGCGAAACGCAAGACACATGTCGCGAACGGAGCAAAGCAGATGACACGTGAGATGACCGGCGCAAAGATGGTAGTTCAAGCCCTCAAGGATCAGGGCGTGGACACGGTATTCGGATACCCCGGTGGCGCCGTGCTACCGATCTATGACGAGATCTTTCTGCAAAACGACATTCGCCACATTCTGGTGCGTCACGAACAGGGTGCGGTTCACGCCGCCGAAGGCTATGCCCGCTCGACCGGCAAGCCCGGCGTTGCACTTGTGACCTCGGGCCCCGGCGCTACCAATGCGGTGACCGGGCTGACAGATGCGCTTCTGGACTCGATCCCGATTGTTGTTCTGACCGGACAGGTTCCAACCTTCATGATCGGCTCGGACGCCTTTCAGGAGGCTGATACTATTGGCATCACCCGCCCCTGCACCAAACATAACTGGCTGGTAAAGGACACGAATTCGCTGTCCGATACCCTGCACGAGGCGTTCCATGTCGCCACCTCGGGCCGCCCTGGTCCGGTTCTGGTCGATATCCCCAAAGACGTTCAGTTCGCAACCGGTGACTATAGCGCCCCAAAGCCCTCGACCTCGCACTACCAACCGATAGTGAAGGGCGATCTGGAAGAGATCACCGAGTTGGTTGCTGCGATTGAGACCGCCAAGAAACCCGTCTTTTACACCGGCGGCGGCGTCATCAATTCGGGCCCGGCAGCCAGCCAGTTGCTGCGGGAACTGGTAGACGCAACAGATTTCCCGATCACTTCGACCCTGATGGGTCTGGGCGCCTATCCGGCGTCGGGCAAAAACTGGCTTGGTATGCTGGGCATGCACGGGTTGTATGAGGCCAATCTGGCGATGCATGATTGCGATCTGATGATCAATATCGGCGCTCGTTTTGATGACCGCATCACTGGACGGATCGACGCGTTCTCGCCCGATTCCAAAAAAGCGCATATCGACATCGACCCGTCTTCGATCAACAAGGTGATCCGCGTTGATATCCCGATTGTTGGCGATGTGGCCCACGTGCTTGAGGACATCCTCAAGGTCTGGAAATCGCGCGGTCGCAAGACCAACACCGCAGCTATTGCGAAATGGCAGGAACAGATCGGCGAATGGCGCAAGGTGAACTGCCTTGCCTATACCAACAGCGAAAAGACCATCAAACCGCAATACGCGCTGCAACGCCTTGAAGAACTGACCAAAAAACATGACCGTTACATCACGACCGAGGTTGGCCAACACCAGATGTGGGCCGCTCAATACCTTGGCTTCGAAGATCCCAACCGCTGGATGACCTCAGGTGGTCTGGGCACGATGGGTTACGGATTCCCGGCCTCGATCGGTGTTCAGATGGCACATCCCGACGCGCTGGTGATCAACGTGGCTGGTGAGGCCTCGTGGCTGATGAACATGCAGGAAATGGGCACTGCTACGCAGTATCGCCTGCCGGTAAAACAGTTCATCCTGAACAACGAACGCTTGGGCATGGTGCGCCAGTGGCAGGAACTGCTGCATGGCGAACGGTATTCGCATTCCTGGTCCGAAGCGCTGCCTGATTTCGTCAAGCTCGCCGAGGCGTTTGGCGCCAAGGGTATCTTGTGTTCCGACCCCGCCGATCTGGATGATGCGATCATGGAGATGATCAACTATGACGGCCCCGTGATCTTCGACTGTCTGGTCGAAAAGCACGAGAACTGCTTCCCCATGATCCCGTCGGGCAAGGCCCATAACGAGATGCTGCTGGGCGAGGCCGAGACGCAGGGCGTGATCGATAGCAAAGGTTCGGTTCTGGTATGACAGCGCAGATGATCAGTTTTGACGCAACGCGCTTCCAGCCTACCCCGGACGAGTTGAACGAAGAAGCTGATGATTTCATCAATCCGGATGTGTTTGGCAAGGAACTCAGCATCTTTCTGAGTAAAGAGCTTGCCGCATCCGGGTTTGAAGTTTCCTTCGCCTGTGCCGAGGACTGGGGATGGTATCACGAAATTGATCATGACGAGCCGTTTGCCCTGGTTTTCGGCTGCTCAAACTATGGTGATGGCCATCTGGTTCAGTTCTCACCAAAGACCGAGCATGTGAGAAAGATGTTCAAGAAATACCACGCAGCCCCCAAGGTGGATGCATTGCGTGGCGCAATTTGGAAAATTCTGGAGAATGCCGAAGGTGTATCGAACCTTCGCTACGAAGAGGACTAGCTCAGCATGTCTGCCCTACATATCAAAAAAGGCTCCACCCGCCATTCGGCCTATAACCTACGACCCACGTTTTCCGACGTACAGGAACGCCATACCATCGCAGTTCTGGTCGAGAATGAACCGGGGGTTCTAGCCCGCGTCATCGGCCTGTTCTCGGGCCGTGGTTATAACATCGAAAGCCTGACCGTCGCCGAGGTGGACCATACCGGCCACCTCAGCCGCATCACCATCGTCACCACCGGCACCCCGCAGGTGATCGAACAGATCAAGGCACAGCTGGGCCGGATCGTATCGGTGCGCGACGTGCATGATCTGACGGTCGAAGGCGCGTCGGTCGAGCGGGAATTGGCCATCATCAAGGTGGTCGGCGACGGCGACAAGCGGGTCGAGGCGCTGCGTCTGGCCGATATTTTCCGTGCCAATGTCGTGGACAGCACGTTGAATTCATTCATTTTTGAGATCACCGGCGCACCTGACAAGATCGACGCCTTTGCCGATCTCATGCGCCCACTGGGTCTGATCGAAATCGCCCGGACCGGCGTTGCAGCCCTGTTGCGCGGCGATTGACCAAAACTGCCCCGCCGGCGAATCCAGTTGGCGGCGGGGTATCGGCAATACCCAATTTGCAAGATCACAATACGCCAAACGTGAACATCAACGTCACATTTTCCTAAAAAGTTTAAGCTAAATCAGAATTAACCTATTGCGTCTGTGCATCATCGCGTTAGCCTTCAAGGGTAGCGCGGCGTTGGGATGCGTCCGCTGGGTCATCTGTACGATTTCAGACAGCGCCTGGTTTGTTGGCCAGTTGTGTCGCGGTTATTCGGAATACACACAAGTACCGGGACGAAAATGACGAACGACAGCCGCAGCCCCGACGACCTACGCAGGATGTTCGGCGCCAATCTGCGAACTCTTGCTGGACAATATAATTCAGTTTCCGAGCTGTGCCGCCAGCTTGGAGTGAACCGAACTCAGTTCAATCGCTATCTTGGCGGTGAAAGCTTTCCCCGACCCGATGTCCTTGACCGAATATGCCGCTTTTTTGATGTTGATGCTCGGATTTTGCTCCATCCCTTGGATCAGATTGACCAACCGTCCAAGCACCCGGCTGCGGTCGCCCTGACCGAGTTTCTGGGGTCCACCCCAGCCACCCTGACTGAAATACTGTTTCCCGGCGGATTCTATTATGCGACCGAGACAGAGCTTGATGGCACAAAACCCCTGAGACACAGGCTTTTTCACGCCCGGAGGTTACCGCAATGTACTTTGGTTAGAGGGTTTGAACCAATTTCCGAGACACCCGGAGCATCAGTCGCAGAGCGCGAAGTCCAGGGTATCGTGGCCTGTGCCGGGCGGCAGATTTATATGCTCATGTCCTGTCGTGCGTCTCAGAAAAGCAGGATCTATCTGGTGACACGTGGAATTGAAAATCAAACAAACTGTTGGCGCGGTGTCGCAATTTGCCTGTCAAAAACTACAGCTACCGCAACGACGACACGGCGGATATTGCTCAGACATTTAGGGGACGACACCTCGACAGTCCTGGCCGCCGCGCGCATTGCACGCCGACCAGAAGCCATGGCCCGCGCTTGACAACGATCCTGGCGTGTTAACCCGCGATTTCCCCGCCCTGAGAGATCAGCCAGTATAGGTGCCAACTGGCGTGCCCCAATAGCGGCAGTACGATCAACAAGCCGAAAAACCAGGGGATCATTGCGGCAAACGTCAGAACCGCAATCAGCGCGCCCCACCCCAGCATCAATCTGCGGTTTGCGGCCACATAGCTATAGCTGGCAATCATTGCGGTCACAAAATCCAGCTCTCGGTCCAAAAGCATCGGAATTGAAAGCACCGTGATCATGTAGAGGATGGTCACAAAAATCGCGCCAACAGCTGTTCCAACCGCCAACATCGTCAACCCGTTTGATGTAAGGAACACCTCAAGGGACGAAGACACATTGGTCATGGTCGATAGCCCCATAAAAAGGGCAAAGATCATGTGGCCAAGAAAGAACCAGAACAGAAACATCACAACGATGATGGCGCAGATCGAAGGCAACTGACGGCGGCTTTGACCCAGGATTACGCCAAATATGGCCCGAGAATCCAAACCTTCACCCTCTTGAATGCGCCGCGATACCTCATACAGCCCCACCATGGCAAAGGGGCCCAGCATCGGGAAACCGATTGCGGCCAAAATCAGCCAATAGGTCGTTCCGGTCGTGAGAGTGACCCAAACCATCAGCCAACCCATCAAAACATAGAACCCGGAAAAGAGCAGCCCAAAGAGCGGAGCGCGGCGAAAATCGCTCCAGCCTCGCCTTAGGGCCTCGTGCAGCATTTCGACATCTACCCGCCCCATGTTCGGAACACCAAACTGTTTGTCCATGGCTTTTATCCTTCGTATCCGGTCGATTTTCAGGCGGGTCGTTTTTGCGGCCAACTGGTGGCAGAATGATATGCAGATCCGATGGACAAAATGCGAGAATCCGCTCCGCGCGGCCCAAAGATCTGCATCCCCATCGGCAAGCCTTCGGATCCAAATCCAACAGGAACCGAGAGGCAAGGCAGTCCGATCAGGCTGACCGGCACCACGACCTGCATCCAACGGTGATAGGTATCCATCCGGGTGCCGTTGATTTCGGTGGGAAATGCAAGCTGCAAGTCGAATGGCCAGACCTGGGCCGACGGCAGGATAAGCGCATCATAGTCCTGGAAAACTTCGGTCGCACGTCGGAACCACTCGGTTCGCACAACACTGGCACGATGGACCTGCATCGCTGTCAGCGCCAGACCGCGGTCCAGTTCCCATTGCGCAGTGTCCTTCAGTGACGCGCGGTGTTCTGTCAGAGACGCAAGACCGGCGGCCACGCTCCACGAACGCAATGTAATCCAGCTATTCCACATCTGGTCTGCGTCAAAGGGCGGTGTGAGGGGTTCGACCTTGGCCCCGAGTTGAGTGAACACCTCGAGCGCGTCACGGCAAATCTCGCGGATACCAGGTTCGAATGGAAAGGCTCCGCCCCAGTCATCCAACCACCCGATACGCATTCCGGTCAGATCTGCGGGTTGGACCGGAGACACGGCTTCCCCCGGATGAGCCAAAGGTTGAGACGGATGAGTGCCGCTGATCACATCAAGCAATAGAGCAATATCTTCGGGGCTCCGCGCCATCGGGCCCAATGTAGAAAGCTGGTGCAAGTACCCGTCACCGTCGGGTTCGTTTGGCACCCGCCCCCAACTGGGCCTGAAGCCATAGACGTTGTTCCATGCCGCAGGGTTGCGCAGGCTGCCCATCATGTCAGACCCATCGGCCAGCGCCACCATGCCAGACGCCAGCGCAACTGCTGCCCCACCGGATGAACCGCCGCAGGTACGCTCGGGGTCATATGGGTTGCATGTGACGCCATATACAGGGTTGAACGTATGTGAGCCCAACCCGAATTCCGGGGTATTGGTTTTACCGATCAGGATTGCCCCGGCCTCTTTCATCCGCTGGGCTAACAGATCGTCTGTTTCCGGAATGAACCCATTCAGGATTGGTGATCCTTGGGACGAAACGACGCCCGCAACATTCACCAAGTCTTTGACGGCAATCGGCAGACCATGCAGCGGACCACGGTTTGGTCCGGCATCAACAGCACGGGCCTCGGCCATCAAATCATCAGGATCACGCATCGCCACGATTGCATTCAGGCGCTCGTTCACTGCGCCGATCCGCTCTAGCGTCAGTTGCATCAGTTCAGCCGCCGATAAACGCCCAGAGGACAATGCACTCAACAATTCGGCTGCTGTTATTTGGCCTAGATCCATCCCTGGGCTCCACCTTTTTGGTCAGCCTAGCCGGAGCGTATCCTCATTTAAACCCTCAGTTTGAATGCATCTTTTCACCAAAGACAACCCGAGGTCACTTGGGTCGAGACCCAAAATGCAAATTGCTGTCGTGCCCAAGAAAGTGTTTTACGCACAAAAGGATGGAAAGGACGCTTAACACAAGCCAGTTCCCGCCCCACATCATGGTCGTGCCGCCAAATTCTTGGGCCAGCATGTAGGCATCCGAGCGGACACCCGAGCGCCGGATCGTGTCATCAAAGATATCATAAGGCACATAGATCACGCTGGTCAGCCCGATCACCCGCAAAGCCAGATCACAGATCGGCCGACTTAGATAGAACGCCATGCCGATCAGTACCGCCCCAACACCTGCACAAAACGCCATGGCAAAGGGATCGCGAACATAAAGCGCTGTTACCAACAGCATCACGCCGCCAAAACCACCCAACACCGCCCGGTCCCAATGCGTGCGCAATGCAATCAGCAACAATCCCATCCCTAGCGCCAGCGACCCGAGATAACCGGCAGACAGACTGAGGAACCTGTTCCCACCGCGCGCTGTGACAAGACCACCCTGCTGCGGTGAGATCGAGAAGCTCTCGACCGAACCACCGGTTAGGACGACGGTTATCGCGTGCGACAGCTCGTGCAGGAAAACGATGAGTATCTTCAGAGGCACCACAATCGGCGTAGACCAGAACACAAACACCAAAGCGACAAGCGCAATCAGTTGCCAATGTCCTTTGATCAGCTTCATCATGGGCATCGAACGCGCTGCTATCAGCCTTCGCCCTGCGCTTCGGAACGGCTTTTTCCGGCCACGTTCAAGGCCAGCGTGGCGGCCATGAACCCGTCAAGATCCCCATCCAAAACCCCCTTGGTATCCGAGGTTTCATGGTTGGTCCTCAGGTCCTTCACCATTTGGTAAGGCTGCAGAACATACGACCGGATCTGGTTGCCCCAGCCCGCATCGCCCTTGGCCTCGTGGGCTGCGTTGATGTCAGCATTGCGGCGGTCCAGCTCTTGCTGGTACAGGCGAGATTTCAGTGCTTTCATCGCAATATCACGGTTCTGGTGCTGGGATTTCACGGATGATGTAACAACGATCCCGGTCGGGATATGCGTGATCCGCACGGCCGAGTCCGTGGTGTTCACGTGCTGGCCTCCTGCCCCCGAGGACCGGTAGGTGTCGATGCGAATCTCGGACGGGTTGACCTCGATCTCGATATTGTCGTCCACCACCGGGTAAACCCAGACCGAACTGAACGAGGTATGCCGTTTGGCCGCCGAGTCATAAGGTGAAATTCGCACCAGCCGATGCACGCCGCTTTCCGATTTCAGCCAGCCATAGGCGTTGTGGCCAGAAATTTTGTACGCCGCGGATTTAATACCCGCCTCTTCGCCCGAGGTCTCGGATTGCAGCTCGACCGTATAGCCCTTTTTCTCGGCCCAGCGGACATACATCCGCGCTAGCATCGAAGCCCAGTCGCAGCTTTCGGTGCCGCCTGCGCCCGAATTGATCTCGAGGAAGGTGTCGTTGCCGTCGGCCTCTCCGTCCAGCAGCGCCTCAAGCTCTTTCTTGGCGGCTTTGGCTTTTAGCTTTCTGATCGCCTCTTCAGCGTCGGTGACGACCTCTTCGTCCTCTTCCATCTCGCCCAGTTCGATCAATTCCATATTGTCGCTGAGGTCGGTTTTGATGGATTCATAGATTTCAATAGCATCGACCAGCATCTGCCGCTCGCGCATCAGTTTTTGCGCATTCTCGGGGTTGTCCCACAGGTTGGGATCCTCAACCCGGGCATTGAATTCCTCAAGGCGATGGGGTGCGGTTTCATAGTCCATGCGCTGCGCCAGCAGCTCTAGCGACTTTTCAATTTCCGCCACGGTATTCTGGGTTTCGGCGCGCATGGTTACGTCCCAACTTGCTCAATCAGGCCTGCGTGATAGCAAGAGCGTGGGGCCACCACAAGACAGCGGAGACCTGAATGCATATTGTTCCGGGTGATATCATGGATTGCTGGGGATTATGCCGTGCCACTCTGATCGCCGAAGCCCAGCATGCGTTAGTCTGGAAAGTTCACGCGCGGGATTATGGGTCGGCCGCGCTAAAGTTATACCACCGCGCAGATCGCGGGAACGAAGCTGCTTCGACCAGGCTTTTGTCGCTTTGGCAGGATCGTGGCGCGGTTGCCATTTATGCCGAAGCGGGCAAAGCCGTATTGATGGAGTGGTTGGAGGGTCCGACACTGGGTGACATCGCGCGTGACGGAAACGCTGAAAGCGCGCTGCAGGTTTTCTCGGAGATGGCCCACCGCCTTCACCAAAAGCCCACGGTTGCGTTCGACGAGCTGCGACCATTGCACGAGGTATTCAATCCACTGTTTGATTGCACGTTTGCCCGCGATTGCCCTGATGCACTACAACGCGATGTGATCCGCGCAACGGAACTGGCATCAAACCTTCTGACGAGCCAACCGCAGGTGGTGCCGCTGCATGGTGACCTTCACACCGATAACGTAATTCAAACGCCTTCAGGGGCACGGGTAATTGATGCAAAGGGGTATCTGGGCGATCCTGCTTTTGAACTTGCAAACGCATTGCGGCATCCCAAAGGTATGCCCGATCTGGTTCGCAGCCGCGACCAGATCGAACGCTGCCTCCAGCTTTACTCCGGAGCGTTAGGTGTGTCGCGGAAACGTCTTGCCCAATGGGCCGCTGCAAAAGGTGCGCTATCCATAATGTGGCGCGGCCACGGGACAGTTTCAGCTGCGCCCGAGGCAACGCTCTTGAACCTATTGTTGCGCGCGGCGGATCAGTAAAGCCCGCCGCCCTGCAAATCGCCCTGGCTGGCATTTGGGCCAACGGTGATGGTGTCGCCGGTCGACGTGGTCACCTGACGACCCGAGCTGTTGACCTCTTCAAACAGCGGCAGGTCGGAACCCATCGCAAAACCACCGTCATAGATGCGGTCGATAAAGCCGTCGGCGCCATCGCGGAAATACTCGGCCACGACAAAGTCTCCGGACGCATCAGATGGCAAGCGCGCGCCGCTGAACCGGTCGATTTTGATAAAGTGACCACCTGGGGGCACCTCGAACGGGCCTCCACCGTATTTCTCGACTGCGGTTTCCATGAAGCTTTGGAACACAGGTCCACACAAAGTGCCGCCATACGCGCCCCGGCCCATCGGGCGGGGGCGGTCATAGCCGATATAGCAGCCTGCAACAATGTTCGAGGTAAAGCCGATGAACCAGGCGTCTTTGGATTCATTGGTTGTTCCGGTCTTCCCAGCGGTGGGCACAGGTAGATTGATAACGCTGGATGCCGTGCCGCGATCTACGACACCTTTCATCATCGACGTCAGCTGATAGGCGGTAATCGCATCCATGACCTGACTGCGGTTTGTCTCGATCGTGGGGGATTCATCAGGTTCCAGCCAGGCCGAATTACAATCCAGGCACTGGCGGTCATCGTGGCGATAGATTGTCTTGCCGAACCGATCCTGAATACGGTCAACCAGAGTGGGTTCAACCCGCTCGCCGCCATTTGCGAACATCGCATAGGCCGCAACCATCTTGTACAGCGTCGTCTCTTCGGACCCCAGCGAGTTGGCCAGGAAAGCACCCATCCGGTCATAAACGCCAAAGCGTTCCGCGTATCCGGCAACCACGGGCATCGTGACTTCTTGCGCCAGACGGATAGTCATCAGGTTCCGCGACTGTTCAATCCCGGTACGCAATGGCGTCGGCCCGTAGAATTTGTTGGTCGAATTCTTGGGTCGCCACAGGCCCTGCGGTGTGTTCACTTCGATCGGAGCGTCGACCACAATGGTCGCAGGGCTATACCCGCTGTCCAACGCAGCGGCATAGACGAAAGGCTTAAAGCTTGACCCGGGTTGACGCTGCGCCTGCGTGGCACGGTTGAACACAGAATCCTGATACGAGAATCCGCCCTGCATCGCCAAAACTCGGCCCGAGTTCACATCCATCGCAACAAAGCCGCCCTGAACCTCGGGGACCTGACGGGCGGACCATTGGCCTTCTTCCCCGGCCATCACCAGAATGACGTCACCGCGTTTGAAGTTGTCGAAGAAGCTGCCCTGCATCCACTTGATGTCCGAGCGCGGGATGATGCCGTCAGCCGGACCATTTTCAATGCCGACGGTCAGGGCCTGCTCACCGACATCCAGTACTACGGCGGGATACCACTGCGTAGGCAGAACCACATCACGGGGGATTTCCAGAATCGCCAAGGTCTCACGCCACTGCACCTCATCCGCCAGTATTTCTTCGGCGATCACTTCGTCGGTCCCGTGCCATTTTCCACGAGACCGGTCGTATTTCTGCAGCGCCTCGCGCAGGGCGTGCGCGGCTTTGACTTGCATTTCCTCGTCCACAGAGGCGCGGACAGTAAAACCACCTGTAAAGAACTCGCCCTCGCCGAAATCTTCGCTCAGCTGGCGGCGGATTTCGTCGGTGAAGTAATCCCGCGGCGGTAAGGCGGTGCGGAAACTTTCGAAATCACCATTCTGGACAGACCGCAAAGGCATCTCGACCTCGGCCTCATAGGTCGCCGTGTCGATATAACCGTTTTGGTTCATCTCGCGCAGCACGTAATTGCGCCGGTTCACAAGGCGTTCTTTCTGCCGAACCGGGTGATAATCCGACGGCGCCTTGGGCATAGCCGCCAAAGTGGCGGCCTCATGCGGAGCCAATTCCTGAAGGGTCTTGTTGAAATAGGTTTGCGCTGCTGCGGTTACACCATACGAGTTCTGGCCCAGAAAAATCTCGTTCATGTACAGTTCTAGGATCTGTTCCTTATCCAGCGTATTCTCAAGCCGTGTGGCCAGGATGATCTCTTTGATCTTGCGCTCGGCCCGACGGTCCCCCGACAACAGGAAGTTCTTCATTACCTGCTGTGTGATCGTCGATGCACCCCGTACATTCTCGCCCTTGGATTTCACTGCCTCGACACCAGCGGCAATAATCCCGCGCGGATCATAGCCCTTATGGTTATAGAAATTCTTGTCTTCGGCCGAAATAAAGGCCTGCTTAACCAGTTCGGGGATTTCTTCTGACGGGGTGAACAGACGGCGTTCCTGCGCAAATTCGTCGATCAGCTGACCCTCGCCAGAATAAATCCGGCTGATCGTGGGCGGTTTGTACTGCGCCAGGGATTCGTGACTGGGCAGGTCGCGCCCATACATCCAGAACACCGCGCCGATAACCAGCGCAGCCATAAAAATACCCAAGGTCACGAGGCTGAATATCGCCCCGAAAATCGAAAGAATGAAACGGATCACGTTACTGCCTTTTGCTCGCGGTGCCGCCTATATAGTGTCGCACCTGTGCAGGGTCAAAACACCATGGCCAATAATAGCCGGTTTGCGCCACGGGGTCACTGTCCAATCAGGGATCGTTTTACCATATCGTCCTGGCGCCATTTCTCTAGCCCATCCCGAATACCGCGCGCCATTCCCATGCGCCATTCCTGATTTCGTATGTTTTTCAAATCTCTAGGGCTGGAAAGGAAGCCAAGCTCAATCAGAACGGAAGGAATATCCGCTGCCTTCAGAACCGAAAATGAGGCTGTGCGAATTGGCTTGTTGTTCATCGGACCACCCTGTTGCGTCATTCCATTCGCCAGCATTTGTGCCAACGCATCCGTACGCGGCCTGGTTTCCTGACGCGCAAGGTCCAGCAGAACATCTGCAACCTGATCATCCGCACCGCTCAGATCGACGCCCGAAATCAAATCACTGCGGTCGTGCCGCTCAGCCAGTTTGTGGCTTGCCACATCCGAGGCATCTTGAGACAGCGTATAAACGGCCGCGCCATGAGCCCGCCCTTCTGTCAGAATGTCGGCATGTAAAGAGATGAACACATCTGCACCTGCACGGTGTGCCAATGCAATACGACGTTCAAGAGAAACGAACTGATCATCGGTCCGCGTCATCTCAACCTCGTATCCGCCCGTGCGCAATAGCATCTCGCGCAGCTCTCGGGCAAAGGTCAGCATCAGCGTTTTCTCATCATCACCGTCAACTTCGGCGCCGGGATCAATTCCTCCATGCCCGGGGTCCAACATGACACGCAAAGTTCCGTTGCCCTGCCCCACCGGAGCGACCGATGTCTCTGCTGGTTCGGGCAAATCCCAGCCGGTTTGCCGGGGCGTTCCGGCGCTGGCTGCGAAACTGTCGAAATCTGTCCCTTGCAGCCCAAGCGTCAAATGCGCGGCCCCAGTCGCAGAGTCCACTCGCATATCCGCCGTCTCAACCGCCAGAGGCGCGCCCAGTTCGAGTACCATGCGGGACCAGCCCGGTACATAAGAGCCGAACTGCACACCGCTGATACGGCCAGTCTGTAGAAAGCGGTCACGATCAAGACCGGTCCAGTCTACCTCCTGGAAATCCAGGATCATCCGATACGGGTCGCGCAGGGTAAAAACGCGATAAGGCACCCCCTGGCTAAGCCCAAGCTGGATGCTTACACCGGACCGCCCGTCATCAACAATCGAACTTTGGTCTGGCAAAACACGGGCGAGTGCGCTGAAATCCTGCGCAACGGCGGTACTGCCTAGCGCCCAGATCAGCGCGATGGCGTAGATAATTCTGCTCATGGCCTCAAGTTTTCCCGAGATCGGTTGAAGCGCAGCCTACCCGACCCGCACTTGGATGTGAACGCTTTAGGCTTGGGCAGAAATCAAGCCCCGATCAGCCATGAAACGCTGAAGCCGCCGCAGCCCCTCTTCGATATCCCCAGTCGAACGTGCATAGGAAAAACGGATGGTGCCGTGCCCGCGCTGAGGATCGAAATCCAGCCCCGGAGTGACCGCCACGCCGACCTTATCCAAAATCTCAGCCGCAAAGGCACGGCTGTCGTCGGTCAGGTCAGACACATCGGCGTAGACATAGAATGCCCCATCAGGTGGCGCGATATTGGTGAAACCGGCTTTGGGCAGACCGTCCAGCATCAGCGCCCGGTTCCGCCGATAGACATTAAGATTGGCCTGCAATTCCTCATCACAATCCATCGCCGCCAGCGCTGCCACCTGGCTGGCGTGAGGCGCGCAGATAAACATGTTCTGCGCAATCCGCTCGACGACGCGCACATGATCCTCAGGCACAACCATCCAGCCAACGCGCCAACCTGTCATAGAGAAATACTTGGAGAATGAGTTGATCACATAGCACTCATCTGTCAGCTCCAGCGCGGTGACGGCTTTGGCTTCGTATTCCAGACCGTGGTAAATCTCATCACTGATGAAAGACGCACCCTGGCCCTGAGCGGCCTCGATCAGCGTCCCCATTGCGGAGCGATCCAGCATGGTGCCTGTCGGGTTGGCGGGCGAGGCCACCATCAGCCCCTGCAAATTTAGCCCTGCGAAATCGGCTGGCACCGGCTGCAGGCGGTGTTCCGGAGCGGTGGGCAGATCAACCGCGACCAGCCCCAGGGCCCGCAATATCTGCCGATATGACGGATAGCCGGGGGCCCCAATACCCACGCGATCCCCGCTGTCGAACAGCGCGGTGAACGCCAGCAGAAATCCGCCTGACGAACCGGGGGTTACCACCACCCGTTCGGGATTGAGATCGACATTATACCACTCGCCATACATCTGCGCGATCCGGCGGCGCAGTGCTGGCAGACCCAATGCAACGGTATATCCCAGCGGGCCTTGCTCCATTGCCTTAGCCAATGCCTCGGTCGCCCCTTTGGGTGCGCCGGTTCCAGGCTGGCCGACCTCCATGTGGATGATGTGACGGCCGGCTTCTTCAGCTTTGCGGGCAGCCTCCATCACGTCCATCACGATGAACGGATCGACCCCGGACCGGGTTGAGTTTCGCATGGCCATCTCCCATGTTGCAATCATGGCTTTTGAACGCGTATCCAGGCTGGCGTCAATCCCAGCCCTGTTGCTGTTTGCAGTGACTTGGCTCGTAGGCGCTGTTCAGGCCCAAAGCCTGATCCGTGATCCAGATATTGAACACGGTCTGCGAGAGCTGGCCTTTCCCGTTCTGCGCGCCGCCGGTCTGAATACCAACCGGGTCCAGATACTGGTGGTCAATGACAGCACGTTCAATGCCTTCGTTCTGGATTACAATGCGATCTATCTGAACTATGGGTTAATCCTTTCAGTCGAAAGCCCCGAGATGTTGCAGGCGGTTATCGCACATGAGGCGGCCCATATCGCCAACGGGCATCTATCGCGCCGCTACGAAAACCTGAATGCCGCACGGCAAAAAGCCGGGCTCGGGACGGCTTTGGCACTGATTGCTGCAGCTGCTGGCGGCGGCGAGGCCGCTTTCGGAATTGCGGCCGGTACTAATTCGGCAGCTCTGCGCAGCTTTCTTGGCCACACCCGCGCTGAAGAGTCCTCGGCGGATCGCAGCGCAGCAAGCTATTTACGTTGGGCCGGTATCTCGCCCAGTGGCATGGTGTCTCTGCACCGTAAATTCGCGGGGCAAGAGCTGTTAAACACGGGCAACCAGGACCCATACATGCGATCACACCCCACCAGCCGCGAGAGGTTGCGCGCCGCCGAGGCGTTTCTGGAAGAGTTCGGCGACAAAGCCAAACCCAGCCAGAATGCCGATTACTGGTTCGCAAGGGCGAAAGGTAAACTATCGGCCTTCATCCGCTCGCCCACATGGACGATGCGGCGCGCCAAAGAAGAAACCGCCCAGGACATACGACTGATGCGCGAGGCAGCAGCCCACCATCAAAACCGTGATCTAACCAAAGCGCGCGCTGCGATTGATGGTGCTTTGGCAATCCGGCCCAATGACCCCTATTACTATGACCTCAAAGGCCAGATCATGCTTGAAAACCGTCAAGTGGCTGATGCGGTAGCAGCATATGGCAAAGCCGTTGAATTGGCGCCGAATAACCCACTTATCCTGGCCGGATACGGGCGGTCCCTGTTGGTTCAAGGTAAGACAGTGGAAGCCTTGCCCATTCTTGAAAAAGCACGGGCCAGAGATTTTCGTAACGCAAGATTGATGCAAGACCTGGGTGCAGCTTATGCCAAAACAGGCAATACTGGTATGGCATCGGCGGTTACTGCCGAAAGATATGCCCTGCAGGGCCGTTTGGATGACGCCGGTATTCACGCGAAACGCGCGGTTGCGCAGTTGCCGGTCGGATCACCGGGTTGGCAACGGGCCCAAGATGTGTTGATTGCGTTTGAACAAGCAAACAAGAGTAATTCGAAAAGGAAACGGAAATGACCCTCAGACACGCTGCACCAGCCCTTCTGGGGCTTTCCCTGATCGCAGGATCGGCGCAGGCCCTGGACCTGAGCCAGCTGACCGACGCCGAAAAACAACAATTCGGAGAGCAGGTACGCGAATACCTTCTGGAAAACCCCGAAGTCATCATCGAAGCGATCAACATTCTGGAACAACGCAACGCCGTGGAAGAAGCGCAGGCGGATAAAGAGCTTGTCGCCAGCAATGCTGATGAGCTTTTCAACGACGGGTACAGCTGGGTGGGCGGCAATCCGGACGGAGATATTACTCTGGTCGAATTCATGGACTATCGCTGCGGATATTGCCGCCGTGCGGTTCCCGAAGTGGCCAGCCTGCTGGCCGAAGATGGCAATATTCGGCTTGTGATCAAAGAGTTTCCGATCCTCGGAGACGCGTCGATGATCTCATCCCGCTTTGCCGTTGCCGCCAAACATGTTGCCGGGGACGATGCCTATAAACATGTTCACGATGCCCTGCTCGAATTCACCGGGGAACCGTCGCCGGTTACTTTGCGCCGTATCTCGGACGGGCTGGGTTTAGACAGTGACGCGATTCTGGCGGCAATGGACAGCGAACAGGTCACCGAGGAAATCCAAAAGACCCGTGAATTGGCGCAGCGGATGCAGATTTCGGGCACGCCTTCGTTTGTGCTGGGCACCGAAATGCTGCGCGGGTACCTGAAAGCAGATCAGATGCAGCAAATTGCGAATGCCGTTCGCGCCGAGCAAGGCTGATTTGGCAGGCCGGTTCCGCAACAGGAGCCGGCCATTCCGTCAGGGCATCGGGTCGCCAGCAAGGTGGCTTAGATATTCCTCTAGATTAGACCAGCCATCGCCGTCCCGGTCCGCCCAGACATCAGAGGGATCATTCGGGTCCAGGCCAGTCCGCCCTGTTTCCCAAGTATCAGACATTCCGTCCCGGTCAGTATCAACTGCCGCGTGAACAATGGGCAAATCCGGCCAACCGCCCACCTCGCCCGGATCGTTTATCCGATGTCCATCACAGCCACGGACGTTTTCGATCACCATCGCATCCAGACTGTCCAAAGCTTGGTCATCCCCGTGCCGGGCCCCCACGGTTCCAAGAACGGTTTCGTATGTCGTGCTCACCTCGGCAGGTTCAACCGACAGCGGCTGGTGAGGTTCAGCCACAAGGAATTCGACCGCCGCATCATCCGCAATCTTGCCCTTCACTGATCTGTCGCATAGCAGCTCAATACGGCTGTCCAGATGCAGGTTATCTTGTTCGAAAACCGAGATGCTGAACCCTTTGTCCGCGCCATAAGGGAACACCTCGAATGCGGCGGGGGGCGGCCTGTTCCGTGTACTGGGGCCCGGCAGGACCACGTTTCCCACATAGGCGATCCATGTGTCGCCGTAATGGTTCCAGAACTCACCGAATTGCGAGGTCGCGTCGTAGAACACGTTGTTAATAATGTCGACTTGCCCAGATGGTGACGACTGGATGTCTGGATTTCTGTCGCGGTTATGGGCAAACAGGTTTTGATACAGGGTGACCCGCCCACATTGCCTTGCCGTTCCATCATCGGAACACAGCAGAGCACCTTTTGAATGCTTTCCCTTTGTATGGGTGGACTTATCCAGAGCCAGGGCTGAGATGCTGCGGGCTATCGTGATATCTTCGCTTGGCAGGTTTTCCGTTCCAACGCCCAGATTCTCATCCGTGGCAAATTGGATCGAGACACGGTCAACGTAGATATTCGAACTGCTCTCTATGGAAAGCCCGTCCACGTTCGACGAGGGCTTGTAACTGGGTCCAGGCCGAAATTTGAGGTTCCGCAGCAAAACGTCCTGCGCCTCAAAAATCATCAGGGGTGAATCCAGAACCTTGCCAAGTTTGATCTGCACCCCCTGTCCCGGCGCGGTCTGTCCGGAGATATAGGTGTTCGAAGCCACTTTCATCTGGGTGTCTACAGTGATCGTCCCTGAAATATCGAAAACGCAAACCCGTCCGGAGCCGTCATTTTCGACGCACTCACGCAGGCTGCCCGGGCCGGTATCGTCCAGGGTTGTGATATGAAACACTTCGCCGCCACGCCAACCCGTAGCGTTCTGCCCATATCCCACCGCACCGGGAAATGCGGGCTGATCGGCCACTACGCTATCTGCCACCATGAAACCCGAACACCCGGCGATCACTGCACCCAGGCCGAAGGCTTTCAAGTTACGGCGCATTGCATAAGCCCCCTGTTAGAGTCCGGACCGCAAAGACCGAGGGCCGAAGAGGCAGGAGACAATCTAATCTTCAAACGATCGCTTACTGGCATACGACTAAGAAACCCATGAAACAAAAACAACAAATCTAAGCGGGAATGAAAATCTCATTCCTCACAATAATGTGGACCAACATCGTCGCGTTTTCAATGAGGTGTCTGGGATTGGGGTCCACCAGATACACGCGGCCAATAACATGCAGGCCCTATGAATTGACCCTGCATGCCCGCCGATCTGGTCATTCAACGGCCAATCAAGCTGGAAAATTACTCAGCGGCTTCTTGCGCAGCGTCCAATTCAGCGGCCTTCTTCTCGACCTCTTCAACAATGTGGTCGACCATCTGATCGTTGGACATCTTGTGGCTGGCCTTGCCCGCCAGATACACCATACCCGATCCGGCACCGCCGCCGGTAAAGCCGACATCGGTCATCAGCGCTTCGCCCGGGCCGTTCACGACACAGCCGATGATCGAAAGGCTCATTGGTGTTTTGATATGTTCAAGACGCTGTTCCAACGCCTCGACCGTTTTGATCACATCGAACCCCTGCCGCGCACAAGAGGGGCATGAGATGATATTAACCCCGCGATGGCGCAGGCCCAGAGATTTCAGGATCTCGAACCCTACCTTGACCTCTTCGACAGGATCCGCGGACAGGCTGACGCGGATCGTGTCGCCAATGCCCATCCACAGCAGATTGCCCAGACCAATCGCCGATTTAATGGTGCCCGAAACCAGTCCTCCGGCCTCGGTAATACCCAGATGGATGGGGGCGTCCGTGGCCTCGGCGATGCCCTGATAGGCAGCTGCCGACAGGAAGACATCGCTGGCTTTCACGCTGATCTTGAATTCGTGGAAATCGTTGTCCTGAAGAATACGGATATGCTCTAGCCCGCTTTCAACCATCGCTTCGGGGCAAGGCTCGCCGTATTTCTCGAGCAGATGCTTTTCCAAGCTTCCCGCATTCACCCCGATCCGGATCGAGCAATTATGGTCACGCGCAGCCTGAATGACCTCTTTCACCCGACTTTCATTGCCAATGTTGCCAGGGTTGATCCGCAAGCATGCTGCGCCTGCCTCGGCGGCCTCGATCCCACGGCGATAGTGAAAGTGGATATCCGCCACGATAGGTACCGGACTTTCGCGCACGATCTCTTTCAGCGCCTTGGACGAGGCCTCATCCGGGACCGAAACGCGCACGATATCCGCACCCGCCTCTGCGGCAGCCTGCACCTGAGCCACAGTCGCCGCAACATCCGTCGTCAGCGTGTTGGTCATCGTCTGCACCGCAATCGGAGCGTCACCTCCGACGGGGACGTTTCCAACCATGATCTGACGAGATTTGCGGCGGTAGATATTGCGCCATGGGCGCACGTGATTAAGGGACATGTGGACGGGTCCAAGACTGTCTGAGTTGATCTTTAAATAGTCAGCCTAACTGGCCACTGCAATGGTCAGATCATTCTGTCGGTGCGGCAGAGCTTTGCGCCTGAAGTTCCGCCACCAGTTGCTTGAGGGCGACGTTTTGCTCGGCCTCAAGATCAGCTACCGTATAGCGTTCGGAAACCGCATCCTTGGACAGAACGACACCTTTGGCGACAGTTCCTGGTGCTCCGACCGGGCCGAAATGGTCACCATTCATCGAGAAATAGACAGATCCGGCGGCACCTGCACGTAGGTTAGGCGGTTCTTCTGTCAGCGGTACCTCGAATGTACTGCCCTGTTCGACGGTTCCAAGCGTACCCTCGAAGATGATACTTCCATCCGCAGCGGTGACCCGCATCCACGCCGGATCAACGGCGACGATTTTCAGGGTCGTATCAATCTGTTCAACCACCTGCGGCAATGCCGGGCGAAGAACCGTATGGACTTCGGCAACCTCAACCTTGGGCGGCTCAGGCGGCTGGAAGGTGCCAACGGTACGCGGGTCCAGTGTAGAAATTGGTGCATCACGGGCAACGAGCACCGGCAAATCCAGGGCCTGTGGGCGATACAGCCTATCCAGAGCCTCAGCCGAGGGGGTGTCGATCAGCGCGACTTGATCTTCGGTGGTGCCACGCGCCGCCTCAAGCGGGTCCAAATCAGACAAGACAACCGGAGCCTGTTCAACCGGGCTTACCTGCACTTGCTGAATCCGGTTCAGGACGGACCATCCGCCATACCCAATACCGCCGATCACAGCCAACAGAACCAGAGACGACCCGATGGCACGCGGCTCGATCTGGCTGACCAACGATTCCCGTCCGGGAATATAGGGAGTGTTTGGCGAGATAAACGGATCGCGCCCCATCGGACCGCGAGCCGGCAAGCTGCCCGAGGTCTTTCGAACCACTGACGCCTCGGCCGACATGCCATGCGCGACCTCAAACCCGCTTTCCTTACAAAACGCAAAGAAAGTTTCGTCGGGGTTCATCCCCAGATAGCGGGCGTAAGAGCGCACATACCCAGCGATAAATCCGGGCGTATCGAAGGCGTCCGGGTCGGCATCTTCTATGGCTGCAATGTAGTTGGCTTTGATCCGCAGTTCGCGCTGCACATCCAGTAGGGATTTGCCCATTGTTGCGCGTTCACCACGCATCATGTCACCCAGCCGCACCTCATAGTCGTCAAAGCCCTTGGGCCTGACGTCAGTGTCGCCTTCGGATCCGCGCTGTGATCTGCGCCCAATCATCCCTGCTGCCCCATTCTGCCTGTGCGTGTTTCACGCCGTGGTCGAATCATTAAAAGAATGATTCGCGCCGTAGTTTTGTTAGCGTAATTTTAGCACGCGGCATACGAATTGCACACTTTAGCGTTAGGTTAACCGGCAAGTTCGGCGCGATTTAGCGCACAATGTGACCAAAGTTCGTCCATCGCCTGGATCAAACGGTTCATTTCGTCAGGTCCATGAACCGGGGACGGTGTGAAACGCAGGCGTTCTGTTCCACGCGGAACAGTGGGGAAATTGATGGGCTGAACGTAGATTCCATGGTCATCCAGCAGCATATCGCTGAGTTTCTTCGTGTGCACGGGGTTGCCGACAATCACGGGCACAATGTGGCTGCCGTGATCAATCAGTGGCAGGCCCATCCCCTTGAGTCGAAGCTTGAGGATCTTTGCTTGCGTCTGATGCTGCTCTCGCAATTCGGACGCAGTTTTGAGGTAGGCAACCGAAGCTGCGGCACCCGCAGCAACGGCAGGTGGCAGGGACGTCGTAAAGATGAAGCCCGGAGCATAAGACCGCACAGCGTCGCACATTTTAGTGCTGGCCGCGATATAGCCCCCCATGACGCCATAGGCTTTGGCCAATGTGCCGTTGATGATGTCAATCCGATGGGCAAGACGATCACGCTCGGTCACGCCACCGCCGCGCGGTCCGTACATGCCAACGGCGTGGACCTCATCAATATAGGTCAGCGCACCGAATTCATCGGCCAGATCACATATCTCTTCAATAGGGCCAAAATCGCCGTCCATCGAATACACCGACTCAAAAGCGATCAGTTTGGGCGTTGCGGGATCATCCGCTTCAAGCAGTTCGCGCAGATGGGCGACGTCATTGTGGCGGAAGATGCGCTTGGACCCGCCGTTGCGGCGCACCCCTTCGATCATCGAAGCATGGTTCAATGCGTCAGAATAAATGATCAGACCAGGAAACAGTTTCGGCAAAGTGCTGAGTGTCGCGTCATTTGCGATATAGGCGCTGGTGAACAGCAACGCAGCTTCTTTGCCGTGCAGATCGGCCAGCTCGGCCTCAAGCCGTTTGTGGTAAACCGTGGTGCCCGAAATGTTGCGGGTTCCACCTGATCCGGCGCCTGCGGCATCCACGGCCTCGTGCATCGCCTCCAGCACCACAGGGTGTTGCCCCATGCCAAGATAGTCGTTGCCGCACCAGACGGTGATATCTTGCTGCGATCCATCGAGGCGCGTGCGCACCGCATGCGGGAAATGACCATTGCGACGTTCGATATCAATGAAGGTCCGGTACCGTCCTTCGTCATGCAGCCTTGCGATCGCTGAATCAAGCTGAGCAGTATAATCCACCGGTTTCTCCTTAGTTGCCCGACCGATATTACGGCGACCGAACGTCTTCTTCTGCGCAGGATACGAATCTGCACCAGAGCATTTCCCACTGCCTGCTTGATACCGCAAGCACAGTGAACGCTTATTTGATTTGCATCAAATATCCGCTCTGACCCTGACCGACAAGTAAAGTTACGCCCCCTGGACGCGAGGAAACGACGCAGGCACAGCACATTATCTCATCCGGGTTTCCGATATTATACCAGATTCCTGTCCTTGCGGGCTAGACGGCAAAAGTGGCGCTGATAGGGTTCCGGAAAATCCAAATCAAGCAGGAGCCCTCTTATGTCGCTGGACGCTGTTCTGAACCGCATCGACGCCGATTTGCCAACCTCAATCGACCGCCTGATGGAATTGCTCCGCATTCCGTCAATTTCCACCGATCCGGCCTTTGACCAACAGGTCAACCAGGCAGCTGACTGGCTGGTATCTGACCTGAAAAACATAGGAATTCAGGCTGAAAAACGTGAAACCACCGGACATCCCATGGTGGTCGGGCATATAGGTGAGGACAACAGCGCGCCCCATGTTCTGTTCTATGGCCATTATGACGTGCAACCCGTTGACCCGCTGAACCAGTGGAACCGGGATCCGTTCGATCCGGCCATTGAAGAAACCGAAAATGGGCCAGTTATCCGGGGTCGGGGCTCTTCGGACGATAAGGGACAGTTGATGACCTTCGTCGAAGCGTGCCGCGCATGGAAGGCCGTCCATGGCACCCTGCCCTGCCGCATCACCTTCTTCTTCGAAGGCGAAGAAGAATCCGGTTCGCCGTCGCTGGTCCCGTTCCTGCGTGAAAACGTGGCCGAGTTGAAAGCGGATCTGGCATTGGTATGCGACACTTCGATGGTGTCGCGTGGGGTGCCTTCAATCGCGTCTCAGCTGCGCGGGATGCTCAAGGACGAATTCACCATCATCGGTCCGCGGATCGACCTGCACTCGGGCCATTACGGCGGACCGGGGCTAAACCCGCTGCGAGAGCTCTCCAAGATTGTCGCCTCGTTCTATGACGACGAAACCGGTCGCGTCGCTGTCGAAGGCTTTTATGACGGGGTTCATGACGTCCCGGCCGAACAGTTGCGCCAATGGGAAAACTGCGGGTTCGATGAGGCGGATTATCTGAACTCGGTGGGGTATTCTCAGCCACATGGCGAAAAAGGATATTCGACATTGCAGCAACAATGGGCGCGCCCGACGCTTGAGGTAAACGGGCTTTGGGGCGGTTATAACGGCGCCGGTTCGAAGACGGTCATTCCCTCACAGGCGCATTGCAAGATCACCTGCCGTCTGGTGGGTGACATGAACCCTGACGCCTTGCGCGACCAGATTCGCAAGCATGTAGAAGACCGCCTGTCACCCGACGCGAAAGTACAGTGGGACAACGATCTTGAAGGCTCGCCCGCATCCGTCATGAATATCAACCGCCCCGAATTCGAAGCCGCCCGAGGCGCATTGTCCGATGAATGGGGGCGCGAGGCTGTCTTTACCGGAATGGGCGGATCGATCCCTGTGGTCGGCTATTTCAACACGGAGCTGGGCATGGATTCCATGCTGGTGGGCTTTGCCAATGATGACGACGCCATTCACTCACCGAATGAGAAATATGACGTCAAAAGCTTTCACAAGGGCATCCGGTCCTGGGCACGCATTCTCGACGCGCTGACCCGATAAGCAAATCCGGGAATCAAAAGGCCAGATGAAGCTTGGCTCGCTGCTTCATCTGGCCAAAGATACTTTTGGTAACGTCCCGCAGATCGGCAGGGGCACCCCCTGCCCTGAGTTACATATGGATCACGCGCCCGTAAGCGTCCAAAACGCTTTCATGCATCATCTCGGACAAAGTCGGATGCGGGAACACGGTGTTCATCAGATCCTCTTCGGTGGTTTCAAGCTGACGCCCGACCACATATCCCTGAATCAATTCAGTGACTTCCGCACCGATCATATGGGCGCCCAACAGCTCTCCGGTTTTGGCATCAAAGACGGTTTTAACCAGACCTTCGGGCTCTCCTAGTGCGATTGCCTTGCCGTTGCCGATAAATGGAAAGCGGCCGACTTTGACGTCATAGCCCAGCTCCTTCGCCTTTGCCTCGGAATAGCCGACAGACGCAACTTGCGGATGGCAATAGGTGCAGCCCGCGATGCTTTCGGGTTTGACCGGATGGGCATGTTTCCCGGCGATCAGATCGGCCACCATGACACCCTCATGGCTTGCTTTATGCGCCAGCCATGGCGCTCCGGCAATGTCACCGATGGCGTATAGGCCATCGACACCGGTGCGACAGAATTCGTCAGTCACAACATGGGTCCGGTCGATTTTGACACCCAAAGCCTCAAGCCCCAGATTTTCGATA
Organism: Ruegeria sp. YTSA108; assembly: GCF_059610185.1. NCBI lineage: Bacteria > Pseudomonadati > Pseudomonadota > Alphaproteobacteria > Rhodobacterales > Roseobacteraceae > Ruegeria > Ruegeria sp. YTSA108. The sequence continues at coordinate 257,199 of NZ_JBXWND010000002.1, read as the reverse complement.
TTGCCGACGATGCCCACGGCAGAAATCACAGTGTCAAAGTCGTGCTTTTCAACCTTTCCCTTCACCTCGATATGCGCGGTGACTTTACCCTTAGCGCGGTCCAACTGCTTGACCATCGCCTTTTCCATGATCTTCATGCCCTGTTTGATAAAGGCTTTCTTGGCGAAGGCGCTGATCTCGGCATCCTCGACGGGCAGAACCCGGTCCATGACTTCAACCACCGTCGTATCTGCACCGAGCGTATTGTAGAAGCTAGCGAACTCGATCCCGATTGCACCCGACCCGATGACCAGCAATTTCTTTGGCATCCGCGGCGGCTGCAGGGCGTGTTTGTAAGTCCAAACCAGATCACCATCCGCTTCCAGCCCGGGAAGCTCGCGGGCGCGCGCGCCGGTTGCCAGAACGATGTTCTTGGCTGTCAACTCTTCGCTGCCCTTGTCGGTCTTGACGGAGACCTTGCCCTTGGCCGGGATCGTCGCCTCGCCCATGACAACCGTCACTTTGTTCTTTTTCAGCAGGTGACCGATACCGCCCGAAAGTTGCCCGGCGACACCGCGCGATCGCTTGACCACAGCATCCAGATCATATCCGATCTTCTCGGCCTTCAGCCCAAAATCCTTTGCGCGCTCCATCAGGTGAAACACTTCTGAAGACCGCAGCAGCGCCTTTGTTGGGATGCAGCCCCAGTTAAGACATATCCCCCCGAGATGTTCGCGCTCGACCACGGCGGTTTTCAAACCAAGCTGTGCTGCGCGAATGGCTGCGACATACCCGCCAGGACCAGCGCCGATTACGATCAGATCAAAAGATTGTGCTGCCATGTTTCCCTCTCGGAGCAGGTCATTTCCAAATTAGTTTACCATTAAACTAATATCAGCCACCCTTCAACACTTAGTCCCCGCGACAAAAGCTACGCAGGGTAAACCCATACGGATTGCAGAGGTTCGAGCCTATACCGCACCCGTTCAAAACGCTAGAAGATAGCTAAGTATCCCAGTTGCTCCATTCTAAATCCATTTACGCGAAAGGCATAACATGGCTAAAACGCTGAAAGATCTGGTCCTCGCCCTAATCAACGCCACGCTTATCCTGGTGGCCTTGTGTTTGTTTTTGGGCTGGAAGCTGACCACAACAGCGCAATCCCTGATGTCTGATTTTTCACAGAAGGTTCAGATCGTCGCCCCTTTGCGCGAAGAGGTTCAAGGCGTGCGCAGTGAATTGGCAGCACTTCGCACTGAACTCGCAACTATACAAGTCAATGGCGGGCTTGCCGACACCGCCACCGCCCAACGGGTCTCGCAAACGCTCGACCGCCTGAGCCAAATCGAAGATACGCTACAGGTGGCGCAGTCTCGTATCGTTGCGGTTGCCGAAACGCCTGACGCCTTTATCAGCACTGCAATAGAAAAAACGGCCGACACTGTGGCCGACCGTATTATCACAATCAAAGGATGTTCGGTCGAAGGCTAACCTGCGGCCTGAAGCTCTCGGACGGTGGACCCGTACCCGCCCATGTTTACATAGGCGGCCTCATGTTCGGTCATGGGCCGCGACAATGCTTCGTTACGATAGGGGAAACGGCCGAACTTTCGGATCACCTCCCTATGCGCCCTTGCATGCAGCAGGTTGGTTGACTTGGCTCCGTCGATATTCTGGCACATCAGGCGTACACAACGCTCTTGGTCACACAGATTTTCTGAGTGCATCAGTGGAAGATAAAAGAACTGCCGCGCGGGCTCGTCAATCTTCATATCCCAACCCTTGTCGATGGCGCATTTCGCTGCAGACAAGGCTGCCCTGTCAGTGGCGAACGCCTTGCCGCTGCCGCGGAACATGTTCCTAGGGAATTGATCCATAAGAATAATATAGGCGAGTGCCCCGCTGGGGTATGTCAGCCAGAGAGAGAACTTTCCCTCATTAGCAATTTCCCATGTGGAAAGAAATTTTTCGCGGATCTCTGCGTCTAGCGCTTCATCCTCAATATACCAACCATCTGGACCCACTTGATCCAGCCAAAAACTCAATACTTCTTCAGGCCCTACCATTGCCTTGCTCCGTCGTTTTGCCCTCCCCAGGGACGTAACGTCATTTAAGGCAGATTTACAGATTTGTGACAGTAAAAATTTGCAACACTTGCGACATAATTTCGTGTCCTAGGCTACATCTTGCGTTTCCTGATCGGCTTCGGCGGCTTCGATAGCCACCTCTTGCGCCAATTCGAACGCCACCGGCGAGGCCGTTGGGTAAAGCGGAGACATGGTGCCCGTCTCATCCACAGGAATCGCCGCACGCTGTGTCATGCGATACATCGCATAGACAGCAGTGGCTGCAAGCAGTGCAAAGATGATCAGGAAAAAGCCCGACGGTCCGAACACGTCATCGCCCATCAACCAACCGGTAATCAGCGGGCCAGCAATGGCGCCCAGTCCATTGATGAAGACCAGACCGCCAGAGGCCGCCGCCATATCCTCATGCTCCAGAAAGTCATTCGTATGCGCAATCAGCAGCGAATACAGCGGGTTAGACATGCCGCCAATCACAAAGGCCGAGGCCAGAAGGAACGGAAATGAAGTCGACCCGAACATCATCGCAGTGGCCGCCCCGCAAGCACCAATGATGCCCGCCAGCATGATCAGGAACCGGCGATCCATCCGGTCCGAGAACCAACCCAGCGGATATTGCAGCAGTATTGCCCCGACATAGAAAGCCGCCACGAAGGTCGAAATCTCAACCAGTGTCAGCCCAGCGCGCGCGCCATAGACCGCCGACATACCAAACTGGGCCGAGAACACTCCGCCCAGCAGGAACATGCCCACGCAGCCCAACGGCGACTTCCCCATCAGTTCACGCAATGTCATGGGCTTGGTCGTGTCAAATGCCGGTGTCGGTGAAATCGACAGCAGAATCGGAGCAAAGGAAACCGAAACCAGAATGGATGCGATCACAAAGGTTTCGTAACCAGCAGGATCGCCAACCAGCATAAGCCCCTGAGCGGTGATGATCCCAGTCATCTGTACGATCATATAAAGCGAAAGCGCCTGGCCCCGGTTCTCGTTATTGGCCGCGTTGTTCAGCCAGCTTTCGGCGGTGACATACACTCCCGAGAAACAAAACCCGATCACGACACGCCCCAAAGCCCACGCGACTGGCTCGGTCAACATCGGATACATGATCATCACGGCCGAAATAAAAGAAGCGAGCGCAGCAAAGACCCGCACATGTCCAACCCGCCGTATCATCTCCGGTGCAAGGCGAGAACCTCCGAGGAAACCTACGAAATAAGCTGACATCACAACAGACATCTGAAGGGTCGAAAACCCTTCGATCTCGCCTCGGACGCCCAGGATTGTGCCCTGTAGACCATTGCCAATCATAAGCAGGCCCATGCCAAGAAGAAGTGACCACGCGCTGGTAATGACCTGAAGCATAGAGGCCTCCGAGATTGCTAACCTGAACTAGAGATTCGTTTTTATATCAAAAACGGCTTTGAACCAGCTTGTCTACGACATCGAAACGCAACGATCCCGACAACACGCCGCTCAAGGGATCAAAAGCGACCCATCCCCATATGAAAAGAACCGATAGTTCTGCGCAATCGCGTGCTCATAAACCTCTTGCATCCGATCCTGCCCCATCAAAGCTGAAACCAACATCAGCAGCGTGGATTTCGGCAGATGGAAATTGGTGATCAGCGCATCCGTGACGTAAAACTGAAAGCCCGGATAGATGAAGATGTCGGTATCGCCCTCCCAGGGTACGATCTGCCCACTGCGGGCGGCGCTTTCGATCAATCGCAGCGCGGTTGTGCCCACCGGAATGACACGGCCACCTATGGCTTTGGTTTCACGAATTTCACTGACGGCTTCCGCACTGACCCTGCCCCATTCTGCATGCATCTTATGGGTCGTCACATCCTCGACCTTGACTGGCAGAAACGTTCCGGCACCGACATGAAGCGTAACGTAGGAAACAGAAACGCCGCGCGCGGTAAGCGCCTCCATCAGCGCTTCGTCAAAATGCAGCGACGCGGTGGGCGCGGCCACGGCCCCGGAGTTGCGCGCCCAGATCGTCTGGTAATCCGTCTTGTCCTGCGCATCGGCAGGACGCTTGGCGGCAATATAAGGCGGCAGCGGCATCGCGCCGGCCTGTTCCAGCGCAGCATCGAAATCCTGCCCCGTAAGGTTAAACCGCAGAAAGGCCTGCCCGTCCGCCACCCTATCCAACTCAGCGCTCAGTTGATCCGAAAACCGGATAACCTCACCTGTCTTGACCTTCTTGAGCGGTTTGATCAACGCGGCCCAGGTGCCGTCTGCCTGCGGATCAAGCAACGTCGCTTCGATCGACGCAGACACCGGCCCTTGCGCACTGTCGCGATGACGCCGCCCGCTGAGGCGTGCCGGGATGACCCGCGTATCATTCAACACCAGCCGGTCACCGGGTCGCAGCCAGTCTGGCAGGTCAAAGACGTGCGCATCCGAGATTGCATCGCCCTCGGCCACAAGCAAACGCGCGGAAGACCGCGGGTTGGCAGGCCGGGTGGCAATCAAATTTTCGGGCAAGTGGAAATCGAAATCGCTGAGTTTCATGGGCGCGCCTTACAGGGTCGTATCAGATTCGGCTATATCCCTGTTCAGTTGTCTTTTGGCGGCGATCCAAAGGTGCGCTTGGGCTCATCCGGCTTGGCTTTCTGTGCATTTGGCCCATCCTGAACCTTCGGCGCGGGCTCCCTTAGAAGGTTGCGCAAGAACAATGGCGCAAGCCCTGACAGAGGGTTGACCGAGACAGAGGGTGATTTCAAAGGGCCGGTCAGAGTATAATTGAACGCGATCACACCCTCACCTTTTTTGGTGAAGACACTTCCAATCGCATTCACCAGATAGATTGGGGAAATCGCGCCACGCAAGTTCAGCATTTCGCTAACCGTGTCGATTGTCCCGTCGAAGGACAATCCCATCGAAGGACCGACGGCGCTGCCGCTGAGAACCTTGATTTCGGTCGGAGTAATCCGCATTCGGCTTTCGATGCTCGAGAAAAAGATGCCTTGCCCAGCCATTTCATCCACAAGTCCAACAAGGCTGATTGCGTTCAGCAAGGCAGCCATGGCCGGGGCGTCATGAATTCGGGTGTTCACGATCTTCATGATGACATCGAAGTTCCCGGCCCCGCCGACCGGTTCCAGTTGCAGGTCCAGTTTGCCACCGCGCGCCTGGGTTATCATTTTGGCCGATCTCAGAACGTCGCCTGCATCACCAGAGATTAGATTGACTGCACTGCGCCCTCCGCGCGGGGTCACCTGTCCGCGCACAGCAGCACCGCCGTTTACATTCGCCGTGAACGCGCCGCTGACACCGCTAGTTGTCGCAAATTTTCCTTTGAACCCGGTCAGGGCGATCGTCTCTGTAATCTGGAGGCGATCCAACACTACATCCAGCTCGGGCCCCTGCCCGGAACCACCGCCACCACCTTCGGAGGATCCAAAGGTCGCGCCCCCCAGATTCATCACGCCCCCCAGAACCCTGATATCGGGCAAGGCTGACCCCCGTGATATCAGCTCCGCCGGAACCGCAAGCCAGTTCCCCAGTTCGAATGAGCTGAACTCAACACGATCGAAAGCACCATTTTTGAAATTAATGGAGGCCAGGCTTCGCAACCCCCCCGCATCCAGCCGAAGTGTATCCACGCGCATCTGATCGCCCAGCGTTGCCTCGACATCCATCGACCCCTTGGTACCAGCGCCTTTGCGCCACCCGAGCTCGGGGATGGACAGCACAACGCCTTCCAGATTCGATGTCGCCGTCAGTTTCGGGGGGCGGCCAGCACCGATGCCCAAGGTTATGTCGGCCACGCCTTTTCCGGTCAGCATACCCTTTGGTAACCCGGCACGCAGCTCGGTCACCAGCCGGGGCGAAATCTCGATCTGCCCTTTCAGTTCACTGGGTTTCGGTTCTCGACCCCCAATAGGCTGGCGCCAGGTTGCCTGCAGGGGCACGTCGCCGAAATATCCGTCGCCGCCGACTTCGACAGCGGATTGGTCACCTGAAATAGTCAACTGAGGCGCGCTGACGACAAAACCTTTGACCAAGCGAGCACTGTGCACATCACCAATCTTACCAGTAAAGTGAAACTGGGTTTCATCGAACTTCAGCCCCTTCTTCATCGGCAGAGATAAGGTGCCTGACAGTTCCACATCGCCAGAGGCCACATCCACGGGCAAATTTGCCTTTGTCATCAGCTGCAGAGGGGGACGATCCATCAAAGACAAGGCGGCCGTTGCCGAGCCCTTGGCCTTGACGCGCACAATCGCCGGCGAAAGCTTTTTGATCGACGTATCCGGAATAATGAAGGATGTTCCTGACCCGTCTATCGGGCCGCCCTGATCGGCAATGACAACCGCTTTCTCGGCTGTCACGGTAAACCGTTGGTTGATCAGGCTGGCCTGCCCCTGAGCGTCCTGGACCGGAGGTAAAGTTTTGGCAAAGCGGACTTTGGCGTCGTCGAACCCGAAGTCCAAGTAAATGTCCGGCTTGGTGTCCGGCTTCAACCGTAATGCAAAATCGACATCCGAGAGCCGGCCTTCAAATAAATTGTCGGACACCCATTTACGCGGCTTCTCGGCAAGTAATTGGGGCCAGTATCTCAGCAACTGGCCTGACTCCAACTCGTCCAGATGAGCCTCGAGGTACCCCGACCAACCTTCAGCTTCACCATTCAGATTACCCCTAGCACGCAGCGTTAGGTTTTCGTCTTCAACCGTCATCTGTCCGAGGCGCAACTCGAACGGGGCCAGCTTCATCTTCAGATCAAGGTCGGCACGCGCCAACTTGAGGGGTTCCGGAAACAGCCCAGCCGGGTTGATGTCGATGCTGCTGAGACGGAGTTGAGAGGTCAGGCTTTCCAGCAGTCCATTCTCGATACCTCTCAAAAAGGCCCTTCCCTCGGCCTGAACGGACCCCCAGGCGGAGACTACAGAAACCTCGTCGAAATCCAGCTCCTGCCGCCTTGGGTCATAGCTGAAATAAGCCCTGGCGGATTCAAACGGGATCGGTTTTGTCTCTTGGTTGGCTTGCACCGCGCCTGCCGCAAGGTTCAGGGTCGCAAATAACGGCCCCAGCGCCGCGTTGCCATCAACACTGCCGCGCACCGCGCCCGAGATCGGAGCGTCAAGGACCTGTAACCATGACAAGGCAAGGCTTTGACTTGCAATATCCTCGGCAGGCAGGTCGGTTATGGCAAAGCCAAAGCTTGCCTGGGGCGTTCCAAGTACGCTGGTATAATTTACCTCAATCGAACTGGCATAATCGCGCCCTGTCAGAACAGAGAACCCGGTGGACATGCGCATTTCGTCACCGGTACGGATGATCGAAATATGTCCGCCGTCGAAAACCCAGGCGCGCGACAGGCGCAAATCCTGATAGTCCAGCGTCAACGACTCAAGCTCGACCGACCGCAGGCCCGACAGCAGCGGTGACAAAAAGACATCGTCAGATTCCTCGATCAACTCGATCAATGTCCGCGCCCGCTGAACCGGTGCACTGCCAGAACCGACTGTCAACGAAAGCGCCCCGTCCAATCCGCGGGTCAATGCGATTTGGGCATCGCGCAGGGTAATCGTGCGCGGCCGGATTTTCCCCCGTAGCAGCCACCGCATCGACAACCGTGTGCGCATATCCGCCACTTGCGCGATCTGTTGTCCCGCCGCGTCGCTTATGGTCACATCCGTCAGTCGCAAACGTGGCAACCAGTTTTCGTTGACGATAAAGCTAGCATCGCCAAAGCGGATCTTGATCCCCCCAAGGCTTTGATCCAGCCGTTTTTCGGCCTGGGCCCGCATCCAGTCGGGTGCGTGCAGCTGTTTGCCAATCAGAAAGAACCAGCCGCCAAAGGCCAGCAGGCAAAGCAACAGGAAGGTTCCGACGATCCCCCACGCAGCGATGCGGCGGCGTGACCGACGGCGGCGGGGCTTCCCGTCCGGGCCTTCTTGTGTATCTTCTTGCCGCGCCAAATTCCGACCCACGCCCTATTACCTGCTTGCACCAAACCATGATGTCAGGCAGCACTTAAAAACCTTTAGCGGAGTTTCCAATGCCCGACGTTACAGACATCGCCCCCGGTTTCACTTTGCCCCGCGACGGCGGTGGTGAGGTTACGCTGTCAGACCTGCAAGGCAGCGCCGTCGTTTTGTTTTTCTATCCCCGTGATGATACGCCGGGCTGCACCAAGGAATCCATCGGTTTCTCGGAACAACTTCAAGCCTTTGCTGATGCCGGCGCCCAGGTTTTCGGCATCTCGCGCGACACGGTGGCTAAGCATGACAAATTCGTCGCCAAACACGGTCTTACGACGCCACTTTTGTCCGACGAAGGCTCGACCGTTTGCGAGGATTACGGTGTGTGGGTCGAGAAGAACATGTACGGGCGCAAGTCGATGGGGATCGAGCGTTCGACCTTTCTGATTGACGCCGACGGTAAGATCGCTCGCATCTGGCGAAAGGTCAAAGTGCCCGGCCATGTGGAAGAGGTACTGGAAGCCGTGCGCGCGCTGTAACCCCTTCACCGCGGTCGTCATCCGGATTATGACCCGCACAAATCTTGAAAGCGGAGATATCCCGGTGTCGAAAACACTGACCCAAATGGCGACCGAAGTTCTGACCACAGCAGACGGGCGCGAAAAGACCGCCCTGTCCAAGCGCCATGCCGCAGCTTGGTTTGCGGCGCGATCAGGGGACGCTCCTGCGATTGAAGTGGGCACCGCAACACCGCCGTTGAATCCCGCCCGACCGGACAAACCAGATTTGCTGTCCCCCCGGGATGTCCCAAGGCGCGGCCCCGGCTCCGAGGCTGGGCGCATTGCCCTGCTACACGCGGTCGCCCATATCGAACTGAACGCAGTTGATCTGCATTGGGATATAATCGCCCGATTTGGCCATGTCCCTATGCCTATCGGTTTCTACGACGACTGGGTCAAATGCGCCGAAGAGGAATCGCGCCACTTCGAAATGGTCTGCGATTGCCTGGAACAGATGGGCAGTCATTACGGCGCCCTGCCCGCCCATGCGGGTATGTGGCGCGCGGCCGAAGATACAGCAGAAGATTTGATGGGCCGTTTGGCCGTAGTGCCAATGGTGCTTGAGGCGCGGGGTCTGGATGTGACCCCCGGCATGATTGACATCTTCCGCAAGGCAAAGGCTGAACAGGCCATTGCAGCGCTCGAGGTGATCTACGCCGAAGAAGTCGGGCATGTTGCTTACGGGTCCAAGTGGTTCCATTTCCTTTGCGGACGCGAGAACGCTGACCCAAAGGGTATCTTTCACGATCTGGTCCGGCGCTATTTTCATGGCGTTCTTAAACCGCCCTTCAACGAAGAAAAGCGGGCCGAAGCCGGATTACCGCCGGATTTCTATTGGCCGCTGACCGAAGGCCTGCCGCCGCCCGGCTCTGCCTGCTAGGTCGGCATGCACGGTCATAGCGGTCTTTGAAACATCCTCCAGTTGATGTAATCGGCAATTTCTCGCCGAGAATTGGCGGGATTAACCCTGTTTGTTGTGTGAACTAGTTAACAAACTTGCCCAAATCGGACGTCCCCTCTATTCAGTTGCCCCAAGGGACGGAGACCACTCACAACCGATCCCGAATTTGGGGATCGAGAGGTAAGGCGCGTGCGAACACGTCTGGCAATCAAACTACATTCGCTGCTTGAGCAGCACTTCCCGGAACGCCGGGTCTTTCTGAAATCTGACAATGACACACGGTTCATCCGGCTCAGCTCAGAGACACAAATCTTTGCAGTTGCTGGTGTTGCCCTGTTTGTTGGCTGGACTGCGGTCACTACGGCAATCCTGTTGATGGACAGCATCGGATCAGGCAACTTCCGGGAACAGGCCAAGCGCGATCAGGCGACATATCAGGAGCGGCTGAATATCCTGTCAGCAGAGCGTGACGTGCGCGCTCATGAGGCTCTGATGGCTCAGGACCGGTTCAACGCTGCGCTTGAACAGATCTCTGCGATGCAATCCGAGCTGCTGGCGTCCGAAAACAGCCGCCGTGAATTGGAAACGGGGATCGAGGTAATCCAGTCCACCCTGCGCACCACCATGAAACAACGGGAATTTGCCCGTCAGGAGCTTGCGGCGCTGCAACAATCAGATTCCGATGATGGGCTCACGTTGGCAAACACTGCCAGCCCCGAACAGATGGAATTTATGACCGTTGCTCTGACCCGCACCGCGCAAGAGCGTGATCAGATCGCAGCCGACGCCCGGAACGCACTGGATCAGCGGGACGATCTCGAGCTTGAGATCCGGCTGATGCAGGAACGCAGCGACGAAATTTTCCGTCAGCTAGAAGAAGCAATGATCATCTCGGTCGAACCGCTCGACAAGATGTTCCGACAGGCAGGTATGCCAACTGACCGTATCATTGAAGAAGTACGGCGTGGCTATAGCGGCATGGGTGGCCCCCTCACCCCAATTTCCTTCAGCACGCGCGGTGAGGACCTGACCCCCGACGAGATCCGCGCGAACACTCTGTTGCAACAGATGGACCAGCTGAACCTCTATCGTATCGCAGCAGAAAAGGCCCCGTTTGCCAGCCCGGTGAAAGCGGCTGTCCGCTTTACCAGTGGCTTCGGCACGCGCCGTGACCCAAAAACGGGCGGTCGCCGCATGCATAACGGTTCCGATTTCGCCGGTGCACTTGGAACTGATATCTTTGCGACCGCCGACGGCGTTGTCACCCATGCGGGCTGGCAATCGGGTTTCGGGCGTCTGGTCAAAATCCGGCACGCCTTCGGAATTGAGACACTTTACGCTCATAACACCAAGTTACGGGTTAAGGTTGGCCAAAGGGTCTCGCGCGGGGATCATATTGCTGATATGGGTAACACCGGACGGTCGACCGGAACGCACCTGCACTATGAGGTCCGCGTAAACGGAAAACCTGTTAACCCAATGACTTACATCAAGGCTGCAAGAAATGTTTTCTAAGAGCAAAATCAACGAGCCCGGAACCAATGCCCCAGAGGCCGCCAAGCCTGCCGCTCCGGCCACTCCGGCAACCCCTGCACCGACGGAAACCAAGGCCAGCACCGCGCCCAAACCCAAGCCACCCGCATCGGTCCTGTCTTCGGATCTGCACATCACCGGAAACCTGAAAACCTCGGGTGACATTCAGGTCGAAGGTACGGTGGAAGGTGACATTCGTGCGCATCTGCTGACCATCGGTGAAACGGCGACCATCAAGGGCGAAGTCACTGCAGATGACGTTGTCATCAACGGCCGTATCGTTGGCCGCGTGCGTGGCCTGAAAGTGCGCCTGACCTCGACCGCACGGGTCGAAGGCGACATCATTCACAAGACAATCGCCATCGAAAGCGGCGCGCATTTCGAAGGCTCCGTTCAGCGTCAGGACGATCCTCTGAACCCTGGCCGCAGCGGAAAACCGGGCGCTAACCCGGCTGCTGACGTCAAACAGTAATCCTGACAGACTGACAGGAAACAAACGCCGCGGGACAGCCTGCGGCGTTTTCTTTTGCAATTCTGACCGAAAGGCTTTCACTGATCAGGTTGGTTCCAGGTCGCATTGGCCTCGATCACTTCTGCGACCATCAGCGCCTTTTCGGACAATTCTGGTGGCGTGCCATCATCAAAGGCAAGCTGCTGCATTCTTCGATACATGACTTCAGACGTGTAAAAATCAAATGCAGCCGTGCCGTCCGGGCTTTCCCAGAAGGCCGTGATCCAAACCGAGGGTGCATACACGTAACACCAGTCCTGCCAGAACCGTTCTGCCAAAGTCGCCGTTTTAACTGCGGCTACTTGCGCCAAAAGGCCATCCATTGGCCAACCCCCGAGGCGAAACATGCATAGCGTATCGTCCAGACATTCTTCTGAGCCCCCTTCGATCGCCTTCAGAAGAAAACGTTTCTGGAAATCGTCCAGGACACGCCACTCCTCCGACGACCAGTTCCGGGCCTGTCCCGTCGGATACCGGCTCAGGCTGACTTCGATCCCGACAGAGCTTACCTCTTCGCCACAGGCCAAGACCTCTAGCACACGCGGCAAAAGATAGGCCCAGGTATTCTTGGCAATCCCTTCCGGATCACTCGCTGCAAAAAACCAGTCCTGAAGATAGTGCAACGGCAGTTCCTGAATGGGCGGGTGAAAGAAATCAGCCTCGATATCCGGTTCCATGCAGCACCCTTCGCAGACCTCGATATTGCTTGGCTTTGGACGTTTAAAAACGCGATAAGCATCCTGAATGAGCGGGAAGAACGGATCATCCGGCAATAACTTGGCCTTAACCGGCTTATTCGTCTTTGACGTCATCGTAGGCTGAACCCATATTTCCATGCCACACCCATAGGTCTATCTGCCCACTTTTGACGTGGCAAGCGCGCTCAAATACCCCTTCATTCTCCGCCGAATTTCTATGTGTGATGAGTAGCTTCGATATTTCTGTGTTTTGGATTACACTACAGCCCGTTGGTTTTCGGAGGACTTTTCATGTCAACAAAACTCATGGCTGAATTTTTCGGTACATTCTGGTTGGTGCTTGGCGGTTGCGGCAGCGCTGTTTTAGCGGCTGGCGTCGCGGATGTCGGTATCGGCTGGTTGGGCGTATCTTTCGCCTTTGGCCTAACAGTGCTGACTATGGCATTTGCCGTTGGCCACATTTCAGGCGGGCATTTCAATCCGGCAGTCAGTCTGGGTTTAATGATCGGCGGACGGTTCCCGGCTAAGGATCTGCTGCCCTATTGGATTGCTCAGGTTATCGGAGCCATTGCAGCAGCGGCTGTTCTGTATCTGATCGTCAGCGGCGCACCAGATTTCGCCGGGGTCGGAGGCTTTGCGTCCAATGGCTATGGCGAGGCTTCACCCATGGGCTATTCGATGATGTCCGCCTTGGTGATCGAGATCGTGCTGACGGCATTTTTCATCCTGATCATTCTGGGCGCGACCTCAAGCGGTGCTCCGGCAGGGTTCGCGCCGATTGCCATCGGTCTGGCGCTGACGCTGATCCACCTGATCTCGATCCCGGTGACCAACACATCTGTCAACCCGGCACGGTCAACCGGTGTTGCCCTGTTTGCCGATGGGCCGGCGCTGGCTCAGCTATGGTTGTTCTGGGTTGCCCCGCTGATTGGTGGCGCGATTGGTGCGCTGATCTGGAAGGCCATGTCTGACGACTGACCCAAGCGCACGCTTACAAAAAGACCCCGGCACCTGACCAGGCACCGGGGTCCTTTTATCTATTCGGTCACGGTGACCTTTTTCATCGCATCCGGCTGGCCGATTACGGCTCCGTTCGGGCCTTCGCCTCGCTTGATCGCATCAACAACGTCCATACCGTCAGTGACCTGACCGACAACCGTATACTGACCGTTCAGGAACGGCCCAGGTTCAAACATTATGAAGAATTGCGAGTTGGCACTGTCGGGATCCTGCGCCCGCGCCATGCCAATAACACCACGATCAAAGTTATAGTCCGAGAACTCAGCTGGCAGATCCGGCCGATCCGAACCACCAGTACCGGCACGACGCATATCGCCACCCACCCGACCGTGTTCAACGTCACCGGTCTGAGCCATGAAGCCGTCGATCACGCGGTGAAACACCACGCCATCATACTGACCAGCAGCGGCAAGGGCGCTAATTTGTTCAACATGCTTGGGGGCAATATCGTCAAACAGATCAACGGTTACGGTGCCATTGGCCCCCTCGCCCTCAATCTCGATCTCAAGGCCCGTGGCCAGTGCAGGACCGGCCAGCAGGACAAATGCGGCGGCCAGCTTATACATCGGCAGCCACCTTGACGCTGATCATACGATCCGGGCTTGCGGGCGGCTCGCCCCGAACGATGGCGTCCACATGCTCCATCCCGTCGATGACACGGCCATAGACCGTGTATTGGCCGTTCAGGAAGTGGTTGTCGCTAAAGTTGATGAAAAACTGCGAATTGGCCGAGTCCGGATTCTGCGACCGAGCCGCGCCCAACGTGCCGCGATCATGCGGCAGTTTCGAAAACTCTGCCGGAACATTCGGCAGCGATGACCCGCCTGTGCCTGCACTGCGCAGGTTGAATCCGTCTTCCATATCGCCGTGCTGCACGTCACCGGTTTGCGCCATGAAACCGTCGATCACACGGTGAAATGCCACGTTGTCATATTCACCGCTGCGCGCCAGTTCCTTCATCCGAGCGCTATGCTGCGGGGCCACATCTGGCAGCAGCTCGATGACGACATTGCCGCCCTTCAGCTCGATGATGATTGTGTTTTCGGGATCCTTGATCTCGGCCATGTGGCCCTCCTGTCGTTTGTCTTGCGCAAATACCTATGCGCCACGCACGCGAAAGCCAAGTGACGCATTGACCTGAGGGCAAAATGCAGGAAAAGAACCGCCTAGATCGGTTGCCAAACACGAGGATCGCGCGATGGGCTGGAAAACACTGGACGATATGGACCTGAACGGTAAACGCGTGCTGGTGCGCGTGGATATCAATGTGCCCGTGGTGGATGGGGTCGTGACCGACGCTACCCGGATTCAGCGCATCGTACCCACAGTACGCGATATTCTCGCCGCAGGTGGCAAGCCTATCCTTCTAGCCCATTTCGGACGCCCGGGCGGAGAGCGGCGCGAAAGCCTGTCGCTGAAACAACTTATTCCCACACTGGAAAGCGCCTTTGGCGCGCAAGTTCTGTTCGCAGCCGATTGCGTCGGAACCGAGGCCGAGCTTGTCGCAGACACTCTGCAAGCCGGGCAAGTATTGCTGTTGGAAAACACCCGTTTTCATGCTGCTGAAACCAAGAATGATCCTGATCTGGCTGCTGGCATGGCCAAACTGGGCGAGGTCTATTGCAACGACGCCTTTTCCGCTGCGCACCGCGCCCACAGCTCAACCGAAGCTATCGCTCGCCTGCTGCCTGCCTGCGCTGGTCGGCTGATGCAGGCCGAGCTGCAAGCACTTGAAAGCGCTCTTGGCGCGCCCGAGCGTCCGGTAACAGCAGTGGTCGGTGGGGCAAAAGTGTCAACCAAGCTGGAGCTGCTGGGCAACCTGATCGACAAGGTGGATCACCTGATCATCGGCGGTGGCATGGCCAACACCTTCCTAGTGGCACAAGGTATCAGAGTCGGCAAATCGCTGGCGGAAACCGCGATGAAAGACACTGCCGCAGAGATTCTTGCCAAGGCGGAAAACTCTGGTTGCCAGATCGTTCTGCCGTGTGACGTGGTTGTTGCAAAAACCTTCCAGGCCAATGCGCCGCATCAGGTTTTGCCCGCAGACCAATGCCCCGAAGACGGCATGATCCTGGATGCAGGCCCCGAGAGTGTCGCCGCTATCACTGAAGTCATCAGCCAAAGCCGAACCCTGATCTGGAACGGCCCTTTGGGCGCCTTTGAACTGGAACCGTTCGATGCAGCAACGAATGCGGCCGCACTGAAAGCTGCCGCGCTCAGCCGTTCGGGCCAGTTGGTCTCGGTCGCGGGCGGTGGTGATACCGTAGCCGCCCTGAACGCGTCCGGCGCGGCGCGGGATTTCACCTATATCTCGACAGCAGGCGGCGCATTCCTGGAATGGATGGAAGGAAAAACCCTTCCCGGCGTCGCCGCGCTGGAACAATAAATTCAGCTGCACGGGTAATTTTGCGAATCGGGGGATTCACAAGCCGAATCACCTGTGACATAGTGCAGTCAGATGCCAAGCATAATGGCACGACATTGAGGCAGACTTCATACGGCGGTAAACAGAGTGTCCCGTTCCCATCGGCCCGGTTTGGGCTCAGTTGCTTTTTTCTCGGTGGCTTTCATGCTGGGTGTGTATTTCACCTTTGCTGCCGTCCAAGGTGACTATGGCCTGTTTCGACGGGTCGAGATTGCAGCGGAACGGGATGCTCTGTCGCGCGACCTTGCAGCGTTGAGCACCGAAATCGCCGAAATGGAAAATCTGACCCGCAGGCTTTCAGACACCTATCTTGACCTCGATTTACTGGATCAGCAGGCGCGCTCGATCCTTGGTATGATCCGCTCGGATGAGATTGTCATCCGCTGAGCGGGGCCAAAATTCTTCGTCGGAAATCCCTGCTGTGGTAACGCATACGTCCCTACCTGAACGGTTTTCCGCGTGTCAAACCACAGCGCAATATTTCCACTCGCCAGAAAGCCTCAAATGTTCTATTAGATAGTTTAACGCTAAACTATCTTGCCGAGAGGGGGAGATCGCCACAATGGCTGCGCGAAAAACCACAAAGAAACCAAACGTTTCTGCGGAAGAACTCAAGACCTATTACCGTGAAATGTTGCTGATCCGCCGATTCGAAGAAAAGGCTGGCCAGCTATACGGCATGGGTCTGATCGGTGGTTTCTGCCACCTGTATATCGGTCAAGAGGCAGTTGTTGTGGGACTGGAAGCAGCCGCCGAAGAAGGTGACAAGCGGATCACCTCTTATCGCGATCATGGGCATATGCTGGCCTGCGGCATGGATCCGGGCGGCGTAATGGCAGAACTGACCGGGCGCGAGGGCGGATTGTCCAAGGGCAAAGGCGGTTCGATGCATATGTTCTCGAAAGAGAAGCATTTCTATGGCGGTCACGGCATCGTCGGGGCGCAGGTTCCTCTGGGTGCCGGGCTGGCCTTTGCCGACAAGTATCAGGAAAACGGCCGCGTCACCTTCACCTATTTCGGGGACGGTGCCGCCAACCAGGGTCAGGTCTATGAGACTTTCAACATGGCCGCCATCTGGGAACTGCCGGTGATCTTCGTGATCGAGAATAACCAATACGCGATGGGGACATCCCAGGCGCGGTCGACTTCGACCAAGGATATCTACCACCGGGGCGAGGCGTTCGGCATCCCTGGCGAGATCGTCAACGGCATGGATGTGCTAGCGGTCAAAGAGGCCAGCGAAAAGGCTGTCGCTCATTGCCGCGCGGGCAAAGGTCCGTACATTCTGGAAATCAAAACCTATCGCTATCGCGGACACTCGATGTCCGACCCGGCCAAGTACCGCACCCGCGAAGAGGTTCAGAAGGTGCGCGAACAAAGCGACCCGATCGAACATGTCCGCGAGCTGCTGCTTTCCGGCAAACACGCGACCGAGGATGACCTGAAGGCGATCGACAAAGAGATCAAAGAGATCGTCAATCAAGCCGCTGAATTCTCGAAAGAAAGCCCCGAGCCGTCGCTGGACGAGCTTTGGACAGATATCTACGCCTGAGAGGACGATTAAGACATGGCAACCGAAATTCTCATGCCCGCCCTTTCCCCCACGATGGAAGAGGGCACCCTGGCCAAATGGCTGGTCAAGGAAGGCGACACCGTATCAAGCGGCGATATCATGGCCGAAATCGAAACAGATAAGGCCACGATGGAGTTTGAAGCCGTTGATGAAGGGATCATGGGCAAGATCCTGATCGCTGAAGGCACCGAAGGGGTCAAAGTAAATACCCCTATCGCCATCCTCGTCGAAGAAGGCGAAGACGCCTCCGCCCTGCCCGCGGCTGCACCCGCAGCAGCAGCGACGACCGAAGCCGCCCCTGCTGCGGTTGAGGCCCCTACTCCTGTCTCTGCCCCAGCCGCACCTAAGGTAGATCTGTCCCCAGATTGGCCAGCTGATGCCGAGATGAAGTCCGAAACCGTGCGTGAAGCCCTGCGCGACGCCATGGCCGAAGAAATGCGCAATGACGGTGACGTCTACCTCATGGGTGAAGAAGTCGCGGAGTATCAGGGCGCTTATAAAATCTCGCAAGGTTTGCTGGATGAATTTGGCGCCAAGCGCGTAATCGACACCCCGATCACCGAACATGGTTTTGCCGGGATCGCAGTTGGTTCGGCCTTTGGCGGGTTGAAACCGATTGTCGAGTTCATGACCTTCAACTTCGCCATGCAGGCGATTGACCAGATCATCAACTCGGCCGCGAAAACGCTCTATATGTCCGGCGGTCAGATGGGCTGTCCCATCGTGTTCCGGGGTCCGAACGGTGCCGCCGCCCGCGTGGCAGCCCAGCACAGCCAGGACTATGCAGCCTGGTATATGCAGATCCCCGGCCTCAAGGTCGTCATGCCCTATTCAGCGGCCGACGCCAAAGGCTTGCTGAAATCCGCGATCCGTGACCCGAACCCGGTGATCTTCCTGGAAAACGAAATCCTCTATGGCCGCTCATTCGAAGTGCCGCAGGTGGATGACCTGAGCATTCCGTTGGGCAAGGCCCGCATCTGGCGCGAGGGCACAGACGTGACCATCGTCAGCTTTGGGATCGGCATGCAGTTCGCACTGGAAGCCGCCGATAAACTGGCCGAGGACGGCATCAGCGCCGAAGTGATCGACCTGCGCACCATCCGCCCGATGGACACAGGCGCAATCATCAATTCGGTGATGAAAACCAACCGTCTTGTGACCGTCGAAGAAGGCTGGCCGCAAGGCTCGGTCGGCAGCTACATTTCATCGGTGGTGATGCAGGAAGCGTTTGATTACCTCGACGCGCCTGTCATCAACTGCACCGGCAAGGATGTTCCGATGCCCTATGCAGCGAACCTCGAAAAACTGGCGCTGGTGACCACCGACGAGGTGATCGCAGCCGTCAAACAAGTGACCTACCGGTAAGGGAGCAACAGACAGATGCCCACCGAAATTCTGATGCCCGCCCTGTCGCCGACCATGGAGGAAGGCACGCTTGCCAAATGGCTGGTCAAAGAGGGCGACACAGTCTCCTCCGGAGATCTGCTCGCCGAAATCGAAACCGACAAGGCCACGATGGAGTTCGAGGCCGTTGACGAAGGCACAATCGGCAAAATCCTGATCCCTGAAGGAACCGAAGGGGTCAAGGTCAACACCGCCATCGCGGTTTTGCTGGAAGAAGGCGAAAGCGCTGATGATATCAGTGCAACGCCTGCAGCGGCTCCGGCGGCGGCGCCAGCCGCCACGGGCAACGAGGCCTCCGCTCCAGCGGCGTCCGAAGCGCCCGTCCCCGCCCCGGCAGCGCCGGTCAAGGCAGATGGCGGTCGTATCTTCGCCTCGCCCCTGGCTCGTCGCATCGCTGCGCAAAAAGGTCTCGACCTAGCGCAAATCAGTGGATCCGGCCCACATGGGCGTATCGTCAAGGCGGATGTCGAAAGCGCAACCGCAGCCCCTGCTGTGGCGGCTGCCCCTGTACAGGCCGCATTAGCACCAGCCTCCATAGCCGCGCCAACCGGCCCCTCGACGGATATGGTCATGCGGATGTACGAATCCCGCGATTACGAAGAGGTTAAGCTGGACGGGATGCGCAAAACCATCGCCGCGCGCTTGACCGAGGCCAAACAAACAATCCCGCATTTCTATCTACGCCGGGATATCAAGCTGGATGCACTGCTGAAATTCCGCGGTCAGTTGAATAAGCAACTTGAGGCCCGCGGCGTCAAACTCAGCGTCAATGACTTCATCATCAAGGCCCTGGCCAATGCGCTGCAACAGGTGCCCGAATGCAACGCCGTCTGGGCGGGAGATCGGGTTCTGCAGCTGAAACCCTCGGACGTGGCCGTTGCCGTCGCGATCGAAGGTGGCCTGTTCACGCCGGTCCTGCAAGACGCTGACACCAAGTCGCTGTCAGCGCTTTCAACCGAGATGAAGGACCTGGCTGCCCGTGCCCGCGAACGCAAGCTGGCCCCGCATGAGTATCAGGGCGGCACATTTGCGGTCTCGAACCTGGGCATGTTCGGCATCGACAATTTCGACGCTATCGTGAACCCACCGCATGCGGGCATTCTGGCCGTCGGCACTGGCGCAAAGAAACCAGTTGTTGGTGACGATGGCGAACTGACGGTTGCAACAGTCATGTCGGTTACGATGTCGGTCGATCACCGGGTCATCGACGGTGCCCTCGGTGCGCAGCTGCTGCAGGCGATCGTCGACAATCTGGAAAACCCGATGGTCATGCTGGCCTGATATCTGGCTAAAAAAAGGCCGCCCTCTACTGGGCGGCCTTTTTCTTTAAGAACCTTCAGATCTAGTGATCTTTGCCCAGCATATGATCCATCGAGATCGAGGGCTGGTCACATCCTGCTTCACCGACGATCTTGGCCGGAATACCGGCAACAGTTTTGCATGGTGGCACCTCTTGCAGCACCACCGAACCGGCGGCAATCCGGCTACAATGGCCCACTTTGATATTGCCCAAGACTTTGGCGCCGGCGCCGATCAAAACGCCATCACCAATCTTGGGGTGACGTTGCTCCTCTTCTTTTCCGGTCCCGCCCAGCGTGACCGAATGCAACATCGAAACATTGTCGCCAACGATGGCCGTTTCACCGATCACGATGGAATGAGCATGGTCGATCATGATCCCCTTACCGATTTTGGCAGCCGGGTGAATGTCGATGCCGAAGATTTCGGAGGACCGCATCTGGAAGAAATAGGCCAGATCATATCGCCCCTTGAGCCATAGCCAATGGGCGACGCGGTAGGCCTGCATCGCTTGATAACCCTTGAAATACAGAATCGGTTGCAGAAGACGGTGGCAGGCCGGGTCCCTCTCGTAGACCGCCATCAGGTCTGCGCGGGCGGCCTCAATCAAATGGGGATCGTCAGCATAAGCTTCGTCCACGATCTCGCGCAGAACCATCATCGACATTTCGTTCGAACATAGTTTTGCGGAAACGCGATAGGACAATGCTCTGGTCAGGCTGCGATGATGCAGAATACAGGCGTGCACCAATCCACCCATCAGTGGTTCATTCTCGACCGCGGCCTGAGCCTCGGTCGTGATGCGATCCCAAACGGGATCTACAGGTGTGACATGACTGCGCTTTTCCAACATGGCTTTTGATCCTTTGCTGCGCCTAGAATGCCATTTAGTGGCTAAAACGCCAAACGCAAACCCGTGATCGGCAAAGCAACGAAAATGAATGAGGCTGACCTGAAGCAGATCAACGAGAAAATCCGTGCCAGGCTGGACGAATTGGCGCGCCAGTCGCAGGCCGGGAAAGATGCGCAATCTGTTGTTGAACTGGATCAACAATCTATCGGTCGTCTGAGCCGGATGGATGCGCTACAGAACCAGGCCATGGCCAAGGCGCACCAAGTCAATCGGGACCTTGAATACCGACGCCTTTTGGCCGCGTTGAAGCGGATTGAAAGTCAAGAATACGGATTCTGCGAAGATTGCGGCGAGCCGATTCCAAATGGCCGACTTGAATTGGACCTCGCCGCAACCAGATGTGTCAGCTGTGCTTCTGGTTGATGCGGAACCGGATCAAATGACGCAGCACCGTCTCAAAACACCGGCAATACTGCAGATCATCGAATGCGGGTTCGGCGGCAAGGCGCCGGTTTCGCGCCGCAGCCATTAACGAACCGTTGCCGAACAACGGGTGTAGCCGCCCTGTTTACTTACATGGCCATCAGCCGTTTCAGCTTCGGCAATCATACGTCGGCATAAGCGTTCACGCTGATCGGGCGGCGCGTTCAACAAAACACGCGCCGCCGCGCTGACATCTCCGTGCAATACGGGCCGCACCGCGCCTATCCGACCTGCAGCCTGACAGGCAATCCAGGTCCGTAAGCCGCAGATATCTGCGAAACCGACACCTCATAAGACCCAGTTGCAGCGTCACCGGCCTTCATGGACGACGTGTAATTCCAATCCGGCTGGGCAACGACCTCTTCGCGGATCAGGCTACCATTCTGCCGGACCTGAACAAGGTAGGCTTCGGTTTCTTCATTCAACGGCACATCCAGCCCGGACCAGTCATCGCCATCCAGACGTGTCCGCCGCCCCCATGAGAACACGTCCCTCGAGCTGGATTGCTGCACGCGAAGATGAGAGGGGGCATAGGGCCGCAAACCATTGCCTTCAAAGGCCTCGACCAGATGCTCGTAAGAGGGATCTTCGTACCCTCTGGTTGCGGGGCCAATGCGGTAATGTTTGGTCAGGCCACGTTCCGACCGCAACAACCCTGTCTGGAAGACACGTTCGTCCAACAACACGAACATTGATCCTTCGGGCCAGAGATCGGGCATAATCGCATCTGTCCCCAGCTGACCGCGCAACCGCCCGGACAGGCTGTAGACGCCCGTGGATTGCAAAGCCGCATCCGCGAATTGGAACACCTCCCAGTTGTCCGGCGTTCCGTCGCCAATCGCCGCAAGATTTGCCCCGCTTAACAAGGCAGACCGTGGACGAGATTCCAACAGGCCATCTACCAGATTGACCTGCAAGGCATCGCCCTCGTCCCAAAGTCCGGCACTGGCCCTTCGCATCGGGCTTTCGGTGAAGCCTATTATGGCCTGCCCTGTAATCACCTGTTGCAACGCGTAATCCTCATCGCTTGATGCGGCGTACACCGCAACGCTTCCTGGCCAGGGGTCTGCTGCAACCGCAAGATATGGCGCATGCGGCACTTCGGAACCGGTGATCAGAGGCAGGTCCAAGAATACCGGCAGCACCGGCACCGGAGCGATGAATGGCTTCGCAGAAACCTCATCAGCGGGGGCATCCGGGGGCGTGTAAACGCCGGGCTCAATCCGGACCGCCTCGGCCAGTTGCATTTCAGCCTGTTCCAGTCTGTCGATACGATAGCGCGCATCCTGCCCACCGCTGACCAGCTGCACAACATCCCCTGCCCCGACATTCAAAAGCGATGGCGGCAATGCAAATCTGGCCGTTTCGCGCGAGACACGCGCCTCACTCAGCCAGCGTTCCACCGTTTGACGCCCCTCGGCCCGCGTCATGGACAACGGCATCTCATTTACCGATACCGAATGGGTTTCATCATCAGGCAACACAGCCTCTTCCGAGGCTATTTCATGGTCAGCATCAGACTGAACAAAGCGCAGCCTGACACGGCCGGACATTTCCGCCTCAGCCTCGCGGCGATATTCCACGTGTCCGTCAATGTCCGAAGTGATGGCCAACTGCTCTTCATTCAGGGTCAGGGCACGTGCGCCATCCCGCATCTGAAAGATCAGTTTTCCTTCGCGTTCAAGCGCATCGAAACAATACCGCAGCATGAGCGGTTGCAATGCCGAACGGGCATCCGAAACCTGTTCAACCGCATAGCCCTGAACGGAACCGTAAAGGCCCGAGACATCAATCTCGGTAACACCGGCAGCATGGCAAAGCTCGGTCACAACAGAGGCCAGCGTTCGTGAGCCGGAACGCCCATTAAGCCAATGGCCGCGGGCATAGTTGGCCCCATCGCTCCACTGGCTGCGCAGGTTTGGAAAGGTCGGATAGGGCCGCGCATCCCACGCCCAGACATAGGCATTGTACACGTCCACCATCGGGCCGCCATAGCTGGATGAAACTGGATTGATATCTGCGTCCGACCAATAGCCAAGAACCGCCCTGAGGTATTGCGTCTGCAGAAAGTCGTCCCGAAGCCCGTTTGAATATTTCGGCAACCCGGATTCTGAAGATTTAGGGTCTAGAAACTTGTTGGGCTGGTTGGTGCCTTTGTCTACTGCCGCACAACCGAGCTCAGTGAACCAGATGGGCTTGGACTCTGGCAACCAAAGAGTCGGGTTATCGCTACGCACACCATTGATTCGCTCGTGATGCGGTTGTGACCACCAGTTGCGAACGTCCTTATAACGCCAGATCCACGGCTCGTTATGTGAACCATCTCCGATCGGCGTACGGATTTGTGCCGCCTCTTCTTCGGGCGAGGCATAATACCAGTCATAGCCTTCGCCACCTTCGATGTTCCCACGCAGATAGGAAAGATCGTAGATGGATTTTGCGCCGGCATCCGCATCCACGTGATCTTCACCGTCCCGCCAGTCGGACAGAGGCATGTAGTTGTCGATACCGACGAAATCTATGTTGTCATCCGCCCAAAGCGGATCGAGGTGAAAGTAGCGATTCCCACTGCCATCATTTGGCTGGTAGCCGAAATACTCGCTCCAGTCCGCCGCATAACCGATCTTTGTGTCTGGCCCCAGAATACTACGCACTTGCCCTGCCAAAACGCGCAGCTGCTCAACGGCCGGAAATCCGTTTAGGCCACGAATCTGGGTAAGACCACGCATTTCCGAACTGATACAGAAGGAGTCCACCCCACCTGCCGCCTTACACAAGGCAGCGTAGTGAAGAATAAATCGGCACAACCCCCATTCCTGCGGGCCAGAGTAGGAAACAGTGCCGTTTCCGATAACAAAATCATCCGCTCGCGCCTGACCAAAGAAATCGGACACCTGAACATTGGCCTCAGCCATCTGGTCGGGAGACCCGTCTCGCCCAGGCGCAACGCTCAGAGTGATGCGACCGCGCCAGGGAAGGTGCGGCTGATCGCTGGCATCAGACCACGGGTCGGGCAATCCGTTTCCACCGATCTGATCCATCAGGATAAACGGGTAGAACATGACCCGCTTCCCCTCTTGCTTAAGGTGTTGGATCGCTTGAATAACCGACGCGTCCGCTGGTGTCGCGCCATAGACGGGCTCGTTATTTTCCTGACGAACGATCTGGGCGGTTGCCCTTGTCAGCCCCGCGACACCCCAGGGCATATTTTTGCCTTCGATACCATTTTGCAGAACCTTTGGTTGTATCTTGCATTGACCGCATCGCAGATCACTTCCGAACCAGGACACAACCAAAGAGGCGGCTTCACAGTCCGGAAGTTCACTTTTCAAGGCTTGTGTGGACGTCACGAGATCAGGCAAACCAGAGGTCGAATTCACATTGGCCGCCCAACTGCGGCCGCGGCCTTTTGTGTAATTCACCTGCTGGGACGCCAGTGCATATTCACCGGTCCCAGGCATTAGCGCCACGCCTCGTACAATACGTGACAGGGAATTTTCGGTATCAGGCAAACCAGGCTGCTCTTGCCGTACGACCTCGAACGAGAACTGCGGGACGCGGTTTCCAAAAGCGCCCAGCTTCAAATCCTCGATCACAATATAGGCGGTGCCACGATAGGCCGGGACATTTCCAGTACCTTCGATTGCTTCGATCAACGGATCGGGCAGCTGATCGTCGGTGCCAGGATAGACGCGCATATTCAAACTGCTGCGCTCAATCTCTTCGCCATCCGCCCAGACACGCGGCACGTCAGATATTTGCCCCGCGCCCAACGCGACCGCTAATGAAACTGAATAGCTGTAGCTGTTGGTGGTCGTTGTAACCTCGGGCTGCTTGGGGGATCCCTTGCCACCCCCAACCGATTGCGTGGTAGAGCTGGTGCTGCGGGTTTCCAAAAAATCCGAAGCCCAGATAACCTGCCCCCCGATACGCATTCGACCAAAGATGTTGGCGACAGCGGCGCCCTCGCCCGTCTGAGTAAGGCGAAAACGGTCCAATCGGCCTGTTTCTACAACTTCGCTGCCGCTGCCCATGACCGACTGGCTCATCAAACGCTGGTCGATGACACGCCCAAGAGTGGCACCAATGGCACGGCCGATAACTGCCGTAGACAGCCCTGCAACCGTGCCGCCAATGGCTCCGCCAACTGCGGCACCCGCCGCAGACAGTAATATCGTCGCCATCTAGATATCCTCCGTGGGGAACTCAAAACAAGAAACAACCCGCCGTCGCCACGGGTCGCTCAGGGCGCTTTCAACAACGCCATGTCCGGAATAAGCGTGAATGAACCGAGGGATGTCTCGACAGGTGCTGACAATCCCCAAATGCTTGGCAACGCCACTTTCCCGCATACGAAACAGCAACACGTCTCCGACAGAAAACCATGCCGGGTCTTTCTCGATAAGATGGCGGCGTGCTGCGGCCCACATACGCTCTTCGCCCTGTGGTTCAGACCAATCCATGCTATAGATCGGGACGGCCTCAGGTTCGTGCCCAAGCACCGCCCGCCATACGCCGCGCAGCAGGCCCAGACAGTCTGTTCCGACCCCTTTGACAGAAGCTTGATGAACATAGGGGGTACCAAGCCAGCTTCGGGCCTCATCAACAATGCTTTGCTTTATCGGGATCATCGTCTGCTGCCTCCGCGGTTCGCCCCGTTGTTCTTGGGAACGGCCATCACCCAATCTTCGGAAGGCAGGTCAGGAAAACCTTGGAAATTAGTGATATTATTGAACTTCACGCGACAGGTCGTCATGCGCTTGTCGCAACCTGCGGTCAGCCTCACCCTGTCGCCTTCGGCCAATCCTCCGCTGATTGCGGACCACAGTATGATCGAACGGCCATCGTCAGTCTTTTGGTCCTTCTTGACCGCCCGCCACAGCCCAGCCGCACGGCCTGTCACCACATCAAGTCGTCCACGTTCAAACCATGCCTCAAGGTGAGTTTCCGCCCCTCGCAGCTGCAAAATACTGCCCTCCGTCAAACCGACGATTTCGGCTTCGTCAGAATATCCCGGGGCATCGGTGTTGAACCCGCACGCCTTGTCGCCCAGCACGGCTGTGCAGGGCTTTTGGTAAATCCGGCCCAAAGGTCGGTTCAACTTATCTGTCAGGCCCCGCAGTTCGGCATGAAAAGCCCCACCTGCCCGTCGCAATTCACCAATTGATCCGCGGAACTGCAACATTCGCTGCGATGGATCGGCCCAGTTCACAAGCCATGCCCGCACCTCGGCCCCGTCGAAGCGACCGGATTCGATATCCTCTTCGGTTACTGCGACATCCGATAACGCACCCATTGCTTCCGAGTTATCAATGGACAGCCCCGTTGCCTGCTCGATCGCGGCCGCCGTCAGACCCGAACTTGCATTGAAGTCCAGGCCTTCAAAGCTCAGCTTCAGGTCATGGTCGGTAAAGCCAAGCTGAACACCGTCTGTGCGCCTAATCGCCCAACACCGACAGGTCGTTGTCAGACCGCTCTGCAGATGGGCCTGCAGGGCCTGTTTGTCACCAGCCATCAGACACGCACCTCGACCACTGGCACGTTCGGAACGTCCCCTGCCTGAAAACTCGCGACACTTGTTTGGATCTTGTCGGTGTCAAACCTCACTGGCACATCGAATTCAAAGCCGGCGGTGATATCAACCCGTTCAGGCGGAGGCGAATAGAACGTGACCAACCCCGAGTTCAGATCCACCTCGAAGTCGACACCTTCACGCATCTCATCCTGCTCGACGCCTACGCGGACGGTTCCCAATACGGGTTTGACGACCGGCCTTACATAACTGAATCCACCCGAGGAATAGGTCTTTACCAGCTGGAATTCTGTCGCTACGCCATCACCTTCCGCAATGATCTGGTCGCCTTGGGCAACTTCGCCCGTAGCCGCACCGGATTTGAAATCGGACCAGTCTTTCCAGCGAAATCCAAACATCTGCCCCTGCCTCGCCTCGAAGAACGAGACCAACGTTTCGATGTCATCCAAGGATCGCATACCCAGACCGGCATCATAGCGACGCCGCGAATGCGCCCAAGGGGTATTGCGCTCTTCGAACCCGTTTGCCAGCGTCACAATATCCGTGCGCCTCTCGGGCCCACCGACCGAACCAAAACTCAGGCTGGCCGGAAATCTCACTTCGTGGAAATTCATGGTCTGCTCCCTGATCTACCTATTGCGATTGCCACGGCCCAGCGCGCGGCTCATCTGGGCCGCGATCTGGCTTTGGCTTCGACGAAAACCCTGCACGTCCGGGGTCGTGATGTTCATCACCACGTTCACCGCAGAGCCGCCGCCAGACATGCGCACACCTAATTTCCCATCGGTACCGCGGGCCAGCGGCATGATGGCCTCGGGGCCAGCCTCGCCCATCAGCCCGGTGCCCCCACGCATTGGAAACGTGGTTGGACCGCTGATCACTCCACCGTTGGCAAAGGGCATCACCCGTCCTTGGCTGAAGCTGCCGCCGTCAGCAAAAGGAAGAATGCCCTTCACAAAACCTCCGATCCCATTGGCTAGAAGGCCGCCGAAATGATCCGTGACCGGTTTGATCGCAGCAGAATAAGCGGTGCGGATCATCGAGTTCTTCAACACGTCCAGCGCATCGGACAAGTTCATTCCGTCCATCACGACACCATCGAACGCCCGTCGCAGGCCACCGGACATGCCACGCTCCAGCGTTGCAACATCCTTGCCCGTTTCCTCAAAGGCTGCTTTGATGCGCTTCATCTGCCCATCAAATGCCGCAGCCATCGATGCCGCATCACCCAACGAGTCGCCAAGCGCCTCGCCCCGCTCCTGCAGGTCTTCCAACCCGTTACGATCCGTCATCACGCTCTCCTTTTGTCTTGTCCGGATAGGCCGCCAGCAACGCGTCCAGACCCATTCTGTTCATCGAAGGCATGCCCGCGCCATGCCCCAGCATCAGCCGCAACTCGGCCGGGGTAAGGCTCCAGAATTGATCCGGTGTCAGGCGTAGGCTGAGGTATCCGACCCGCATCAATGCGGGCCAGTCGAACCCGCTCATGCCTGCCCCGGCACCATGAAGGCCCTTGCCAACAACTCGGCCGCAGCACGTGCGCCGTGCATTGGCCCGCCCTCAATCTCGGCACTCAGCAGATCGGCGCGGGTGACATTGGCCCCGCCCCCCCGCAGCCCGGCGACGATAAGCGCCAGAACATCACCGCTGGAATAGGCGCCGCCTTCGAACCGTTGCACCAGTTCAACCAGTGTCCCTGTGCCCAACTCCCGTTCCAGTTCCGCCAAAGCGCCCAACGTCAGCTTCAGAACCCGTTGCTCTCCATCGATGGTCAGTGCCACCTCTCCCGTCCACGGATTGGCCATCGTTACAGCGCCGTAAAGGTCAGAGCACCGGCGCTTGCCATGCTCATTTCATAGGTCGCTTCGCCATTGTGAGAGCCCGCATATTCGATGCCGGTCACCTGGAACGCACCTTCAACAATCCCGAAATCCGGGATGATGATCTGAAAACCAGGTGTCTCACCGTCAAAGAACAGCTGTCGCGCGCGCTCATCCGTTCCCGCGTCCTTGAATACGCCCGAGCCCGAGATCGAGGCCGACTTGACCCCCGCGCCCGACAATAGCTCGCGCCAGCCACCCTGGCTTTCCAGGCTGGTGACATCGACACTTTCCGCATTGAAACTGACCCGCGTGGCACGCAGCCCCGCAATGGTCTCGAACAGGCCTGAGCCGTTCATATCCACTTTGACCAACAGGTCTTTTCCGTTCTGGGCAGCCATTTGCTCTCTCCGTTGATTACTTAATCGTCTTCCACGCGGGCGCGGAATCTCAGGTCGATCTGGCGGATCGCGCCGCCCGTTCCGGTCCGACGGGCCGAGGCACGTTCGAACCACAGCCCGACCAATCGGCCTCGATCCAGGGTCAGCCCTGCACTGTCCAAGGCGTCACAAATCGCCCCCGCCAGCGTTTTTGCTGCACCGAACCCGGCAGCTTCGGACACGACGGACACCGTGAAACGATGGACGGCACCGGTCCCCGATCGGTCCGAGGCATCGCGCACCTCTTCCGGGCCCAGCGTCACATAGGTTTGCGGAACTGAACCCGCTGGAACGGCGTCATAGATCGCTCCACCTGAAAGAGTGCTGATCTGTGTGTCTTCCGACAATTTCTGGTAGATTGCCGCTTGCAACGCGGCTGAAACGCCATAGCTCATACCGCCACCTCCTCATCCGCAAAGCAGATCAGGTACTGGCCGCGCGGGTCTCGCTCGGCGACGGCGCGGATAACGAAACGGCGTGTGCCTTCCGCAAACCGCTGATCCGGCGAGGGGCGCATGGTCGATCCTTCGGGCGCGCCACGAACCACAATCCGGTAGCCGACACGCGAAACCGGCAACCCTGCAACATTTCGCTCTGACCCGCTGCGCGCAGTGACTTCGGCCCAAACCGAGCCCAAGGCGACCCATGTTTCCAGATACCCACCGGCGCCATCAGCGGTGCGCACAGAGGATTCAAGCAACAGTTTTCTATTCAGCCGAGGCGCCTTCATTGGGCCACCCCTGCACCAAAACGAACCACACGATAGCGTTGGATCAGGCTGGTCACGCCAAAGGGCATACAGCCGGCACCCAACGTGGTCTCATCCCGGTATTCATAGTAATGCGCGGCCAACAGCAGAACCGCCTGCCCGAGATCTGCCGGCAACCTTGACCATTCCCCGGCAATACCGGCGATAAACGCGATCTTCACGGATCCGCCGGTCGAAATAGCGGGCAAGACAGCCCCGGCAGGGCGTATCCGCGGGCGCTGGCTATCGCGATCCAATCTGTATCTGTCAGACGAAACGGCGGTTTCAGTACCCGCTGCATCCGTCAAACTGACCGTATTGATGGTCGAGACCGGCGCCACAGGCAGCACTTCGCCCGCAGGGTCACGCCAACTGTTAAGGCTCCAGGAAAACTCACGCGTGATAAGTACCTTCCCGGTACGCGCCTCAATCGCAGCAATCGCCGCCCTTAAGAAGCCCTTGAGCACTTCATCCTGCACGCTGGCACCAGTAAAGCCTGTTCCCAGCCTCAAATGCGCCTTGAACTGATCCACCGGCAGCGCCGCATCCGCGATGGCGGTTTCTTCGATCAACATCATCCATTCACTCCGCAATCTCGGACCCTTCCGGGGCCGTAACTTCAGGAATTGACGGGCACGCGCCGCCCCACGTTGCTCGGACGGAGGGGAGCAGCTAGACAACGCAGGGATCTCGCCCCGACCCGCGCCCGCCGCCCCGAGGGGCGAAGGCCCCCCGGGATTCAGCCCGCTTTAGGCGGTGCCGAATTTCACGAGTTTGATCGCAGCAAAGTCGCTGACATCACCGCCGACGCGCTTGGTCGCATAGAACAGAACATGCGGTTTGGCGCTGAAGGGATCGCGCAATACGCGCAGGTCCGGGCGCTCGGCGATGGTATAGCCCGCCTGGAAGTCACCGAAGGCAATCGAGAAACTGTCGGTTCCCGCATCCGGCATATCTTCGGCGATCAGCACCGGATAGCCCATCAGACGTGCCGGCTCACCCGCCGCCAGACCGTCCGACCACAAGAAGCGGCCATCGCTGTCTTTCAGCTTGCGGATCAGACCAGCAGTTTTCGAGTTCATCACGAAGGTTCCGTTGACCCGGTACTGCGCACCCAGCGCATAAACCACGTCCACAATGGCATCCGCCTCGACACCGCCATCGATGCCGGTGGGGACATAACCAATGTTACCCCAATCCCAAACATCGTTGTCGACCTTGGCGTGGTTCAGAATACCCTTGGGTTTGTCCGCACCGTCGCCGTTGATAAAGGCCGAGGCCTCGGCGCGTGCAAACTTGTCCGCGATACGGCCGGCCAGCCAACCCTCGACATCGAACGCGCTGTCATCCAGCAGTCGCTGCGAGGCTTTGGGCAGTGCGCTCAACTCGTGCAGCGGGATCGAGATTCGGTCAATCGACGGGGTGCTGGTTTCGCTCGCCGCAGCATTTTCATCTGCCCAGCCCGCACCGACATCCGTGTGGTCGATCAAAACATCGAACGAGTTCGCCTCGACATTTACGATCGAAGCAATCGAGCGGATAGAGGCCGTAGATTTCAGCACCGATTTGATGATCTCGGCGGTTTGCGGGTCAATCAGGTACCCACCGTCACTGTTCACAGCGCTCGAGAGGGATTTCACCTCCATCTCAAGACCACGCAGGCCGTCATCCTCACCCGAACGCACATAGGCATCAAAGGCCTTCTGATGCGGTGCGCCTTCCTCGATTGAGGCCGCAAGATGCGGGCGTGCCGCGATGGTTGATTTACGATCCAGCATGGTCAGTCGCTCTTCTGTCTGTTGCAATTTTGTCTTAACTTCAGCCTTGAGGCCCTTGAATTCGTTCACGAAGCCAGTCATCGCCTGCTTCACCTCCTGAACCAGGGGCACACCCTCTCCGGTCAAGGCCGGGGTTTCGGTCTTGCTCATCAGCACTTCCTTTTTGGGGGTGAGGTTTCGGCGCGCTAGGTTCGCGCCAGTTCCTGCCGGGCGTGATCAAACACCTCGGCAATACTGCGCCAGGTGTTCTCGGCCTCGGGGTCCACCCCCTTTGCCGCCACCCGCGCACTGGGCAGCATCGGGAACGTCACCAGCGACACCTCCCACAGCTCCAGTTCGGTCAGGACCCGCTGGCCCTTGTCATTCTTCACGGCGCGCTTGGTACGATAGCCAATCGACAGGCCATCCATTGCGCCCGCCCGGATCAACTCGGCCGCCTCGCGGCCCTTTTGCGTGCTTTTCAGCAGACGGCCCTTGACCCACAGGCCCCGGTCGTCCTCGCGCACCTCGTCCCAAACCCCGATGGGTTGCGCCGGATCGTGCTGCCACAGCATCTTGACCCTTTGGCCCGCTGTAGCCAGCCCCTCAAGGGAACCGCGATACGCACCTTTCTGCACCACGTCACTGCCCTGATCCACCTGTCCAAACAGGCTGGCATAACCTTCGATCACCGCGTCCTCGGTCACCGAAAGGCCCTCTCCGAACCGTGCGAACTTATGCTCCAAATCCATAATCTTCTCCATGTAACCTGCTGAATTCATGGTGTTACTGAAAGGAATGACTGAAACGCCTGCGCCAGGATCACCGCTGCCACGCCATACACCGTCAGCCACAACCGCCTCTCCAGCCGCTCCATCATCTCTTCGATCTGATCCAGCCGCCTGCACAGATGTTCATGCTGGATCTCGGCCACCCGCTCATGCGCGGCCAGCCGCAAGCCTGGCGCGCAATCGAATGGCGGATATCCTTCAGCCATCTGCACGCTCCGGCAGCCCCAGCAAGGCGCGCTTTTCGGCATCGCTCAGGAATTCGGCCCCATTGACCCGCGCCCATTGCGCGTCCCGTTCCGCCGACAGCGCAGGCACCTGATCCAGATCGGGCTTCAGCACCAATTCCTCACCGGAAAAACCCGCCAGCCACTCCGACACCGCCGCCGCCACCCGCGTCACCAGGGGCAGCACGGTCAGGCGATAGAACGCCCGGTTGGCCTCCTGATAGTTCGAATAGGTCGCGTCGCCTTGTATCCCCAGCAGCATCGGCGGGACCCCAAAGGCCAGCGCGATCTCGCGGGCGGCGGCTTCCTTGGTCTTCTGAAACTCCATGTCCGAGGGCGAAAAGCCCATCGGCTTCCAATCCAACCCCCCTTCCAGAACCATCGGACGACCAGCATTCCGCGCCCCGCGATAGTTCTGCTCAATCTCATCGGACAGACGCCGGAACTGGTCCTCGGCCATAACTCCATGGCCATCACCGCCCTTCCAGACCAGCGCCCCCGAAGGCCGCGCCGCATTGTCCAGCAGCGATTTTGACCAACGCGACGCGCTGTTATGCACATCAATCGCCATCGCCGCCGCTTGCATCGGCGAGAACCCGTAATGATCATCTTGCGGGTGGAACGACTTGATATGACAGATATTTTCCGCCGCAAACCGGTGTTTCTTGCCGCCCACAGCGTAATCATACGCCTTGGGCCAGCCATCCGCTCCCGGCACCACGCTCATCCGATCGGATCGCAGCACATGCAGCTCAACCGGCAGTCTTTCCTCGACCTGCACAGCCTCAACATAGGCATTGCCCGACAGCAGCAACTGCCCGAACAAGGCCTCCATCAACTCTGCCCGTCCCTGCGCCGCATTAGGACGCCGCATCAGGGACAGGATCGGATGCGTCTCATACCGCTGCGCCTGATCCTGCAGCACCAAAGGTAACGCCGCCGCCGCCTCGGCAATCAGCTTGACCGAGCGAAACCCCACCGGGTTCCCCGAAAACCCCGTCCGCGTCAGCGATACCGTGTCCCGAGGGCTCCACGCCACGCGCCCACCGGTTTGCCATGCAACCACGGGTCCGGCTGCACTTGCCTTTGCTTCGGGCGCTTCCTCTGCCGCTCCACGACGCAAGAAATCGAATACCATGTCCAGATGCTCCTTTCTGTCGCCGCTGTGTCCGGCTTGTTGAAAGGAGTTATGACGCAGAGAAGTTTATGCCTCGGGAATAGAACGTACGGGGGTAGGGCAACGGGTTGGAATTCTTACTAATTCACAACGCAGAAGCGAATAGAGTGGGTAGAAAAATCAATTTGGCGTTTACGGTCTCGCAAGAAAAACATGCCCCTGAATTTTGCCGGACACCGGCCCTTTACCAAACAGCTTTTCGATGTCGGCGGCGGCGGCGTCTGTAATTTCAGTCAATGAGCCCGCAGCACGTTCTTCCAACTCATTTCTAAGCGGTGTCCCCTGGCAGTAAGCCACTGCCGGAGCTTGCGGATTGCTCGCTCGGCTTTGCTCGGAAATGGTCAGTGTTTCGATATCCGTAAAACCAGCTTCCTTAAGATCATCGACAATTGAATCAATATTGCCGTGCCCATGGGGTGTTCTTGCTAAAAACACTGGGGGATCTTCCGGGAAAAACCGAGATGCCGTCTTCGTCACGCAATGCGCAAACTCGTTCTCTTCGATACTGTCCCAAACATTGAAGATAAAACACCCGCCATCCTTCAAAACACGAAGGGCTTCCTTGTAACCAGCTACTTTGTCAGGAAAAAACATCACCCCAAACTGGCAACAGACAACGTCAAATGTATTTGTCTCAAAGGGCAACGCCAACGCATCCGCCTGCTTCCATTCTATTCGATTGGCTTTCGGTTGCTGCGTTGACGCTCTGTCCAACATCGGTTGATTTAAATCAGTAACCACATAACGAATTTCGTCGCTCAGCAGCGGGGCCAACGCACGTGTTACTACTCCGCTACCCGCGGCGGTCTCCAAAACAGCTTTGGGTTTGGTATCAGCGACTCTCTTTGCCAAGTCTGCGGCATAAGATTCGAAAATCAATGGAACCAGAAATTCATCATAAATGTCTGGAATTGAGCCGGTGAAGTTTTTGTCACTTGTAGACACTACGAAATCCCTCCCCGACCCTGTGGTCGCAAAGGGTGTATTCCTAGCATAAATCGCTGGCTACGTCACTTCGGACCGCGATCAGTCCTTCAATCGCCGCTCTCCGCCTTTTTTTATCCTCACAAACTCCGCACCCTAGGCCGCCGATACGCCCCCGCAGGCCCTACAACCAACTCATGCAGCGCCCAGACCAGCGCGTCGACCCGGTCGGGCGAGCCCTGCCCTTGATACCCCCGCGCGGTCATCTGACACATCTGCTCCTCCAGCGCGTCCAGCCCGGCCACATGCGACACCCGCCCCTGCTCATACAACGCTGCCACAGGCTCGGCCCGTGCCACCTTGCCACGTGAGGCCCGCACAGCCCGAAACGGGACCAGAGGATCCACCTGCCGCACGACCTCTTCCACCAGTTGACCGCCCTGATTGACCTCGGCCACCAGCCGCTCGGCCCCGAACTCATCCATCGCGTCAATCGCCGCCTGCGCCCAGCCCGCCGGGCCAACCCCCTGCACCGTCCGGTCGGCCAGCACATAGGCGCGCCAGTCCTCGGGCGGCCCCTGCAACCGCACGCCCACGATCACGATCCCACAGGCATCCGCATCCGCCCCCGCCGTCACCGCCGGGTCCAGCGCCACCACGATGCGATCCAACTCGGGCACCTGGGCACAACGCGCTGCCTCTAGCATAGAACCCGTCCACAGCGCGCCCTCAGCATCCGACAGCAAAACGCCGTCCAGCTCCTGCCGCCCCAGCCGTGTACCGGCATAGCGCGCGCGCACCTCGGCTAGAAACGACCCCGCTAAATTGGCCCGGTTCGCCTCGGTCGGCGCATGGGTCTGCACCGTGGACGGCGACGCCAGCAGATCCTTCAAAACTTTCACATTGCGCGGCGTGGTTGTAACACAGACCCGGGGCTGATCCCCCAACCGCAGCGCAAATTGCAACATGTCCCAGGTCTCGCCCGCCTTTTTCCACTTAGCCAGCTCATCCACCCAGGCCGCATCGAATTGCGGCCCGCGCAATCCCTCAGGATCATGGGCCGAGAACGCCTGCGCCTCGGCCCCGTTGGGCCAGACTAGTTTTCGCTCTGACGCCTTCCAAATTGGTCGACGATCTGGTGGTGAGCATTGCAATATCCCACTATCGCCAAAGATCATCACGTCGCGCACCTGATCAAACGTCTCGCCAAGCAGAGCCACCCGGCGCGCCTTACCCGTGTCCAACGGCAAAGACCCCTCGACCATAGACCGCACCCATTCAGCCCCGGCCCGGGTCTTACCGGCTCCGCGCCCGCCCATGATCACCCAGGACCGCCAGTCACCTTCTGGCGGCAATTGATGCGGCAGCGCCCAGAACTCAAACAGGAAAGGGAGGGCGCACAGCCCCCCCTCCCCGATCTCACTCAGAAATCTGTCCTGCACCGCAACAGGCGCGGAGGCGAGCCAGCCTGCACCCGATCTCAGATCGTGCCCGATCAAGGTCGAGCGCATAGCCCCCTTGGGCAACTCCGGCTTGTCTGTGATGTTGTTCGACAAGGCTTGTCTCCACTTTTTGGCAACTTCGGATCAGCCCCTCAAGCTGTCCCAGTTGCTTACCTGCACCAGCAATATCTGCATCCTCCCCGGCACTGATCTGCCTGCGCAGTTCTTCCGCTGCTTTGCGCAGACCGCGAATGGATGTCTCAAGTGACTGCAACAAGTCAGCCGTTTGGGAAATCCGCTCTTCCGGGGTAATCAATGTCATGTTTGCGTATTGACCTCATGCGTGAGTTTTCTCCGCACGAGAGAAACGAAAAACGGCCGCCGGATGTTACCCCGAGGCCGTTGCTCACTTCTTCTAGCATGACACAGTTCATACCAAATTAAGTTCGAAAAGTCAATGAATTGCGCAACAACCACGCAACAGGGAACTTTCGGTGCAGGTTAACAATTTCTTCCCCGCGCGCGTCTTTAGCTGCTGCCAGTCAAATCCTGTGCCAGCATCAGCGCATTCATATCCGGATCATAAAACGTGGCCGTGCTGACCATTCCTTCGATCGTTTCCGTCGCACCGTCGAATGCCACCCCTGCATCCTCTAACGCACTGCGCGCGGTGGAGATATCGGCGACCTCAAACACTGGAACACAATTTCCCGGTGAGGGCTCGGCCTGCTCTCCTAAACCCAATGTGACGCCATCCACATTGGTGCGCATCTCACTCCAACCCGCCTCATCTATGTGATGGGAAAGTTCAAACCCCAATTTGTCGCTGAACCATTCGGCGCTTGCATGGCGGTCCCGAACCGAAATCGCAAGGGTGATCGTGTTTTTCAAAGAAACAAGGGGCATCAATCTTTCCTTTTGAGCTAATTTATATTAACTATACTTTATGGACATTAATTTGCTTGTCAAGCTGACCTCCCGAGCTTGGTCGCTGAATATTCTGGCACTCATGCATTCCGGCACTCCTGGCAGGCAGGCCGCTCTGCTTGCTGCCACCAGCGCAGGAAGAACTGCCTTCGCGGCAAGTCTGGACCATCTCATACGCCTTGACCTGATCGAAAGGAATCCGGGCCACGGGCACCCATTGCGCCCTGAATTCCGATTAACCCTGCCGGGGATCGAAGCCGCCAGTATGGCCAGCGCAATCGTAAACGCCGTTCCGGATGACACCAAGTTCAAGCTCGTCCGTAAATCCTGGACCGTCCCGATCCTGGCACTCACCGGCACTCCGCACCGCTTTTCCGCCATCAAATCGGATTTGGTATCGATCACGGATCGGGCGCTGTCGTCGTCCCTTCAACAGCTAGAGGCGCTCGACTGGATCCGACGGGACATTGAAACTGCCGCACGGATGCCCTTCCCTACATATCGAGCTGTAAGAACAGGTTTTGCGATCAACCAAGCGGTCAATCTCACTGCTTAAAGGTTGCAGACAGCCCACAACGATCCTTTTCGCCGGATGTGATCTATAACGCACAGCTTGACATTCCGCCCCGCAACCTGCATGAGCGCCTTAACAAAGCGCTGACGCGTGAGCATTGGCAGGTCCGACCTGCTCCACAGCGCTCGATTCACCCCATAGTTCCCCTTCACGCAGGGTTCTGAATGCGACGGCCGGATGCCGCAGGAAACGCCTGTGCATCCAGAGTCTTAGCGTAACCCTGTTGGCATCGCATATTGCGCTGCTGATTTATGTCGCCCGTGGTGATCCAGTCGCCAGGGGCAAAAAAGGAATGATATTTGTTCGACTTTGATATGCTGGGCCTGGCCCCGGCCCTGAATGACGCATTGAAACGCGCCAATTTTTCACAACCCACTCCGATTCAGAACCAGGCAATCCCCATGGCATTGCAGGGGCACGATATTCTGGGCCTTGCCCAGACCGGCACCGGCAAGACACTGGCTTTTGGCCTACCTCTGATCGATCACCTGCTGGCTCAGACCGGCAAGCCTGCGCCGAAAACCGCCAAGGCTCTGATCCTTGCTCCGACCCGTGAACTGGTCAACCAAATCGCAGATAGCCTGCGCAATTTGACCACGAATACGAAGCTGCGCGTGGCGACAGTTGTTGGCGGTCAGTCCATCAGCAGGCAGATTTCGTTTCTGGCACGCGGCACAGACATTCTGGTTGCCACCCCTGGTCGTTTGATCGACCTGATGGAACGCAGAGCAGTCGACCTCGGCTCGGTACGTCATCTGGTACTGGACGAAGCCGATCAGATGCTGGACATGGGCTTTATTCATGCTCTGCGCCGGATTGCACCGCAGTTGGGCACGCCCCGCCAAACGATGCTGTTCTCTGCCACTATGCCCAAGCAGATGGAAGAACTCAGCCAGGCCTACCTGACAAACCCGCAACGCATTCAAGTGTCCCCTCCGGGTAAAGCCGCCGACAAGATCACCCAATCGGTTCATTTCCTGAGCCGCGCGGAAAAACCGAGCAAACTGCGGGAGATTTTATCTGCGGACAAAGAAGCTCTGACGCTGGTGTTTTCGCGTACAAAACATGGCGCCGAGAAGCTGATGAAGGGTCTCGTGGCCGACGGCTTCAACGCCGCCTCGATCCATGGCAACAAAAGTCAGGGACAGCGTGACAGGGCGATCAAAGCTTTCCGCGCAGGCGAAATAAATGTCTTGGTGGCAACAGACGTGGCCGCTCGCGGCATCGACATCCCGGGCGTTGCCTATGTCATCAACTACGACCTACCCGAAGTGCCGGATAACTACGTCCACCGCATTGGCCGAACCGCCCGTGCCGGTCGCGAAGGCGAGGCGATCGCTTTCTGTGCACCGGATGAACTGGATCAACTGAAGCAGATTCAGAAACTGATGAAAATTGAGGTTCCGGTCGCCAGCGGCACAATGCCCGAGTTCGCCGAACCCGCAAAATCGCGGAAAGGCGGAGGGTTCCGTCGCCGTGGTCCAAAGCCGCAAGCAGCTAACAAGTCGGGCAATCCCGGAGGCCCAAAACGTCGGCGACCGCGTCGATCCTCCGCCGCCTAAATCTAAAAGGCGCCGCTATTCGCGGCGCCTTTTTTAGTTTCCGGTGCTTTGGCGCTCGGCCTCAATCTCACGCCATTTGGCGACGTTTCGATTATGCTCATCCAGTGTCTCGGCAAAAGCATGTCCGCCGGTGCCATCTGCAACAAAGAAAACAAAATCAGTCGCTTCGGGCGAAACTGCGGCTTCAAGACTTGCAAGACCAGGATTTGCGATAGGTGTTGGCGGGAGCCCATCAATCACATAAGTGTTCCAAGGCGTTGCACGGCGCAGTTCGCTGCGGCGCAGGCCTCGGCCCAACGTGCCCTGCCCCTTGGTGACACCATAGATTACAGTCGGGTCCGTCTGCAGCTTCATGCCTCGCTCAAGCCGGTTTACAAATACGCTAGCGACCTGTCCACGCTCATGCGGAACACCAGTTTCCTTTTCGATGATTGACGCCAAAATCAGCATCTCTTCGGGGGTATTGATTGGCAAATCATCCTGCCGCCCTTCCCAGGCGGCGTTAATGCGCAGTTGCTGCTTATCCTGCATCGACTGCAGGATTGCCGCCCGATCGGCACCTCGCACAATGTCATAGCTGTCCGGTGCCAGCGCCCCTTCGGCCGGTATTTCAGGGATTTCCCCCGTCAACGCGTCGATCTGCTTAAGACCCTCGACCACTTGCCAGGATGTAACACCTTCAGCAATCGAGACCCGGTACCGTGTGTCTGAGTCTTCGCGCTTTTGGGTATAAGCCGCGGGTATTTCTTCTTCCGCTACATCGAACGATGCGATTTCATCGAAGTCCAATGTTGCGGGGTTCAATTCGCGTACACGGGTTTGTATGCGGGTTACACCGATCCGGTACTCAATCTCGGATCCGCAGGTACTGGCCCCGCTCCGCGTAATCTCATCAATGATCTGCTCCATCGAAGCACCCTCGCGGACCAGAAAGCTGCCTGCCTTCAGCTGAGGTGCCTTGTCGGTATAATCCGCCGCCATACGGAATATAGTAGCGCTGCTGATCGCGCCCTGATCCTCCAGCTGTCGGCTGACCTGCGTCATGTTCGAGCCACGTTCGACCTGCAAACACATCGCAGTTTCCAGAGGGCCCGCATTCTTGTATCGCGCCTGCCCCCATAAAATCAGTCCACCGGCAAGAAACAGGCCGACCACCAGGATGGTCAGCATGTTGGAGGCCATCGCGCGCCACATTTAGCTGACCTTTCCGAAGATCACACTTGCATTGGTGCCGCCAAATCCAAACGAGTTTGACAACGCCACATCAATCTTGCGCTCGCGCTTGGCATTCGGAGCCAGATCAATCGGTGTCTCGACCGCTGGGTTGTCCAAATTGATCGTCGGTGGCGCAACCTGATCGCGGATTGCGAGGATCGAGAAAATGGCTTCGATCGCGCCTGCAGCGCCCAACAGATGGCCCGTGGCCGATTTGGTCGAACTCATGGTTACATTCGCCGAATGCTCGCCCAGGAGACGCTCGACCGCACCCAATTCAATGGTATCGGCCATGGTCGATGTGCCATGCGCGTTAATATAGTCTAGGTCCTTCGGCTCCAGCCCCGCGCTGCGTAGCGCTGCGTTCATAGAACGCTCTGCGCCATCGCCGTCCTCACTGGGTGCGGTGATATGATAGGCATCACCGGACATGCCATAGCCCAGAACTTCGGCATAGATTTTCGCGCCACGCGCTTTTGCGTGCTCGTACTCTTCCAGAACAACGATGCCCGAACCTTCACCCATGACAAAACCGTCTCGGTCGACGTCATAGGGGCGGCTGGCTGCTTTGGGGTTATCCGCGTATTTGGTCGACAGCGCCTTGCAAGCGTTGAATCCAGCGATACCTATTTCGCAAATGCACCCTTCGCCACCACCGGCAACCATTACGTCAGCGTCACCGGCACGGATAATGCGGCTTGCGTCCCCAATAGCGTGAGCACCGGTCGAACATGCAGTCACAACCGAATGGTTCGGGCCTTTGAATCCATGGCGGATCGACACCTGACCCGAGGCCAGGTTAATCAGCGCGCCTGGAATAAAGAAAGGCGACACCCGTCGAGGGCCCTTGTCGCGGATCAGGTTAGCCGTTGCTGCAATGGAGCCCAGCCCACCGATACCTGAACCGATAAGAACGCCAGTGCGCAAGCGCGCCTCTTCATCCTCGGGCAGCCAGTCGGAATCCTTGCAGGCCATTTCAGCTGCTGCAATCGAGTACAGAATGAAGTCTTCGATCTTGCGCTGCTCTTTCGGCGGCATCCAGTCGTCAGGATTGAATGTCCCGTCGGTGCCGTCGCCTCGCGGAACTTCGCAGGCATACGTTGTGGTGACCCCACTTGCCTCAGCATCAAATTGCGTGATCGGGCCTGCACCGGATTCCCCATCCAGCAACCGCGACCATGTTTCCTCGACCCCGCTGGCCAATGGAGTGACCAACCCAAGACCGGTTACAACGACTCTGCGCATAAAATGCCTCTTGCCTGCTTCCTGTTTGAGAAACGCTCATACCCCGGGCCGGGGTGCGGGGGCAAGAGCAAGGCGCAATCATCACACAAGCAGATTGAGCGGAACATCTACAGTATACACTCTTGCAATGCGGCTCCTGGCCAGATGAAAGCCCGCCCTTTCACTGGACATGAAAGGGCGGAACCTGTTGTTTTGGAAGAAATCTTACTGAAACGCCGCAACCGGTTCGTGCGCTGTGCTGGCAACATTCAGCGCATCTGAAAGCTCGAGCGTCTTTCTGAACAGCGCGCGGCCAACCAAGGCGCCCGAAATATTCGGGATATAAGCCAACCGCGAGATATCATCTGTCGTGCGGACCACACCGCTTGCGATGATCGGTGTGCGAGATGTCTCTGCCAGCCCCGAGATCAGGCCCAGCTGTGCCTCAACGTCTTCCATGTCGCTATCGATATCAGTGACCAGAATTGCCGCAAACGGCGTTTCTGAAAACGCTTCGATAAAGGCCTCTGGTGTAAACGCACTTTGACTACGCCAACCGTCGGTCATCACTGAGCCTTGCCATACGTCCACGGCCAGAACGATTTGGTCCGGGTAGAGTTTGGCCAGTTCTTTCACCAGATTTGGATCCCACGCAGCCATAGTGCCGATAACAATCCGGCCTGCGCCCTTGTCGATCCAATGCTCGACTTGCTCGCGCGATCTCATACCACCTGCCAACTGCACAGGGATTTCGGCAGAACGGATGATCTCTTCAACCAACTCCGAATTGGTATCGCGCCCTTCAATCGCGTCAAAATCGGTCAAGTGCATCCACTCGGCTCCAGCATCGGCCCAACTGCGTGCCGTTTCTGCGGGATTCACGTGCCAAATCATGGCCTCATCCAGACGACCCTTGTCCAGTGTGACACAGCGGCCGTTCTGCAGTTCCATCGTAGGGTAAATCCTCATGAGCTTGCTCCTCCGCTCAATCGCAACGTCAATAAAGGATACCATACCCTCAACCCTATCGGCGAGAATTTCCAGTTTCGGCAAACCAAAGGCAATTTGCGGCACGATCAAAGAGAAAGGTTAAGCCAGTTTGGGCGGCCCGTTTCTTTTCAGCAGGTTCACCTGACTTCCCATATAGTCGCGCTCGGCCATGAGCTCATAACCAAGCTTTGCCGCCAGATTCTGCGACGCGTGGTTTTCAGCATCAATCAGGGAAACCAGTGGTCCAGGCATTATTCTGTCAAACCAGTCATGTGCGGCCTGAGCCGCTTCAAGACCAAATCCCTGCCCCTGGGCTTCTGGTGCCAATAGCCATCCGGCCTCGGGAAAGCTGTCGAAGTCGTCGCCTAACCCTCGGTTACGATAGAAAAAGCCTGCTTGACCTATCATCTGACGATTCGACTGTCGAAAGACGGCCCATTGGCCAAAACCGGCCATCTGCCAGTGGCCGGCATTCCTCAGAAAGGATTCCCACGCTTCGCCCCGCGATAACGGTTCCCGGCCAAGATGGCGCACAACACAAGGGTTCCGCCAAATCTCAGCGTAACGACTAAAGTCGTCGGGACGCATAGCGCAAAGCATCAGACGTGCCGTATTTATCATCGGGGTGGATCGTAGCATGCCCTGCCCGCTCAGAATTTCCTGCCTCGCGTAAATGGTTGCGGGTCAATAGCTATCTGGC
Organism: Ruegeria sp. YTSA108; assembly: GCF_059610185.1. Lineage (NCBI taxonomy): Bacteria > Pseudomonadati > Pseudomonadota > Alphaproteobacteria > Rhodobacterales > Roseobacteraceae > Ruegeria > Ruegeria sp. YTSA108. Next base: position 213,883 of record NZ_JBXWND010000002.1, on the reverse strand, counting down.
AAGCGCGAATTCCGGCTGGGCAAAAAAAACGGCGCCTCCGTTGCCCGGAAGCGCCGTTTTAGCGGATAAAGAAGGTCTTAAGACGCTTCAGAGATGAATTTGACGGCGTCGCCAAACGTTTGGATGGTTTCGGCTGCGTCATCAGGAATCTCGATGCCGAACTCTTCTTCGAAGGCCATAACCAGTTCAACAGTGTCCAGGCTGTCTGCACCCAGATCGTCGATGAAGGACGCGTTTTCGGTCACTTTATCTTCTTCAACACCCAAGTGCTCAACAACGATCTTTTTAACGCGATCTGCGACGTCGCTCATGTCTATTCCTCATTTCATTTCAGGGCATAGTGCCCGGTTCTGCCCTTGCCCGCTCAGGCTGGCCTTGATGTGCCCGTTCTGGGCGGTTTAGGTCCCCGATTACCGGGTAAGTAGAAGGTTGACCATCCGGCCAGCCCCTGCATATGTGCGCCGCCTATAACACAGACAACGCCCGAGGCAAACGCTTTCGCGCCCACCTCGATCCGCGCTCACAACATGGCCATACCGCCGTTCACATGCAAGGTGGTTCCGGTAACATATCCGGCTTCGGCACTTGCAAGATACAGCACAGCCGCAGCAATTTCCGAGGGGTCACCCATACGACCGGCAGGAACCTGCGTCAAAATCCCAGATTTCTGATCCTCGGTCAGTTTGTCGGTCATCGCAGTCGTAATGAAACCGGGTGCCACCGCATTGGCGGTGATTCCACGGCTGGCAACCTCATAGGCCAACGATTTGGTCATGCCCACCATGCCTGCTTTGGATGCAGCATAGTTGGCCTGTCCCGGGTTCCCTGTCGCACCCACCACCGATGAGATATTAATGATCCGGCCCCAGCGCGCTTTCATCATGCCCCTCAAAACGCCTTTGCACAGCCGGGCAGTAGATGTCAGGTTGACGTCGATCACGCTCTGCCATTCCTCATCGGACATGCGCATGAACAGATTGTCTCGCGTGATCCCGGCATTATTCACCAGAATATCAACCGATCCCATTGCCTCAGCAGCCTGCTTCGGAAGGGCTGTCACCGCCTCGGCATCACTCAGGTTGCAGGGCAGAACATGGGCGCGTTCACCCAATTCTTCGGCCAGAGCCTGTAGCGGCTCAACTCGCGTTCCAGACAAAGCCACAGTTGCACCGGCTGCATGCAAACTTCGCGCAATTTCGCCACCGATCCCGCCCGATGCACCGGTGATCAGTGCATTCTTACCTGTCAAATCAAACATTCGGTCTTCCTCTTGATGCTCGGTGTCTTACGATTCGGCCTGAGTCACATTCTGCACGTCATCAGGCGTACCGACAGCTTTACCAACGATCGCACGGTCAATTTTGCGAATCATACCGGACAGAGCTTTGCCCGCCCCGATTTCCCAAGTTTCACTCACGCCTTGCGCAACCATGTACAGTACGCTTTCGCGCCAGCGAACCGAACCTGTGACCTGCTCGATCAGCAACCCACGGATCAGATCGGGATCTGTGACAGCCTCGGCCCGCACATTGGCAACCAGTGGCACGGCAGGAGCTTTGATTTCGACATTTGCCAGGGCTTCGGCCATGACATCAGCTGCAGGTTGCATCAATGCACAGTGGAAAGGTGCGCTGACGGGCAACATGACCGCGCGCTTGGCGCCTTTTTCTTTGGCGATTTCGGCGGCGCGTTCCACAGCAGCCTTTGCGCCTGATACCACGACTTGTGTGGGATCATTGTCATTGGCAGCCTGACAAACTTGACCCTGGGCAGCTTGGTCTGCAACAGCGCGCACAGCATCAAGATCCAATCCAAGAATAGCGGCCATTGCGCCCTCTCCAACGGGAACCGCACTCTGCATCGCTTGCCCGCGGGTGCGCAAAAGGCGCGCCGTATCAGCGACCGACAATGCCCCTGCCGCAGCGAGCGCGGAGTATTCCCCCAGCGAATGCCCAGCGACAAAACCAGCATCCGCAATCGAAATCCCATTGGCCTCCAGGGCTCGCATCGCAGCCATCGAGGTCGCCATTAGCGCTGGCTGCGCGTTCTGGGTTAGGGTCAGGTCCGCAATATCACCTTCCCAGATCAGATCGCTCAGCTTTTCCCCGAGCGCCTCGTCCACCTCGTCGAATACAGCCTGTGCAGCCGGATAGGCCTCGGCCAGAGCCTTACCCATACCGATAGTCTGGGCACCTTGCCCCGGGAAAACAAATGCTCGTGTCATTGCAACCTCTTGGATGACGTTAGGTTGCCGCGGGGTGTAAACCGACAGACCGCGCGGCACAAGCTTTGCCTGATCTCTGCACTTTGGCACCGGCTCTGTGCATCCCTTGCTATTGTGTCCTAGGCTTGTAGCGGTAGGTTGTTGCATACGATCCACCTTCCGGAGCCTCAGATGCCTTCGTCAAACACCTTCTCAAGCTATGGAAGCGTAACCAAAACTTTTCACTGGCTGACCGCGTTACTTATCTTCACCGCATTCCCTCTGGGGTGGGTCGCCAACGGATTGGCTCATGCGATTTATGATCCTGCTATAGCCACAACCGAAGATGACATTGCACGCGCCGCCAGCCTCTTTTCTCTCCATAAAACCGTCGGGGTCACTGTTTTCTTCGTCGCGCTCGCGCGTATCTTGTGGGCGATAACGCAGACCAAACCCGGCCTATTGAACGCCGAGAACAAGCCCGAGGCCTTTGCAGCTGAAACCGTGCATTGGCTGCTTTACGCATCTTTGGTTCTGGCCCCACTGACCGGTTGGACCCATCACGCTGCCGCCGAAGGTTTCGCTCCGATTTTGTGGCCCTTCGGACAGGACCTACCCCTTATACCAAAATCCGAGTTTCTGGCAGAGCTGACCGGAAGCCTGCATTGGCTGTTCGTCTGGACACTGGCCGGGTCAGTCGCGCTGCACGTCGCCGGGGCGCTAAAACACCACATTATCGACAAAGACAGCACGCTGCGTCGAATGATGCCGGGCGCCTCGGATGCACCGGAACCGCCAGAGCAAAGCCATTCAATGACGCCCGCATTGGCCTCTTTGGCCATTTGGGGTGCCGTTCTGGTCGGAGGATGGTCAATCGGCGCGTTTGACCACCAATCTACAGCTAGCACAGAGGTCGCAGAACTGACCCAGGTACAGTCCGACTGGAACGTCCAGGAAGGCAATCTAAGCATTACCATCACCCAGCTGGGCAGCCCGGTAACCGGCAGCTTTTCCGATTGGACCGCTGCAATCGCTTTCGAAGATCCGCCCACGCCGGGCCTAGCAGGATCAGCAGATGTCACAATCGCGATAACGTCGCTCAAGCTCGGGACAGTCACAGATCAGGCAATGGGTGCTGATTTCTTCGACAGTGCGCAATTTCCAACCGCTCAATTCAAAGCTGATCTCTTCAAAACTGAGGACGGGTACGAAGCGCGCGGCGCGTTGACCATTCGCGACAAGAGTGTGGACGTAGTGTTGCCATTTACTCTCGACCTTCAGGATGACAGCGCAGCTATTTCAGGACAGCTTGAACTGAACCGGCTGGATTTCGACATCGGCACTTCGCAGTCGACCGAGGATTCGCTGGGTTTTGCTGTTACAGTATCAGTTGATCTTACAGCAAAACGTGGCAACTAAAAAAATGGGCCGCCGAAGGGTTACTCCGGCGGCCTCGTTTCAACTCGTTGCAATGGTATTAGTCGGCCTTCTGGGCTTCGACTGAAATCTGAAGTTCGACTTCGTCACTTACGAATGGCGCGAACTGACCAAGGTCGAACTCACTACGCACCAAGGTGGTGGTGGCGTCGAAACCGGCCCAGGGCTTTCCTGCCATAGGATGTTCACCCACTTGGTTCAGCTTGGCATCCAGAACAACCGATTTGGTCACGCCGTTCATAGTCAGATCGCCAGTGATGTTGGCAGTGTTTTCGCCCGTGACTTCGATACTAGTAGAGGTAAAGGTCACCATTTCTCCTTCGGTCACACCAAAGAAATCCTCGGACATAAAGTGGTCTTCACGTGGCTTCCAACCGGTAATCATCTCAACCACTGGCATGGATACTGTAACACTGGATGCAGCCGGGTTTTCCTGATCGAACATGATCTCGCCTTCAAACCCCGAGAACATGCCATGGGTGGTCGAGAAGCCAAGGTGGTTATAGCTGAAAAGAACCTGGCTGTGGCTTGAGTCCAGAACGTATTTTTCGGCGCCGGCAAATGCCGTTGTGGCCGAAACCGCGAGCGCTGCTGCAAGAAGGGTGGATTTCATGATAATCTCCGCAATTTTGTAGATGCAAACCTCTTGGGTTGCTCGACAACGAAAATGTGCTGCCCTAGGGCAGCACACAAGTAATATTATTTCACAATATCTGTTCTTAATTGAACAGAATAAAACTCAGGCGAAAATTGTTACACTTCCGCTAAGTTGACCTTTGAGCGCTCGGCTGACATCCGCCGATTCAAGCGGCAATTTCATCAACAAGCTGCCGTCCACATCGAACAACTCGATCTGGTCTTCAATGAAACGGGCACCACCCAGGCTGTCATAGCTCCGGCGCAAAACTGTCTGCGGGCGGCCATTTTCATTCTTTTGCAATACCCGGACCTCGCGGCGGATCGGGTCAAAATACGCATCAGGACGCGCGTCCAGAACTTCGATGGTCAGAAGGCTGACACCTACCAGAAGGAACATCAGAGAAGCCGCCAATTTGATCGGCCAGACTTCAGCGGCCATTGCCGTGCTGGGCATCAACCACATGGAAAAGGCAGAAACTATCAGTAGCGCACCAGCCACACGGGCCAGAACCATCCGAGCTTTCCAATTTGGTGCAAAGCTAATGAGCACCGGCACTGACTTTTCAAAACTTACGCCTGTGGCGGATTTCTCGAAGGTATTTGTGTTAATCGCGGTCATTTTCAGTACCCTGTTTCTCAGGTTGCCGTTCCAACTTTTGTCAGTCCGGTTAATTTCCGGTATACAAAACAACTTTGAGCCGAAAAGCGTCAGGAATTGGGCAGCGCAGAGGAAATAGCGCGACTTCACAAAGGCATCTGTGGCAGGCCTTGCCCCCAGCGTACAAACGTGTATATCGGGCCATCCTTCGCAAACGATATGAATCGCGCAGCCTCTCGTGGCAGGGTCGCGAAGGACGAAACGGCCCCGCCTATGAAATGCGCCTTGATAGAAACAGGAGTGCACATGCCACTATATGAGCATGTAATGATCGCGCGTCAGGATTTGTCCAACGCGCAGGCAGAAAGCCTCGTCGAACATTTCGGCACCGTTCTGGCTGACAATGGCGGCAACGTCATCGACAGCGAGTACTGGGGCGTCAAGACGATGGCCTACAAGATCAACAAGAACCGCAAGGGTCACTATTCCTTCCTCAAGACCGACGCTCCCGCTGGCGCCGTTCAGGAAATGGAACGCCTGATGCGCCTGCATGACGACGTTATGCGCGTTCTGACCATCAAGGTCGACGAGCACAACGAGGGCCCTTCGGTCCAGATGCAGAAGCGCGACGAGCGCGAAGGCCGCCGCGAGCGCCGTTGATTAACGCCTGAAGAAAGGACACTAAACCATGGCCGCAAAACCATTTTTCCGCCGCCGCAAGGTCTGCCCGTTCTCGGGTGAGAACGCGCCGAAGATCGACTATAAAGACACTCGTCTGCTGCAGCGTTACATCTCTGAGCGTGGCAAGATTGTACCTTCGCGCATCACCGCCGTTTCGGCGAAAAAGCAGCGTGAACTGGCCCGTGCTATCAAGCGCGCCCGCTTCCTCGCCCTGCTGCCCTACGCCGTTAAGTAAGGAGATACTGACATGCAAGTTATCCTGCTGGAACGCGTTGCGAAACTGGGTCAGATGGGCGACGTCGTTGACGTCAAGTCCGGTTATGCCCGCAACTTCCTGTTGCCTCAGGGCAAAGCGCTGAGCGCATCGGACGCCAACATCGCGTCGTTCGAAGCCCAGAAAGCGCAGCTTGAAGCCCGCAACCTGGAATCCAAGAAAGAATCTGAAGCGCTGGCTGAAAAGCTGGACGGACAGCAATTCATCGTGATTCGCTCGGCCTCGGATGCCGGCGCACTGTACGGATCGGTCACCCCGCGTGACGCCGCAGACGCCGCTACCGAAGCAGGTTTCACTGTCGACAAGAAGCAGATTGCCTTGATCGCACCGATCAAGGACCTGGGTCTGCACACAGTCGCAGTTAAACTGCACCCCGAGGTTGAAGTGAAAATCGAAATGAACGTTGCTCGTTCGCAAGAAGAAGCCGAACTACAGGCATCTGGCAAATCGATTCAGGAACTGGCCGCCGAAGAAGAAGCCGCCGCAGAATTCGAAATCGCCGAGCTGTTCGACGATATCGGGTCCGCCGCTTCCGACGACGACGATCTGGTTGCTCAGGATGCTTCGGCCGAAGAAGACGAAGCTAAAGCCTGATCCTCGGGTTTCGAATTGAACAAGAAAGGCCGCACGATCTGTGCGGCCTTTTTTATGCCTCCGCCCGGCGAAATCCAGCTTGGGCCCCGGCCTTTGCTTGCGGTCATCAATAGGTTTCCTATCATCGCATAATAACTATTCGGAGACGATCAATGACATTTCTTCTGCGCCGCAGTGTATTGGCATTATTGTTAATTGCACCCTTTGCGGCGTGCGGAGGGCCCGATACCCCAACCCAGAACACGTTTGATCCTCCGCTCTATCCCAACGAAACACCGGAACTGCGGGCCTCCATAAACAAATGGGCCGACCACTACGAAGTGCCGCGCGAACTGGTGCACAAGCTAGCAATTCGCGAAAGCACCCACCGACCTTGGGCTGTGAATCGGCCCTATTATGGCTTGCTGCAAATCCTGCCAGCCACAGCTCGTTCAATGGGATATACTGGAAACGCCAAAGGCCTTTTGGATGCAGACACAAATCTCGAATTTGCCGGGAAATATCTGCGGGGCGCTTGGCTATTGTCCGACGGCGACCAGCAACGCGCCGTATTCCTTTACGCAAAAGGGTTCTATCCCGAAGCCAAGGCACGTGGGATGCTGGTCGAAACAGGGCTACGTCCGGAATAACCGGATTTACCCCGAAACGAATCATCTGAGACATGCTGTTTCGGACCATTCTGTTGCCATTACATCGCAATATGACTACACAAGGCGAACAATTTGCTTGCACAATGCCCTGTGGTTGACGCAACGTATACCCCTAAGGACAAGTCTGGCATGTCTTGGGGGAGAGATATGCCGCCACAAGGGTTGGACAGGTGAAACTTATAGATTTGGCCGCGGTCGACCACACAGAGAAGTCGGCCGCTGACGTTATAAACGCCGTCTGCGAAGAGCTTGGCTTCGACTATGCGTCTTATGCCACCTTTAACCCTGTGAAAGGTGATGTGCAGGGCTATGCAAACTATCCTGATGAGTGGAAAATCCACTATGGCAGCCAGGGCTTTCATCACTTCGATCCGACGCTTTATCAATCTGTCCTAAGCATTGCACCCGTTGATTGGGGACGCTTTGATCAGGACGAGAAGTTCAACGCGGTGTTCCGTGACGCCCATGATTTTGGCATTAGTTCCAGAGGGTTAACAGTTCCTGTTCGTGGACCTTATGGTGAATGCGGACTGTTAAACGTTACCCGGGACTGTTCGGATTCCGAATGGGATAAGCTAAAGAAACATGTCATGGGTGATCTGCAACTTGCTGCCGTTCAAGCCCACGATACTGTTATGCAATCCGGCTTGCTGGCCAAAGCTCTTTACCTGCCCACGCTGTCCACACGCGAACAGGAAATCCTCCAATGGGTAGCTGACGGAAAGTCGCAACAAGATATCGGTGATATTTTGTCTATTTCACACCGTACCGTCGAAGTTCATATGCGGTCCGGGCGTGAAAAGTTGGGCGCACTGACCACCTCACAGGCTATTGGTCGTGCGATCGGCCTGGGCCTAATTGCCCCTGGTTAATCAAAAAAAAAGCACTTCTACGGGAAATCCCTAATAGTCTGCGCTTATTTCTTGGTTAACCTAATCCCTACGGTAACCAGACTGTAGGGGGATGGAAATGATCATCGTTATTGATGGTATTAATCAACATAAGTTCAAAGATGTCTTGGATGACATGTTCAAACTGCGCGCTCGTGTTTTCGGCGATCGCCTTGGTTGGGAGGTCAATATTGAGGATGGGCGCGAGCGCGACCACTTCGATGATCTGCATCCAGCACATGTAGTCAGCATCGACGACGAGGGGGACGTTGTCGGGTGCATGAGACTACTGCAAACCAAAGGACCGCATATGCTGTCCGATGTTTTCCATTCGATCCTGGATGGAGAACCTCCAATTCGGAGCGCGCAAGTCTGGGAAGCCACCCGGTTCTGTGTCGATACTAAAAAACTGGGCCGAGGGCGCGGTGAAAATTCTGTATCCTATGTGACCAGCGAAGTTATGATTGGCTCTTTCGAATATGCCAAAGCGGCTGGCGTTCTTGACTCGATCGCGGTGATTGATCCAGTTATGAACCGCGTTCTGCAAAGGTCCGGTAACGCGCCTTATGACTACCTCGGCAGTGCTAAGCCCATGGGTAAAGTCGTAGCCATGGCCGCTTTGATGGACTGCTCAGATGAGAGAATTTCCGGAATTCGGGAATATGCGAACATCGCTCACGATGTATTCCTGACGGACGAGCAGGCAATAGATCTGTATGCCAGAAACAAAACACCGGCAGATACAGGTGTGGCGAATTACGACCACCAACCACTAAGCCAGATGGAAAAATACTTTGTCGAACAGATGAATTCGGCAACCACAAAAGCCGAAGCCGAAGCTGTATTGAACCTGATCGAAGCAGTTTCGGATCGGTTCACCCCAGAGCAGAAAACTGCTCTACTAAGGACCCCCCGTGCTTTTGCTCATGAGGCCTGACCCCCTCACCTCATAGCATAAAGCCACCCACACGGAGCCGTCTTTTTCAGACGGCTCCGTTTTTTGTGCCCATAAGAATTCTATGGGCAGAAGAGGATTACTCCTCTTCCAATGCCTCTACGGCTTTCTGCAGGTCGTCTTTGCTGACTTCTTTATCCGCAACCTGGGCCAGCTCGACGATATAGTCGATGACTTTGTCTTCGAAGATCGGCGCGCGCAGTTGCTGCTGCATCTGAGCGTTCTGCTGCACGAACTCAAAGAACTGGCGTTCCTGACCAGGGTATTGGCGCGCTTGGTTCATGATCGCTTGGGTCATCTCGGCATCGGTGACTTCAACTTCTGCCTTCTGGCCCAGCTCGGCCAGCAACAGGCCAAGACGCACGCGGCGTTCGGCCAGCTTGTTGTGCTCGTCGGTCGGCTCGATCTCATCGTGGTCGTGGCCTTCCACTTCCGGGTTTTCTTCGTGCCACAGCTGGTGTGCGATCTGCTTGGCCTCGGCATCTACCAGCGACGGTGGCAGATCAAACGAAACCTTCACGTCCAATGCGTCCAACAGAGCACGCTTCATCACCGCCCGCGAAGCACCGCTATATTCCGCTTCCAGACGTTCTGAAATCTGGCCTTTCAGCGCTTCCAAGTCTTCTGCACCAAATTTGGTGGCCAGCTCGTCGTTGATCTCGGCGGCGACGGGTTCTTTCACATCCTTGACGGTGCAGGTAAACACAGCGTCTTTGCCGGCCAGATGCTCGGCACCGTACTCTTCGGGGAAGGTGACGTTTACGTCTTTTTCTTCCTCGGCCTTTACGCCAACCAGCTGCTCTTCAAAACCGGGGATGAAGCTGTTGGAACCCAGAACCAGCGGATAGTCTTCAGCGGATCCGCCCTCGAACTCTTCGCCATCAACCTTGCCGACAAAATCGAACACAATCTGGTCGCCGTCCTTGGCTTTCGAGCCTTTGCGGCGGGATTTGAAATCCTGCGCAGTTTCGGCCAGGTTGCCCAGCGCTTCTTCAACGGCCGCGTCATCGGCTTTGACAACCAGCTTTTCCAATTCAACCGATTTCAGGTCGACCTCAGGGATGGCAGGCAGGGCCTCATAAGACATCTCGACATGTACGTCGTCGCCTTCTTTCCAATCCTCATTGGTCATCTTCACCTGAGGCTGAAGTGCCGGACGCTCACCGCTGTCTTCGAAATGCTGGTTCATTGCACCGTCGATGCTTTCTTGCATCGCCTCGCCAAGCAGACGCTGACCGAACTGCTTTTTCAACAGTGCCATCGGTACCTTGCCTTTGCGGAAGCCCTTCATCTCGACTTCAGGCTGTGCTTCGACCAGTTTCTCGTTAACTTTGTCGTCCAGCTCAGCTGCGGATACGACAATGTTATAGCCGCGTTTCAGACCTTCGTTCAGCGTCTCGGTAACCTGCATTATGGTAGTCCCCATAGGATTCGGGGCGCGCAAAACGGCGCGCCGGGCAAATTTGAGGCCTTCTATTTGCCCAGCCGCCCGCGTGCAAGGGGCAAAGCCCGGATCAGCCTTGTTTTGCCGCCGATTTGACCAAAAAAACGCCCCGGACCTGACCGGAGCGTTCTTGAGGAATTGTTCGCGGGATCAGAACTTCCAGCGCGCACCCAGCACCCAAGCCTCGTTGTCATCGAAACTCGTGGTGTCATCGAAATCATGGTTACGGTATTTCAAATAGGCATCGGTATTGATACTGTCGATGCGCTGTACGACAGCAATACCCCAGGCCTTCGTACTTGAGCCGTCGATCGAGAAATCAGATCCGTCGAAATAGTCGATGCCGATACCAGTCTTACCCCATGACACCCAATCGTCTTCATACGCAAGCTTCGCATACCAATAATTCGGGTCACTGGCACCGCTGGAAGTGTCATCTCTTGTACCCAAAGCTGCGGTTACGCTGAAACCACTGGGCAGCAGAACCGAGGCGGACCCGATTGTGTCTTTTCTCTCCCCGGATCCGCTATCGTAATCGCGCACGGCGTAGGCGAGGGATGCAGCAATCTCCACCCCGTTGGATAAGGTATTTCCATAGGACACCGACACATCGTAGTAATCATCGTCATCGCTGCTGGACAGGATGTTTTGACCATAGGCTATGGCTGCTGAAAACCCATTGAAATCCGGCGTGTCATAGCGAATGCGCCCGCGCCTTGAACCATCGAAGTTATCAGATGTGTCACCAACGGTAATGCCGCTTAGCATTCCATCAGACTCACGATAAAAGAAGGCGCCATTCTCATCATTGGTGAACGAATAGAGCGCCGTGCCAACATAGGATAGATCGGATTCGGCCGCTCCATCCGAGGCCATGCTGCCCTGCCCGGCAGAAAACTTACCATAGCCGCCCTTCAACGCAAAATCGACGTGCCGAATATCTTCACGGTTCCAACCATCGGCATTTGTCCCATCCTGGTTGGCGCTCCCCGTGCTCGGCAGGCCCAGACCGGATTCGAAACGGAAGGTAAACTCATTGCTACCGTAGGGTTGCATCAAAAACAGCCCTACACGGCTGTTGGACAGATCATTGTCCAGCAAACGGGTTTCCGTTTCATCGCCGTCGTCAACCGAGACAATGACGGGGTTAAACTGGCCATATAGCTCAACATAACCGCCGCTGTTATTGTTATATCTAAGCTCTGCCGCTGCTGGGATGGCCGATGCAGCGGTCAGGCAGGTCGCAATCGTGCTTATTGATACTTTCTGGGTCATAGTCATTCACCATAATGGATCCATTTACGGGCACTGCTCGCTTGTGCGCGATTTCTCTATGATCCCCTGTCTCGGGCCCATTCAGCTCGCGCATCTTGTGCGAATATAACCGCAGCTGAAGGGTGTTAATTTGATCTACTTCAAAACGATAGAATATATGTCATCCAAGTCACCCAGACCGCTTGCCGCAATACTGACGCCTGACCTGAATTTCATCATACGCTCATTTTGGGACATCGAATACTGCAGCGGCGGATTTTCGCCGAGGCGATTAAGAACCCACTTCCCGCAAAACCCGTGGCAACTGTTCGGGCAAATCTTCAGCGATCAACCCCGGCCCGAAAGATCGCGCACATTCCACATGCAGCCATGCCGCAGTTTCCGCGGCCTGCAAAGGCGAGAACCGCCGCGCCAGCAACCCGGTGATAAACCCCGCCAACACGTCCCCGGCCCCGGCTGTCGCCAACCAGGGCGCCGCACGTTCATAAACGGCCGAATTCACTGAGCATTGCCCGTTCGGATCCGCAATCACGGTATCGGGTCCCTTGAACAAAACCACGCACCCTGCCCGCCCGGCAGCCTCTCGGGTGGCGTCCACTTTGGAATAGGCCGGACCCTTGATGGGAACCGCCTTCAGTTTTTCCGCAATGTCCGGGAACAACAGCGCAAACTCGCCGCCATGCGGGGTGAGAACACAGTTTTCATGCAGCATCCCAAACAGGGCTGCAGGATCATCCGCGAAAGCCGTCAGTGCGTCAGCATCCAGAACCGTTGCGCGCTCCGCAGCCAACGCAACCGGCACCAGATCGCGCGCACGGTCCAGCCCTAGACCGGGGCCGAGACACAGAGCATTCAGCCGCTCATCCTCTAGGATTTTCGACAGACCATCCGCGCTCTCGACCCGCTGCAACATGACCGCCGTCACTTGCACCGAAACCTCCATCTGAGCCGCAGGAGGCACGCCCAGAGTCACCAGCCCCACCCCAGTCCGCAGCGCCCCCCGTGCTGCTAGCCGCGCAGCACCGGTTTTGCCGGGGCCTCCGGTCATGATCAGGGCGTGGCCGTGCGAGTATTTGTGCTCAAACGAAGCCTTGCTGAGATTCTGTGGCAATCCACTTTCATCTACCAATCGAGACAGCACTCTCCTCAAACGTTGCTCGCTATGCAGATCAGCCAAAGACTTGCGCGAGATCGAACCGAGATCGCTTGGTGAAGACAGCCCAATGTCAACTATGACTGTCTTTCCACAGAACTGGGCCCCTACGTCCAGAAGATGTCCACGCTTTTTGCTATGAAACGTCACTGTTAGGTGGGCGCCAACAATTACACCTTCGTCCCCCAGAATCCTACCGCTATCAGCGCAAAGACCAGACGGAATGTCGACCGAAACGACGCGCGGCCACCACGGATCGGCATCCGCCTCTGAACCTATCTGAAGCTTGGCAAGAGCAGGTTTCAATCCACCAATCGGACGTATTAGCCCTGTTCCAAACAAAGCATCCAATATCAAATCAGGGCCTTGCGAACTTGACGGTCGGGCTGCGTGTTTCTCCAACTTGGAAACTTCACGTTTGGTCGGTGTCGGCAGGGTAAGCTTAGAAACTTCACCCAGCTCCAGCCACCGCTCATAATTCACCCGCGCATCCGGCGGCAGCTTCTCTAGGTCGCCATACAGAAACACCGCGACTTCCCACCCTTGCTCCCGCAAAAGCCTGGCCACGACGAACCCGTCCCCACCGTTGTTTCCTGGCCCACACAAGACAACTGCCCGCAACGGATCCTCTTCATCTGGCCGCGGATACGTCAGGGAACGCGAGGGGCTGGCCCCTCGCTTGTCCAACTCTGGCCACTCCTCGAAAATCGCCTCGACAACACCCCGCCCAGCCCGTTCCATCAGCTCAAGACCGGTCACCTCACCGGACTCAATGGCCGCTTGTTCGATCGCCCGCATCTGTGCTGCAGTCAGTAAGTCTGTCATGCTGAACCCTCGTGCGATTCAATTTTGACTATTTTTTGTGCAATCTGTTCAAAATTTCACCGGCCATCCAATTTCCATGCAACCCGGCATCGCCATTTTCTCATTCACATTGCCGCCCGATCTTAGACGTGGTCAGTGCCATCCTGACAAGAGTTAAAGGGAGCCCGGTATGAAGAAGATCGAAGCGATCATCAAGCCGTTCAAACTGGACGAAGTGAAAGAGGCGCTGCAGGACGTCGGAGTCCAGGGCCTCAGCGTGATCGAGGTCAAGGGGTTTGGCCGTCAGAAAGGTCACACTGAACTTTACCGCGGCGCGGAATATGTGGTCGACTTTCTGCCCAAGGTGAAGGTCGAGGTTGTGCTGGACGACGATCTGGTCGATGCCGCCATCGAAGCCATCGTTTCCGCCGCCAAAACCGACAAGATCGGCGACGGCAAGATCTTTGTCTCACCCGTCGAACAAGCAATTCGCATCCGTACCGGCGAAACCGGTTCGGACGCACTGTAACAAGACCAAATCTTCAATTCAGAGGAATCAAGAGAATGAGCAAGGACGCAGTTCTTCAGCTAATCAAGGACGAAGGCGCCGAGTATGTCGACGTCCGCTTCACTGACCCGCGCGGCAAACTGCAGCACGTCACCCTGGTGGCCGATCAGGTAGATGAAGACTTCCTTGAAGAAGGCTTCATGTTCGATGGCTCTTCCATCGCTGGCTGGAAGTCCATCGAAGCCTCGGACATGAAACTGATGGTCGATACCAACAGCGCCTATGTCGATCCGTTCTACGCAGAGAAAACCATCTGCGTGCATTGCTCAGTTGTTGAGCCCGACACCGGCGAAGCTTATGAGCGTGACCCGCGCGGCACCGCCCAGAAAGCCGAAGCCTACTTGAAGGCAACCGGTATCGGCGACGTGGCCTATATGGGCCCAGAGGCAGAATTCTTCCTGTTCGACGATGTGCGTTTTTCCAACAGCATCAACAAAGTATCCTACGAAGTTGATGCAACTGATGCATCCTGGAACACCGACACCGAATACGAGATGGGCAACATGGGCCACCGCCCGGGGGTTAAGGGCGGTTACTTCCCGGTCAACCCGATCGACGAAGCCCAGGATCTGCGTTCGGAAATGCTGTCGACCATGAAGCGTCTGGGCATGAAGGTCGACAAGCATCACCACGAGGTTGCGTCGTGCCAGCACGAGCTTGGCCTGATCTTTGACAGCCTGACCAAACAGGCAGATGAGCTGCAGAAGTTCAAATACATCATCCACAACGTGGCGCATGCATACGGCAAATCGGCGACCTTCATGCCGAAGCCAATCGCAGGCGACAACGGTACCGGCATGCATGTGAACATGTCGATCTGGAAGGACGGCAAGCCTCTGTTTGCTGGCGACAAGTATGCTGATCTGTCGGACGAGGCACTGTTCTTCATCGGTGGTATCCTGAAGCACGCCAAGACATTGAATGCCTTCACCAACCCGGCGACCAACAGCTACAAGCGACTGATCCCCGGATTTGAAGCCCCCGTCCTGCGTGCTTACTCGGCTCGTAACCGTTCGGGTTGTGTCCGTATTCCGTGGACTGAAAGCCCGAAAGCCAAGCGCGTCGAGGCCCGCTTCCCCGATCCGGCAGCGAACCCCTATCTGGCGTTTGCCGCTCTGCTGATGGCCGGTCTGGACGGCATCAAGAACAAGATCGATCCGGGCGAAGCCATGGACAAGAACCTCTACGATCTGCCTGCCGAAGAACTGGCCGACATCCCGACCGTTTGCGGCTCGCTGCGTGAGGCTCTGGAAGCTCTGGCATCGGATCACGACTTCCTGCTGCAGGGCGACGTGTTCACCAAAGACCAGATCGACGGCTACATCGCGCTGAAGATGGACGAAGTCGAAACCTACGAACACACGCCGCACCCGGTTGAGTACGGCATGTATTACAGCTGCTGATCCAGAATTTTCGTCGAAAATTCTAAAGGGGCGTCCACCGGGCGCCCCTTGTTTCGTTTGGCACGATCTTTCACAGTTGCCGTTACCCCGGTTAGGAGAGATCGCATGTCAGCCGAAACCGCATTCGCCCCATTTTCGGATTTCATCACGTCGACAGAGGAGCTGGAACGCATCACTGGCGCGCCCCTTCCCCAGATCATCGCCAAGGAACAGACCGCGCTGGACGGCATATGCCGTGACTTTATCGCCAAGTCGACCTTCTGCTTGATCGCCTCTGCCAACCCCGGCGGCTATCTGGATATCTCTCCTCGGGGGGATCCCGAAGGGTTTGTCCGGGTGGTCTCGGATAATCTGATCGCCATTCCCGACCGACCCGGAAACAAGCGGACCGATACGTTTCACAATATTCTCCTGGACCCGCGCGTCAGCGTGATCTTCTTTGTGCCCGGCAAGATGGAGACTTTGCGCATCCGGGGAACCGCACGCATATGTACTGACCCCGATCTGCTGAACAGTCTGGCGGTGAAGGATCACGCCCCTAAGCTGGCCCTTCTGATTCATGTCGAGACCGCTTTCGCACATTGCCCCAAATGCGTCATACGCTCGGATCTGTGGAACCCTGAAAACTGGCCGGATTCGTCTGATCTCCCCAATATGAATGCTATGATGGTCAAGCATGCTAAAATCGACAAAACGCCGGATGAGTGGTTCGAAAGCTTGAAGGGCACCGGGGAACTCGACTTGTATTAACCCCTTTTCGGGCGCGGCTTACCTGCCTAGGCTGCTTATGTCATTTCATTGGATCGGATTACACGATGTTTCGGTTTGCTCTTATTCTGGCATTTTCTCTCCCGGGTTTTGCGGCGGCGGCCCCCTGCGGCAACACCGGGAACGGATTTGAGGCTTGGAAACAGGATTTCGCCAAACAGGCCCGGCGCGCTGGTGTGAAAAAGAAAGGTCTGCAAGCGCTGAGCCAAAGCCAATACGCCACCAGAACCATTGCCGCGGACCGAAACCAAAAGAGCTTTAGGTATTCGCTGGATAAATTCATGCAGATCCGCGGCGCGGATACCATCGTTGCACAAGGCCGCAAACGCAAAGCCAGAAACCCCCAGTTCTATGCGACGCTTGAGCGTCAGTATGGGGTACCAGCAGGCATCCTGATCGCTATCCACGGAATGGAAACAGGATTTGGGAATTTCATGGGCGACAGTCAGGTTGTGTCAGCAATAACTACTTTGGCTTACGATTGTCGCCGATCCGAGTTCTTTGTCCCTCACGCCATTGGAGCACTGAAACTGGTTGATCAAGGCAGCATTACGACCAACACCGTTGGTGCCAAACACGGTGAACTGGGACATACACAGTTTCTGCCAGGCAATGCCTTGGAATACGGTGTTGATGCCACTGGTGACGGTCAGGTCGATTTCTACAACATGACCGATGCGCTGGCCTCGACCGCTAATTTCCTGCGTAAAAAGGGCTGGAAGCCCGGACGCGGATATCAACCGGGCCAACCGAATTTTGCGGTCATTCAACAGTGGAATGCCGCGACGGTGTACCAAGAATCCATCGCAATCATGGCTGCTCGAATCGACGGATGATTGTGTCGGTCTGTCATGTAGGGCGACCGCAATTCAGACACATTGTCGCCACAGACGCTAAATAGCCCTTAAAATGCCTAGGTTTCCAATGCGTAATCAATCTTGCCGATTTCTCATTTTTTTCCATTTCCGCCCAATTCTTTCCCTTATCTGTTGATAATTTGAGTCATCTGACGGAATGCACAAAGGAATGCGCAGTGACTCCGAAGCACAGCTATCACGGCGGCCTGCAGTTCACAGGCAAGACCAATGGCGCGATCGAGCGGTTTGGTGCCATCGTGGCGGCAACCCTGGAAGATTACGGCCATCTTGTTGAGCGCAAAACGATCTTGAACACGACCGAGGCGAGCATCGTCTCAAGTCAGTACCTCGTGCGCCTTACGCTGGATACCCAACTGGCTGAAACAGAAGACCGGTTTGAACGGCGGGACCGTGCGGCCGGTTTGAGAACCGTCTCGAAACCCCGGGTGACCCTGCCCGAAAACCGGTTGACGGTCACAATTACCCCTGTTTCCGCCTTGCTGGACGACAGCGAGATCTCGGAGCTTATGCTTGTTGTGATCCTGTATCGCATGGTTGATATCTGTGCGACTCAGCGCGTGGAATGGCTGTCTCCGAATACAGTCCTGACCATGGAACAATTCATGAGTGCTTTTGACACTCTGGCGCCCGTTAAACAGCGGGACAGAAAACAAATTTTCGAATCCGTTTCCGGGCCGTTTGCAGGTCTTGAATTAACGGAGACAGAAGATCTGGATGAGCCAAGAAACAAAACGCAGACCTCACATGCGCGGCCAATCCAGCTGTCAGACGAGCAGTTGCTTAGCATTGCTTTTCGGACAGAACCGATCGAGCAGAAACCGGATGATCGGACCGACACTCCCCCCCTCGACCACGAGAAACCCAATGATATCCTGCGACTTACCAGTTGGGGACTTACGGGTGCCGTGGCCAGCGTGTCGGTCCCGATCGCGGCCTCGATGGCTGCCGTCAACCTGATCCGAGGTGAAGATTTCCGCCTGAATACTCAGGTACTTGCCTATTCGGTTGCAATATCAGCGCTCAGCACCAGCGGTGCCTTTGCGGGTGTGGCTACTGCTTTAGGCATGTAGACCAATTCCAATAAGACCCTCCTAGGAAGCCCCGCCGTCAGGTGGGGTTTTCTTTTTGGCGCAGGCTTCCAGCCTCAAGAACATAGGTGTGGATCGAAAAAACTACAGCCCGCGTTTTCGGCAGCCGCAACAATGTTTGCCTCTCGCTGCGTAAATAGCGTGCGGCTCCGGGTGAACTGACCTGGCGCGGTTCTGTAGCGCTTCGAGGCTGATGCAGATCGGCATCCTCATACCACAGCGCATTAAACCGCCAGAGCGGCTTATCGGGCTGAATCCCATCAAACAACCGCTGGACACGGCGCGCGATGCTTTCGTCGTAGCTGTTGACCGGTACATGGATGTCGATCAGGGGACGCATGAATTTTTCTGACAGTCGCCAACTGGCTGGAAAACACAAAACCGCGCCAGTCAAAACATGTTCGTCCCCTTGCTTTTGCAAGATACAGATATCCTCCTGCACCAGTCTGCAAAGGGTTTCCATTGGGACCTGCCGATCAATCTGGACCTTCTGCCCATCGGCTCTCGTGACGAGGTCTGAGCATCCGGGGTACGCATATTGCAACACCAGGTCCAAGACTTCTTGTGCGGCTGGTTCGGCTTCGGGCGCCAGCGCAAGAACATCGGCGCGACGCTCTTTCAGCAACGCTTCCCGATATTGCATCTGGGCCGCGAATGCTTCGTCCTGATGCAACCAAGTTTCCATACTGGCGGGCTGAACACCCGGCAGCGGGCGGGGTTTCAAAGGATCATAGGGTGTAGAGGTCTGCAAAATGGTCGCCATGAGCCCGACCTAACATCGGCACTTCGACTTGTCGGTCAAAAAGCGACGGATGGCGGTCGCAAATTATCAAGACGCTGAAAGAATGCTTCTTCACGCTCGATAAACAGGCAGGGAGGGCTACTATGAACCGTCACCATAGAGATATCCGCAAGATCGACCCCACCAAAGGCACAGCGCTTGGGGACGGCACGCCCAATGATTTGGACCGGATCGAGATCGGCCCCACACAGCTGGCCTTCGCCGAATGGGAAGCCGCCGGGCTGTCCTTGCCGAACCTTGAGAGGATGCGTGAGTTTAGGTGGAAACGTCTGACCAAGGCCATCGTAGATCGTGGCTATGGTGGCTTGTTGATGTTTGATCCTCTGAACATTCGATACGCCACAGACAGCACCAACATGCAGCTCTGGAACACGCATAACCCCTTCCGCGCGGTGCTGTTATGTGCCGACGGGTATATGGTGATCTGGGATTATAAAAACTCACCTTTTCTAAGCAAATTCAACCCGTTAGTTAAGGAACAACGTTCGGGCGCCGACCTGTTCTATTTCGATCGCGGCGACAAGGTCGATGTTGCGGCGGATGTGCTCTCGAACGAAGTGCGGGCGCTGATTGATGCGCATGGCGGCGGCAACAAGCGGCTGGCCGTGGACAAGATCATGCTGCACGGTTTGCGCGCCCTTGAGGCCCAGGGGTTCGAGATCATGGAAGGCGAGGAAGTCACTGAAAAGTCCCGCGCCGTGAAAGGCCCGGACGAAATTCTGGCGATGCGTTGTGCCAATCACGCCTGCGAGACCGCGGTGGCCGAGATGGAGGCATTTGCCCGCGCCAATGTCGGAGACGGAAGAACCTCGGAAGACGACATTTGGGCCATTCTGCATGCCGAAAACATCCGGCGAGGGGGTGAGTGGATCGAAACCCGCCTGCTGGCGTCAGGCCCGCGCACCAACCCTTGGTTTCAGGAATGTGGTCCCCGGATCACGCAAAAGAATGAAATCATCGCCTTCGATACCGATTTGATCGGGTCTTACGGCATCTGCATCGATATCTCGCGCACTTGGTGGATCGGGGACGAGAAACCCCGCCCGGATATGGTCTATGCCATGCAGCACGCGCATGAGCATATCATGACAAATATGGAGATGCTGAAACCCGGCGTTATGATCCCTGAACTGACCGCCAACAGCCATAGGTTGGATAGCAAGTTTCAGGACCAGAAATACGGCTGCCTGATGCACGGCGTTGGCCTGTGTGACGAGTGGCCTCTGGTCGCCTATCCGGACAAGGCCGTCGCCGGCGCTTATGATTATCCGCTGGAACCGGGCATGGTTCTATGCGTCGAAGCTGCGGTTGGCGAGGTAGGTGGAGATTTCTCAATCAAACTCGAAGATCAGGTTCTGATCACTGAGGATGGGTATGAAAACCTGTCCACCTATCCCTTTGACCCACAGCTTATGGGGCTGGCCTGACCCCTCAGTTCGGCCAGTTTGACCGTTTGACGTTCCCATGCCAGTCCTCGATTTCGGTGCTGGCAAAAGATGTCGGCTGTGTCCAGTTCTGACCCGCGGCAAAACTGATGACCGCAGTTACGGCGATAACGATCAGTAAATCTACGCGAAGATTTGTGCCATGTGGCTGAGAAGTGAGATGTACCATTGTTGCCTCCGTGGCTGATTGTGTTCGACAGGCTCAAGATGAGGGTGGCGTTCGCTTTATTAAAGTGAATGTTTGACTGGTAATGCATCACAAAAGTTGATGAAATCTATCGCACCAGAACTCCGCCGGCCCCTGACCCAGTCTCACCTTCCCGTGACGCTTCTTACATAGGGGTTGAGACCCCTCGCTGGCGGCCACAATATTGAGGCACCTCATGACGTAAGGAACTGCCATGCCCACCGAACGCATCACCTTTGCCGGTCACGACGGCCACCAACTGGCTGCGCGCCTCGACCTGCCAGACGGGCCTGTCCTTGCTACGGCATTGTTTGCCCATTGCTTTACCTGTTCAAAAGATATCCCGGCCGCGCGCAGGATCGCAGCCCGTCTGGCAGCGATGGGTATCGCGGTGTTACGGTTTGATTTCACAGGCTTGGGTCATTCAGACGGCGAATTTGCAAACACCACCTTCACCTCGAATGTTGAGGATCTGATCGCCGCCTCACGGTATCTGGCTGGACGGAACATGTCCCCGTCTCTGCTGATCGGGCATTCTCTCGGAGGGGCAGCGGTTCTGCGCGCCCGAGCTGGTATTTCGAGTGTTAAGGCCGTTGTGACGCTGGGCGCGCCTGCCGATCCAGGGCATGTCTCGCACCATTTCGACGCCGCACTGTCGGAAATCCAACAAGAGGGATCGGCCGAGGTCACTTTGGGTGGTCGCCCGTTCCGTATTGGCAAAGCGTTCGTCGAAGATATCGCCCAATCCGCGCTAACCCCTGCGATTGCGGATCTGAAGGCCGCGCTGCTGATACTTCATGCGCCACGCGACGAAACGGTTAGTATTGACAATGCAAGCGCGATCTTTCTGGCAGCCAAACATCCCAAAAGCTTTGTGACGCTGGACGACGCTGATCACCTGATTACACGCGCGGCAGATGCGGAATATGCTGCAGATGTAATAGCGGCTTGGGTTACGCGCTATGTGGTGCTGCGCCCGCCTGCCCCACCACCGGGTGCGCCCGAAGGCGTAGTGCGGGTGACAGAGGCCGATCCCAACGGATTCCAGCAAGACATTCAGTCCGGCCCCAAGCATCATGCTGTTGCGGACGAACCGGCCTCATATGGAGGCACCGACCGCGGTATGTCGCCCTATGGCTTTGTGTCATCGGGTCTGGGAGCCTGTACTTCGATGACAATCCGGATGTATGCGCGGCGCAAGGGCTGGCCACTAACAGGCATCACTGTCGATGTTTGCCATAACAAGGTCCACGCACAGGATGCGGGTCTGATCACTGACAACAAGGTCGATCTGTTCCGCCGCAAAATCCGGCTCGAGGGCCCCTTGGATCAGGATCAGCGCGCACGTCTGCTTGAAATCGCCGACAAGTGCCCTGTTCACAGGACACTTGAAGGAACAGCGAAAATCACGACGGAATTGCTGTCCTGATCCGCATCAGCGCCGCCGCGGTGACGGGCGGTGAATAGGCGGCCGGGCAACTGGTGGCCGGGCAACCGGTGGACGTGCGGGGGGCTTGGCGACAGGGGGGCGTGGGCGCGCCGGGGGCTTGGTGACCGGAGGTTTGGGTTTGACCGGAGGCTTACCCTGCGGTGGACGATTTACATCAATGTCCACATCAACGTCGTGATAGTAGTCGTTCCAAAGCATCGAGTCATAGAACGGATCATATCCGTATCCCACACCAACCGTCACGCCGTCGCAGGCAGACAAGGTGATACTGGTCAAACCGAATACCAGCGCGGCGATCGACCGTTTCATCAGCTTTCGAGTCATCCAAACCTCCTCACTGAAGCGACCGGAATGACGCGAATACGGCATTCAGGTCGTCCACATAGCCAGGATCGGCGCCGTCTCTTAATACGGCCACTGCGACAGCCACGCGATCACGCGGCAAGTCAATCACTGTGGCCGTAAAATTTATCCCCCGCCGATCACGGGTGCCGGTACCGCGGATAACCCGCGCTGGCAGACCTCCGATCTGGGTTGCGACTGTTTCCGAAACGATCGGATCTTTGACTAGAAACTTGTCGATATCCTGAAGGTATCGCAGGCCACCGTCGATGGATGACACACCAGATGGCGAGACAAATCCAATCCATACGTTGTCATCCGTTACCGGTTTGATCCCCATGACTCGGGCAACCGCGCGGGGATCGTTCAGCTCGGTGTCATCGACCTCACGCGGGCCGCCAGTACGAACCGACCAAAAATCTGGTACCGCAAAGCTGAACAAGGCGCGCCCTTCATCAGTATAGGTGATCGGTGTTTCGGCTTTTGCACTCCCTGCCCCGGCGCAAACAACCGCGCAGGAAAGGGTTACAGCCCTCAATAGATTAGGCATATCTGAATAACCTGTTGTTTCTATTGCTACAGCTTGAACTGTGTCGACCGGTTTTGTCCAGCCTCTTGTTGGCGCAACAAAAAACCGCGCCGGGATCGCTCCGGGCGCGGTTCATGTCAACCAGGTTGACTGTGGTTTAGGTGCGGGCGTCGCCCACCAGCTTCCACAGGCCGGGGATCAGCAGCGCGGCCAGCGCGAGCTTGATCGCATCACCCACCAGGAATGGTGTCAGGCCCCATGCCAGGATCGGCTGGTCCCAGCCATAGAGCTGGCCCAGCCACAGCAGGCCGGGGACATAGATCAGAACGTTGGCCAGTACCAGCGCCAGCGCCATTTTCACGACCGAACGGTCCCAGCCGCGCGCGGCCAGCGTACCCAGCATCAGGGTTGCCAGCACATATCCGGCTAGGTAGCCGCCTGTGCCACCCATCATGTAAGTAAGGCCGAATTTTTCAGCCGAAGAGCCCGCGAATACGTCAAAGCCCAGCGCGCCGATCAGCAGATAGCCCATCATGGTTACCAGACCCAGCCGTGCGCCATAGGCGGTGCCGATGGTCAGAACCGCAAATGTACCCATGGTGATTGGAACTGGCCACATCGGCACTTTAATCTTGGCGGCGACTGCCAAGGCAACGATGCCCAAAGCAACCAAAACCACCTGTTTGACGCGCAGCGCCGTCCCTTCACGTGGGCCAAATGCATTGGCCAATACGTTCGCATTCATGTTGTTTCTCCCTAAACGGACCGAGATTCTGCAACAGGAATGCCCTGTCAGCGCCGCATCTGCAAGATGATTACGCTACCGCAGCATGTATTCCGTATTCATTTCGTATGATTTCCGGGGGCCGGACACGGTCCAACGGACCCTCCAGCAGGGCCAGCCCGAGAAATCATAGACTGCGTCATAGCTGTCCGGCGGGCAATTATGGTGATCCGCAGCCTGCGCCTGGCCCAGCTTGAGAGCGTGGAAATAACGCCCGTCATCAAAATGCACCGCAACGCTTTCGCCCTTGTCGTGCCACAGGTATCGGCGCGTTCCCATCATCTCGGGCTGGCCCGGAATGCGCAGAGTTACCGTCTCGTCATAGATCAGACCGTCTTTGGACCTGGTGAATCGCGCAGAGCCATCGGCCAAAACCACCTGCCCGGCCCACGCATCCCGAATGGTGCGTGACAGGCTCCAGTCCCCTTCGAAGTCGGTCAGTTCGTTTGGAAAGGTCATTCGGGATAATACCCGTCTGTGATCTCGCCTGCGTCGTCAATAAATCGAATGATGACACCGCTTTGCAGAACATCATAACACGCCCAGATACCCGAAGGCGGCCAAACCGAGCAATACTGATCGCCCTGCACGGCCCACTTTCCGGTGCTGGGACGACCCGAAAAATAATGGGTCACCCCGCTTTGGTCGAATGTTTGCCAGATGCCGTCGCCATAAGTTAGTTTTTTGCCCGACAAGGCTTCGGCAATTTCATCACCCGTCAGCGGGCAGAACTCTGTCGCTGCCGCAACACCAGGCCAAAGGGACAAAATCAGGGCAAACCGTCTCATCACCGCACTCGCGCCTTGTTCCGTAGGGCGGCTGGGTTTAAACCGCGCCGCAACGACCTCTGCCAAATCATAAAAAGGTGCCGCTGCCAATGATTCCACGTTATTCCCGCCCCGACATGGTCGCCATCTGGTCGCCCGAGACGAAGTTCCGCATCTGGTACGAGATCGAGGCCCATGCCTGTGACGCCATGGCCGATCTGGGCGTGATCCCGCGTGAAAACGCCGAGGCCGTGTGGAAGGCCAAGAATGTGGAATTCGATGTGGCCCGCATTGATGAGATTGAGGCCGTCACCAAACACGATGTCATCGCTTTTCTGACCCACTTGGCCGAGCATGTCGGAAGTGATGAGGCGCGTTTCGTGCATCAGGGCATGACCAGCTCGGACGTGCTGGATACCTGTTTCAACGTTCAACTGACCCGCGCTGCCGACATCCTGATCGCCGACCTCGAAAGTTTGCTGGCCGCTCTGAAACGCCGCGCGATCGAACATAAGGACACTGTCCGCATCGGCCGCAGCCACGGCATCCACGCCGAGCCCACCACAATGGGCCTGACATTCGCGCGCTTCTATGCCGAGATGGATCGCAACCTGTCCCGCATGCGCGACGCACGGGCCGAGATTGCAACAGGTGCGATCAGCGGCGCGGTCGGCACCTTTGCCAATATCGACCCTCAGGTCGAAGAGCATGTCTGCGACAAGCTGGGACTGGTGCCCGAACCGATCAGCACGCAGGTCATCCCCCGCGACCGCCATGCCGCGTTCTTTGCCACGTTGGGCGTGATCGCCAGCAGCATCGAAAACGTTGCCATTGAAATTCGTCACATGCAGCGGACCGAGGTTCTTGAGGGGGCCGAGTTCTTCTCGATGGGGCAGAAAGGGTCTTCGGCGATGCCGCACAAGAAGAACCCTGTACTAACCGAGAACCTGACCGGGCTGGCGCGCATGGTGCGCGCGGCGGTGATCCCGGCGATGGAGAATGTGGCGCTCTGGCACGAACGCGACATCTCACACTCCTCGGTGGAACGCATGATTGGGCCGGACGCCACGATCACACTGGATTTTGCTCTGGCTCGACTGACGGGCGTGATCGACAAAATGCTGATCTTCCCCGAGAACATGATGGAGAACATGAACAAGTTCCCCGGTCTAGTGATGAGCCAGCGGGTTCTGCTGGCGCTGACGCAGGCAGGGGTCAGCCGTGAAGAGGCTTATGCCATGGTTCAACGCAACGCGTTGAAGGTCTGGGAACACCGCACAGACTTCAAAGAAGAACTTCTGGCGGATACTGACGTGACCGCCGCGTTGAGCAAGGAGGAGATCGAAGAGAAATTCGACCTCGGCTATCACACCAAACATGTCGATACGATCTTTGCCCGGGTGTTTGGCGAGTAAAATTTCGTAAAGACTCTGCAATACTGACCCGCTCAAAATCTTTGTGCGGGTTTTTCTTTGCTTGATCACGGCAGGATCATTCCCGCTTTCTAACTTGTGAATAAATTCGCGCGATCAGTTGTTAGCTTTTGTATAGAACGCGCTATGCTTATTCTGAGCAGCCCTACGAACGGAGACCAATTATGCGCCTCATCCTAGCTTCGGTTATTGCAATTCAGGCCCTTACATTTGCCCCCATGGTTCATGCCGCAGGTGGCGGCGGGGGATCGACGCCGCCAAAAACAACAAACACCACCAAGAAATGTCTGTTCGGACGGGTCTATGATGAGGCCGCGGGCAAATGCGTAAAGCCCAGCAACACCAATTTCACTCAGGATCAACTGTACCACGCCGTGCGTGAACTGGCCTATGACGGGCAGTTCAAAAACGCCCAAGGCGTGCTGCGCGTGATGGACCAGAATGACGATCGCGTCATGACCTATTGGGGCTTTACCTATCGGAAGATGGGCAAGCTGGAACTGGCGAACCTGTTCTATGAAGGTGCAATTAACGCAAATCCCGACAATATTCTGGCACGTTCCTATATGGCGCAAGGCTTTGTCGCCGAGGGCAAAACTGATCTGGCGATTGCGCAGTGGCGTGAAATCAAAGCACGTGGCGGCGAAGGAACCTGGGCAGAAGTTTCCCTGCGCGAGGCGATCCGCACCGGACTGACCTACAACTACTAAACTTCAGCTTTTCTTTACCCGACTCTCTGTAATCTGCCTGTGGAACAGGAACTTTGGCACCGCAGGCAGATGCAGAACACAAATACATTGGTACAGGTGGCCCCGGGGGCTTCTGCCCAGCTGGCCAAAGAAAACGATGACGACCTTCGCTTGGTGGCCCGCAGCCTCAGCAGCCGACAAAAGGCGGCGGTGGTTGTGCGTCTCTTGCTGAATGATGGGGCGGACATTCCGCTGGAAGAGCTCCCCGACGATTTACAGGAAAAGCTAACCCACCAACTGGGCAAAATGGGCCTTGTCGACCGGGTTACCTTGGACGCAGTTGCCGGTGAATTTGCAGATGCGCTGGACAGTGTTGGCCTGTCCTTTCCACATGGTCTGGCGGGCGCTTTGGATGTGGTGAACGGCAAAATCGCCCCGGCCACTGCGGCGCGTTTGCGTAAAGTGGCCGGCATACGCCAGATCGGCGATCCTTGGCAGCGATTGCGAGAGATCCCTACAGAAGATCTGGCCGAAATGGCGCAGGCCGAAAGCACCGAGATTGCGGCCGTGATGCTATCGAAACTTGAAACCGCCAAAGCTGCGCAACTGCTAGGGCACCTTCCCGGCCCAGTTGCTCGGCGTATTACCTATGCGGTTTCGAAAACTGCAAATGTCAGCCCAGAGTCCGTCGAGCGGATCGGGTGGTCGCTGGCGGCTCAGATGGATCAGCGCCCGGCCACAGCGTTTGCCGACGGACCGGGTGCCCGCGTTGGCGCGATACTGAATCAGTCCGCTGCTTCGACCCGGGACGGCCTGCTGAGTGCATTAGAAGAAGAGGACGCCGATTTTGCCACCATAGTTCGCCAATCCATTTTCACCTTCGCCCATATCCCGTCCCGCATTCTGCCCCGTGATGTACCGGCCATTCTACGCGGTGTGGAACAACCCGTCCTGGTTACAGCGCTCGCCGGTGCAGAAACGGAAGGAGACAGGGCATCGGTTGACTACCTGTTGTCCAACATGTCGTCGCGTATGGCCGAAAACCTGCGCGAAGAAATGGATGAGGTCGGAAAAATCAAACAACCCGCTGCAGAGGAGGCGATGACCCAGATCATTGGCGCCATCCGGACACTTGTCGATGAGGGAACCATCACGCTCCGGGATGATGACGGCGACGAATAAAGAGAGAAAGCGCGCCAAAATTTCTGGCCGAGCAGAAAGCTTGTGGTTACCGCGATCGGCTTGTATGTCTGACCCGGCAATTCACAACAGACGCCGAGACCTTCTGATGCCCGTTGAAAAGTCTGAACTAAACAGGTCCGAGCTTGGCAAATACTATGTATCCGGCATGTTCCTGAAAGGCGTTATCAAAGCGTTACGGTTGCTGCCCTATGAGGCACGCATTGCCACAATGGGCGCCATAGCGAGAAACCTTGCACCGTTGGTCGGGTTCTCGAAAAGAGTACGCAGCAATCTGAAACTCACCTGCCCGGACCTGACTGAATCCGAAGTGAAACGCATCTGCAAGGCCGTTCCTGACAACGCCGGACGCGCGATCATGGAGCACTTCTCGCCCGAGGATTTCACAGAACGCCAACGCTTTGCCAAAGTCACGGGTACGGGCCTTGCTGCCTTTGATTCCGCCTTGGCAGAGGGGCGACCTGTGATGATGATCACTGCGCATTTCGGCCATTACCTGGCCGCGCGTATAGCCCTTCAAGAACGCAGCGGTCAGCCTATTGGCTGCCTCTACCGTCGAATGGCGAACCCCTACTTCAACGACATGTATGTCGATGCGTTCTACAAAACCGGCGCCCCGATGTTCGAACAAGGCCGTCGCGGGATGGTCGAAATGGTGCGGACACTCAAAAAAGGCGGGATCATCGCTATTGTGTCAGACCTGCACGCACATGGCGGGGAAGAGCTGACTTTTTTCGGCAAACCGGCCGTGACGTCGGTTTTGAATGCTGAACTGGCAATGAAATACAAAGCCGTCCTGATTCCGTGCTATGCGGTGCGTCAGCCCAATGGGGTTGATTTCGAAATCATCCTGCACGAACCGGTCCCACATACGGATCCAAAGACGATGACCCAGTTCACCAATGATGACCTCGAGGCGATTGTCCGACAGCATATGGGTCAGTGGTTCTGGATTCATCGTCGCTGGAAAACCTGGAACGGGCTAGGCGTCCAAGCCAAAGACATGCCCTGATCAGCGAACGCGTGCTGCCGCAATAATCGGCCCATGGCCAACCCCTTGCACCAACACAACGGCCGGCAAACCTGACGTCAAAGATACCTTATAGGTCTTAGGCGCTGTCCCGTCCCATTGCCCGGCTACTGTCCAGGCCTCGACCACATTGGCATAATCCAGTTCTTGTCCGGCCAACTCTCCGCGCCGGATCGAAGCATGGCGCATTGGCGTGTATTGCACCACCCGGATGTCATAGACCTGATCCGGTGGCAAACTGATCGAGGAAACGTCGACAGTTACGTTATCTCCTGTACGCGAGGCCGAAACCGACGCCAGCGGAGCGGCCTTGGAATGGTCGCCGATCAGGTAATCCAGCTTTGCCGTATCTGCCCCTACAATATCCTGCTGACCATTAACTACCATCTGAGGCGTATAGATCACCGTACGCCCGGAATTTCCGGCATAGCTGCGCTGACGCTCAGTATGGGTGGGGTCGGCATATTCATCCTCCCATCCGATATAGTCCCAATAATCTACATGCAACGCCAACCCGATGACGTCATCCCGATTGGCCAGATCGTGCATGATCCGGTCAGCCGGGGGGCAGGACGAACATCCCTGCGAGGTGAACAGCTCCACCACTACGGGTCCGCTTTCTGCAATGGCCGAAGTAGCCAGGAACAGGGATGCCAACGCGGTTGCGGTTGCAGATTTGAACATGTTTGCTCTCGGGTTTCATGGGGTGCATTACTGGTTTAGACGGAACGCTGATCAAGCACCAATCAAGGTTTCTTGAGACCGGTGACACAAGGTTTTCGCAAAAATGTGTGCAATGGTATACAAAAATTGCCGCACCCGGTCTGTTGGACCTTGAACCGCGCGCTTGGGTGATGCAGATAGCCCTCAGCGAATCCCATATTCCACGTCATTTGAGAGGGAGGCCACAGATGCCCATCAAAGTCGGACAGGATACCGCCAAGACACGCCGCAGCCTGAGCGTGAATGGCAAGTCCATCTCGTTTTACTCGATCCCCGCCGCGCAAGAGGCCGGCCTGGGTGATTTCTCGAAACTGCCCGCCGCCCTGAAGGTGGTGTTGGAAAACATGTTGCGGTTCGAAGATGACGGATTTTCCGTCTCGGTCGACGACATCAAGGCGTTTGCCGAATGGGGCGCCAAAGGTGGCAAGAACCCCCGCGAGATCGCCTATCGCCCTGCCCGCGTGTTGATGCAGGATTTCACCGGTGTTCCGGCAGTGGTCGATCTGGCCGCCATGCGCGATGGTATCAAGGCTCTGGGCGGCGACGCGCAGAAGATCAACCCGTTGAACCCCGTTGATCTGGTCATCGACCACTCGGTCATGATTGACGAATTCGGCAACCCGCGCGCGTTCCAGATGAACGTTGACCGCGAATACGAACGCAACATGGAACGGTATCAGTTCCTGAAATGGGGTCAGGGTGCCTTCAACAACTTCCGCGTTGTGCCCCCCGGAACCGGGATCTGTCACCAGGTGAACCTGGAATATCTGGCGCAGACCGTTTGGACCGACACGGATCAGGATGGCAACGAGGTTGCCTATCCCGACACGCTGGTCGGCACCGACAGTCACACCACCATGGTCAACGGTATGGCCGTTCTGGGCTGGGGCGTCGGCGGGATCGAGGCCGAAGCCGCTATGCTGGGTCAGCCGATCTCGATGCTGATCCCCGAGGTTGTCGGCTTTGAGCTGACCGGAGATCTGGTTGAAGGCACCACCGGCACCGATCTGGTTCTGAAGGTCGTCGAAATGCTGCGCGCAAAGGGTGTTGTGGGCAAATTCGTCGAATTTTTCGGCGAAGGTCTGGACCGTCTGCCGCTGGCCGACCGGGCAACCATCGCCAACATGGCCCCGGAATATGGCGCGACGTGTGGTTTCTTCCCGATTGACGGTGAAACGCTGCGCTATCTGCGTAACACCGGCCGTGACGAAGATCGCATCGCGCTGGTCGAAGCCTATGCCAAGGAAAACGGCTTCTGGCGCGACGCAGATTACGCGCCGATCTACACCGACACCCTGTCGCTGGACATGCGCACCATCGTTCCCGCGATCTCGGGCCCGAAGCGCCCCCAGGATTATGTTGCTCTGACCGGTGCCAAGGCGGCGTTCACCAGGGAAATGTCCGAGACGTTCAAGCGACCCATGGGCAAGGAAGTCGCCGTCAAAGGCGAAGACTATACCCTAGAATCCGGTAAAGTTGTGATCGCATCGATCACCTCCTGCACCAACACCTCGAACCCATATGTGATGATCGGCGCTGGTCTGGTGGCCCGCAAAGCCGCGGCCTTGGGCCTGAACCGTCAGCCCTGGGTCAAGACCTCGCTGGCACCGGGATCGCAGGTTGTATCTGCCTATCTTGAGGCCGCTGGCCTGCAGGAAGATCTGGATAAGATCGGGTTTAACCTTGTTGGGTATGGCTGCACGACCTGTATCGGCAACTCGGGTCCGATCCAGAAAGAGCTGTCTGAGGCGATTGCCGAAGGCGATCTGGTCGCCACGTCTGTCCTGTCGGGCAACCGCAACTTCGAGGGCCGTATCAGTCCGGATGTTCGCGCCAACTACCTGGCCTCACCGCCACTGGTCGTGGTCTATGCGCTGGCCGGTACGATGGATATCGACCTGACCTCAGAACCGATCGGTCAGGACAAGGACGGCAATGATGTCTTTATGAAAGACATCTGGCCAACCCAGCAAGAAGTGGCGGAATTGGTCGAACAGACGGTCACCCGTGAGGCGTTCCTGTCGAAATATGCAGACGTCTTCAAAGGCGACGAGAAATGGCAAGCGGTCGATACCACCGATGCCGAAACCTATGACTGGCCACCGGCCTCGACCTATATCCAGAACCCGCCCTACTTCCAGGGCATGGGGACCGAGCCGGGCACAATTTCGAACATCGAAGACGCCAAGGTTCTGGCCATTCTGGGCGATATGGTCACCACTGACCATATCTCGCCTGCAGGCTCGTTTGCCACGACAACACCGGCTGGCAAGTATCTGACCGACCGTCAGGTGCAACCGCGCGAGTTCAACTCTTACGGGTCGCGCCGTGGCAACCACGAGGTCATGATGCGCGGCACCTTTGCCAATATCCGCATCAAGAACGAGATGCTGGACAGCGTCGAAGGTGGTTACACCAAAGGCCCCGATGGCGAGCAGACTTCAATCTATGACGCGTCGATGGCCTATCAGGAACAGGGCACGCCGCTGGTTGTATTCGGTGGCGAGCAATACGGCGCCGGATCGTCGCGCGACTGGGCGGCCAAAGGCACAGCTCTGCTGGGTGTCAAAGCGGTGATCGCCGAAAGCTTTGAGCGTATCCACCGCTCGAACCTGGTTGGCATGGGAGTTGTACCGTTCGAATTCACCGGTGGCGACTCGCGCAAAACGCTGGGCTTGAAGGGTGATGAAACCGTCTCGATCCACGGTCTGGATACGATCCAGCCGCTGCAAGAGGTGCCCTGCACCATCGCCTACGGTGACGGTTCTGAGAAAACCATAACCCTTAAGTGCCGCATCGATACCGCGCCCGAAATCGAATACATCGAAAACGGTGGCGTGCTGCATTACGTGCTGCGGAACCTGGCCAAGGCCGACTAAGATCTCTGAGCAAACTAAAAAGGGCGCCCGGTCGGGCGCCCTTTTTACGTTCCATTTGCGCCAGGATGCTGTGCCTGGCTTTTTCACCGACCTCCCACTTGGTTCTGCCCAACCAGAGGGGCTACGGTGACAGCACCAAGATGGATGATTGTGACCAGATCATTCAGAAGACTGGTGTTTCTTCCCTCACCCTGCCGCGTTAATCGGCCTTAGCCTTTTCCAAAGCGGGCCGAATAGTTCCTTCGATGACGCGCTGGGTAATCGGCCCAGCAAAGCGCAGGATAATGGTTCCGTCGCCGTCGACCACATAGGTTTCCGGTACGCCGTAAACGCCCCAGTCCAGCGCCATGCGTCCCTGTTCATCCCGGCCGATACCCGTATAGGGATCACCAAGTTCGTTCAGGAATGCCTCGGCATTTTCCAGCTTGTCCTTATAATTGATACCGTAGACAGGAATGCCTTCATCCGACAGGGCCTGCAGGTTCGGGTGCTCTACCCGGCAGGGCGCGCACCAACTGGCCCAGTAATTCACAAGCTTGATCTGTCCATCGCGCAGCGTTGCGTCGTCAAATTGTGGCTTGCCTGCAAAATCTGTTAATACAACCGGTGGCGCGGTTTGGCCCTCACGGGCCGAGGGCAAAGCGTTTGGATCATCACGGAACATGCCAATACCGGCAAGTACAGCAAAGGCACCAAATATCAACGGAGGCGCAATCATCAGGGGCGAGATCTTAGCCATTGCGCTTTATCCTCTGTTCAACTTTTTCCAATTCAGCCTGGCTCTTGCGGCCCCGCATCACGCTGACCAGAACCAGCGCCAGCAAAAGCCCGATGGAAACCACATAGGACCAGAGCACCGTATCGGCATATTTTCCAAGATCAGGGATCATCCGTTTGCCCTTTCCCGCGCCAGCAGAGTCTTGGTCCGACGCGTGCGAATTTCAGTACCCGTGCGGTAAAGTACCAAGGCGATGAACAACAACACGAACCCGACAATGCACAGCAGCAGAGGATAGAAATAGATATTGCTGACCTTCTCTTCGGTATCCGCTCCAGTCACGGCACCAGCCCGCAGGACAGAAGCGCCCTGATGCAGCCCCTGATTCCAGAAATTCACCGCATAACGGCTGAGGATAGCAAAGACCGACCCCACCAGACACAGGATCGAGGTCAGATCGGCAGCCGTATCAGGGTCTTCGATCGCCTCCCACAAGGCGACATAGCCCAAATAGAAGAGGAACAGGATCAGGAATGAGGTCAGACGTGGATCCCAGGCCCACCAGGTGCCCCACATGGGCTGCCCCCAAATCGCCCCGGTTGCCAACGCAATCAATGTCATCACGATGCCCACAGGTGCGGCCGCGCGCGCAGCCAGCGCACTGACATGATGACGGCGAACCAGCCAAACCAGAGAGGTCGCCAGCATCATAAGCCAGCAGTTAATCGCCATCAGTGCGGCGGGCACATGCAGGTAAATGATCTTGACGGTCGATCCCTGCTTGTAATCATCGGGTGTGAAGAAAAATCCCCACACCAGACCAATGACGATGCAAACCAAAGCCGCGCCCCAGAAGAACGGCATCACCCGTTCACTGGTGGCAAGAAACTTGCGCGGATTGGCATATTCCCAGAGGGTATTGGCTTTGGCTGCGATAGACATGGGCCTTATCTAGTCCGAGTCGGGTTCATTCTCAATTGACATCCGTCAAAGTTACACTGTGTCACCGTAGGTTAATGCGCAACACGGCGGCGCTGGCAAAAGGTAACAGGGCAATCGTCGCCGCAGTGATCCCAGCCAGCATCAACAAGGGTGTCTGCGTTTCCATTCCTGTTGCGCCGCGGCGCGCGACCTCGGCCCCGAAGATCAACGTCGGTACATAAAGAGGCAGCACAAGAAGCGACAGCAGCAATCCGCCGCGTTTCAAGCCGACCGTAAGAGCGGCGCCAAAGGTTCCGATGACGCTCATCGCGGGCGTGCCAATCAAAAGTGAGACGACAAGCCAGAAAAAGCCGGGCAAAGGCAGATTAAGCAGAACGCCCAGGAAAGGCGCGGCCAGAACCAGTGGCAAGCCCGTGGTCAGCCAATGCGCCAAAGACTTGATCGTTACGACCGCTTCTAACGGCAGGGGCGCCGTCGCCAATAGGTCGAGCGAGCCGTCCTCCCAATCCAGCGCAAGCAGCCGGTCAAGTGACAGAAGGCAGGCCAAAAGTGCCCCCAGCCATAGCACGCCAGGTGCAATCGTGGACAACAACGCGGATTGCGGGCCAACTGAAAAAGGCACCAGCACGGTGACGATAAGAAAAAACGCCAGGCCAAGGCCAAACCCTCCGCCCGCACGGAAGGCCAGTTTCAAATCACGTAAAAGCAGGGCGATCACAGGAAACCTCCGTCGAGATCATCGACAGGTTTCGGTTTAGCCTTGTAGGGCCCCACATCCAGGACCTCTCCGTCCAGACCAAGGTCGATATGGGTGGCAATCAAGGCAGACCCACCCTGCCCCAGATGCGCGCGCACCGCGTCAGCAAACATCTGCACTGCATTCTTATCCAGCGACACAGTGGGCTCATCCAACATCCAGATGGGTCGTTCGGTGACCAACATCCGCGCCAACCCCAATCGACGTTTCTGGCCTGCCGACAGATTGCCGGCATGGCGATCCGACAGCTCAGTCAAAGCAAACGCGTCCAAGGCCGGTTGAATGCTGTGACTG
Source organism: Ruegeria sp. YTSA108 (assembly GCF_059610185.1). Taxonomy (NCBI): domain Bacteria; kingdom Pseudomonadati; phylum Pseudomonadota; class Alphaproteobacteria; order Rhodobacterales; family Roseobacteraceae; genus Ruegeria; species Ruegeria sp. YTSA108. The sequence continues at coordinate 178,610 of NZ_JBXWND010000002.1, read as the reverse complement.
CCGAAGACCTGCGCCCAGAACGACAGGTTTTCCACCACGGTCAGAGTCGGCTTGAGTCCGTCGGAATGTGAGGCATAGGCGATCCGGTCCTCAGCCCCGTCGATCTGCCCCTCAAGCGGAGGCTGCAGGCCTGCCAGCGTTCGCAGCAGCGTTGTTTTACCGATCCCGTTCGGCCCGCGTAGGATAAGCGCCTTTCCGGGCTCCAGCGAAAAGCTGAGATTTTCCAGCACAGGAACGCCCCCTCGGGCGATCGACAGGTCGGTCACGGTCAATGTCATGAATCCCGCTTATCCTATTGCCGTCAGAGGCAAAAGGCGGGATTTGCCGCAGCATACCGACAGCAACGTATTTGGGTGGCATCTAAGCGCAAGGACAGAGGAAAAGAATCCGATCAGACCGGTAGCAGCGCCAGCGCAATACGGCGCCCTTCGGATAACAGGATATTGTATGTGCGGCACGCGGACGGAGAGTTCATGATCTCAACCCCGATCCCCGAATCTTCCAAGGCGGCGCGCAGATCAGAAGGAATATGGGCCAGCTCAGCGCCGGTTCCAATAAACAGCACATCGACCTGACCCGCCAATTTCAACAGACCATCACTGTCGTCGTACCCGCCCCATTTCGCTGATCCTGCCGGGCCGGTCAGTACCGACCCGTCATAGACCTGACCACCGATGCGGAAAAACCCAGGACCATATCCGTCAACAGGGGCCGCATTGTCATAAGAGATTTCATTCATACGCATAGGAGGCATCTAGCCCCAAAGCGGTAAGCCTGACAAGGCTGCAAGCGCTATCGCCAGATACGCAGCGGCACGATACAGCTTTTCCCGCTCGGGCCGGAACATCCAACCACCCAGCCAATTACCAGCCAGGTTGGGGACCGCCAGAACCAGACCCAATATCACAGCAGGCAGCGTGATACGGTCCATGCCAGTCAGGTACCCGAGCAGCAGAAAATCAAAGGCGAACAGGTATAACAGGATCGTCGCACGGATCACGGCCACGGGCAGAGGTCGAGACATATAGAACAAGATAACGGCCGGTCCAGGCAGGCCCGCGACACCGCCCAAAAACCCACCAGCGCCTCCTATTCCCAAAACCATTTTGCGACTGACATGACCGTGATAGCGCAGACCGAACACCAGAATAGCCAGCATAAGAAACGCCAACAGGCTAACTGTATAGCGAAATACATGTGGATCGACCGTGGTCAGCAACCACAGCCCCAATGGCAGAGCGAGTGCGCACCCTCCCACCAGACGGACCAGATCACCCCTGTCGACCTCGCGCCAGGCCCGGCGAAGGTTGGGCAGCGGGCCCAGTATATCCATGATTGTCAGGCAGGTCAGCGCCTTGAAAGGATCAAGGAATGGGGTTGCGATTGGCAGGAATATCAGGGCGGTCCCAAATCCGGAAAAGCCGCGCACTACACCGCCAAGAAAGGCAGCAAAAACTATGATGGCCAGCCCTGTGGGGGACTGGCCAAAATACTCAGGCATCGATGTTGGCAAACTGGTTGCCAGAAGTGTTTGATGGCTTGGACCAGTCGCGCTTGACGCCCAGCCACAACAGGATGGTTGAGGCCACAAAGACGGACGAATAGGTACCTACGATCACACCCCAAATCATAGCAAAGACAAACCCGCGGATCACATCCCCGCCCAGAACATAGAGCGAAATCAACGCCAGCAAGGTGGTGACAGAGGTCATGACTGTTCGGCTGAGCGTTTCGTTGATCGAAATGTTCAGAACCTCCTTTAGGTCCTTTTTCTTGTATTTCCGCAAGTTCTCGCGCACCCGGTCGAACACGACCACCGTATCATTCAACGAATAGCCCACGATGGTCAGCAGCGCAGCGATGATCGCCAGATCAAAGCGGATCTGCAGTTCGGAAAAGATGCCGATAGTCAGGATGACGTCATGCACCAGCGCAGCGACAGCCCCCAGCGCAAACTGCCATTCAAACCGCAGCCAGATGTAGACAAGCACCGCCCCAATGGCGAGCACCACCGCGATTACGGCGGTCTGGATAAGCTCTCCCGAGACTTTGGGTCCTACAGATTCGACGCTTTCGAAGGGCAGTTTCAAGCCGGGGTCCGCTGCGGCAAGAGCTTCGCCAATTTGTTCAATCGTGGCCGCATTGACAGCCTCAGCATCATCCTGCGCCTGAATGCGGATCATCGCGACATGTTGATCTGGCCCGAAGCTCGGATCGAAAATCTCGGTGATCGTCACGTCGCCAAGTCCAAGCGGCGCAATAGCGTCACGATATGTGCCGACATCGATTTCCTGCGCGCTTTGGGTCCGAATGGTGGTCCCTCCACGGAAATCAATGCCGAAATTCAGGCCCTGCAGCATAAAAGACGTAAACGCGACAATCATCATCAAGGCCGAGATACCCAGCCAGATCTTCCAGCGACTGAAGAAATCGAACGAGGTATTCTGGGGTACGAGTTTCAGTCTCATGTCAAACCTCGATCGTTTTCGGACGGCGGCGTTCGAACCAAATCACGATCATCAGGCGCGTCACGAAGATCGCGGTGAAGACCGAGGTCAGAATACCCAGACCCAAAGTGATTGCGAACCCGCGCACTGGCCCGCTGCCCATGGCAAACAGGATTACAGCGGTAATGAAGGTGGTCACGTTGGCGTCCAGAATGGCCGACAGCGCTTTTTCATAACCCAGCTCAATCGCGCGGGCAGGACCTTTGGCAGATTTCAGTTCCTCTCGGATACGCTCGAAGATCAGTACGTTGGCATCCACCGCCATACCTACCGTCAGAACGATCCCCGCGATCCCAGGCAGGGTCAACGTCGCCCCAATCAGGGAAAGCAGACCAAACAACAGGCCAACGTTGATGATCAGCGCAATATTGGCGAAGAAACCAAACAGGCCATAGCTGAGCGCCATGAATGTCAGCACCGCGACAAAGGCCACGATGGTAGCCACCTTACCCGCGTCGATACTGTCCTGGCCCAGCTCGGGGCCGATGGTTCTTTCTTCCAGAAACTCCAGCCCGGCGGGCAGTGCCCCTGCGCGCAACAGGACAGCCAGATTTGTACTTTCCTCGACGGTGAAATTACCGGTGATGATACCAGACCCGCCGGGGATATGACTTTGGATCACCGGGGCCGAGATCACCTCGTCATCCAGGACGATGGCGAAGGGTGCCCCGATGTTTTCCAGCGTGTAATCACCAAATTTACGCGCGCCAGAGGTGTTAAAGCGGAAACTCACCGCCGGGCGGCCATTCTGGTCAAACGCGGGCTGCGCATCGACCAGTTCCTCGCCCGTTACAACCGGCGCGGCATCCAACGTGTAATAGACGCCATTTTCGTCAATCGACGGCACCACCTCTTCGCCAACGCCCGCTATCGCATCGGGGTCGGTTCCGCGCCCAACGACGGGGTTAAAGGTCAGTTGCGCGGTCGTGCCGATGATCTCTTTCAACTCTCCTGCGCTGCCGATACCTGGCACCTGGATCAGAATACGGTCGGTGCCTTGCCTTTGGATGGTCGGCTCGCGGGTGCCCACCTCGTCAATCCGGCGGCGAATGATTTCCAGCGATTGACGCACGGTGCGGTCGTCTGAGGCCAGCTTCTCGGCCTCAGAAAGTTGTACAATGATCGTATCACCTTCGGCGCGGGCCTCGATATCCGTGGCCCCTACACCGCTGAGGGTCTGCACCTGACGGGCCAGACCGCGGACAACCTCCAGCGCGCGGGACATGCCCTCGGGCTGACTGATGCGAAGGCGAATCTCATCAGGCGCCGCTTCCTGGCGACGGATGGTGCCCACAGTGGCACGTTCATCCCGCAGCGCATCCCGGATTTCCGGCCACATCGCATCCATGCGGGATTCGTAGACGTCACCCACCCGAACTTCGGCCAAAAGATGCGCGCCACCACGCAAATCCAGCCCTAGATTGACCAGCGACGACGGCAGCCAGTTCGGCCATTGCGCCGCCTCTGCCTGCATTTCAGGGGTGTCGACGCCAAGCTCGATCGCCGCCTTGGCGTCATTGGATTGTTCAACGCGCGTATAAAACGCATTCGGCAGGGCCATCAGCAAGCCAGTCACGCAGACCAGCCAGATCAGAACCCGCTTCCAGGTATCAATTTGCAGCATTACCCTGCCTTTTCAAGGGATTGTATCGCGAAGTTACTTCGCCGGCTCAGTCTTGTTCAGAACCTGCGAAATGGTCGATTTAACCACGCGGACTTTGACTCCCTCGGCGATTTCGACTTCGATCTCGTTGTCGCCTTCTTTGACCTTGGCCACTTTACCAATCAGCCCACCCTGGGTAACGACCTGATCGCCCCGGCGCACGGCCTCGACCATGGCTTGATGTTCCTTCATTTTCTTCTGCTGTGGACGGATCAGCAGGAAATACATGATCGCAAAAATCAGGATCAGCGGGAGAAACTGGGCGATTGCGCCACCTTCCATGGGATATTCCTTTTGGTTTGGTACTGCGAAAATGCTCCGCAAATTTGGCGAGAACCTATTCTTTGAAATGCCTGTTTGCAAGGACAGGAGGCGCTTGGAATTTATTCTTTAAAAAACATGGATAACTTTGCCGGTCTTTCTGCATTTCCAAGGATTAAGGGCGCCGGGTCAGTTACCCTCTATGAAGATGCTCCCGCTCGGATATAGTTGTAATGAGGGAGGTCCGATGACGCATTTTATTCAATCCTTTGGCATGTTTGTCCGGCTGATCGTGACGGCCTTGCTACTGGCCCTGCCAATCGCGGCATCAGCTCAGGATATCGTGGAAGACATCCGCGAGGATGATGAACAGTCCGAGACCTTCAAAGCACCGGTTATTGTCGACGGTGAGATGCTGTTTTTCTTGCGTGGGTCCAGCGCGCTACCGGCGTCGGAACGTGTCGAGCGGGTGCAGGAGGTCATCGTCGAAGTTGCCGAAGCCTCAACAAGCACAGAGGTCTCGATTACTTTTGAAGACACAGAGCTGGGGACCAGCATTCGGGCCGACGGCGTACAGGTCACCATCGTCACAGAGGCTGACGCCGCGCTGGATCAAATAAAGCTGGATGTTCTCAGCTATTTGCATGGCCAGGCCATCGAAGAGGCGATCATCGCCTACCGAGCCAACCGAACCGATCAGGCCCGCGTATCCGGCGCCATAGAAGCGGCGGGCTGGACCCTTGGTTTCGTTGTGTTCGTCGTGGTTATCTTGTGGTTGCATCGCAGTATCCGACGGCGGACCTTGAAGTTTGTTAAGCGCCACCTGAAAGATGTTGAGACCGCTACAGCCAAAAGCGTACAGGCCGAAGCGATTGCGGCACTGGTCCGTTACGGCCTGAACTTCATACTGCTGATCATCTTCTTTCTGGGCTTTTACTACTACCTGTCCTTTGTCCTACTTTCCTTTGCTGAAACCCGATATTTCGCGCAACTGCTGCTAACCTATCTGACAGAACCCGTTCTTCTGATCTTTAAGGGAATCATCAGCTATTTCCCGAACCTGATCATGCTGGGCCTGATCACATGGGTTACAATGTATATTATCAAGGGTATGCGTGTGTTCTTTGACGCGGTTGAGGCCGGAACTTTTGACCTTGGCGATTTCGAAAAGCACTGGGTGAACCCAACGTTCAATATCGCCCGCGTGGTTGTTATCCTGATCGCTCTGGTGTTTGCAGTGCCCTACATTCCGGGGTCGGACTCGGCCGCGTTTCAGGGGCTGACTATTCTGGTGGGTGCGATGCTATCGCTTGGCGCGAATTCGGTGGTCTCCAACATGCTGGCTGGGCTGTTTGTGATCTACCGCCGCTCAACCTCGATCGGCGATCGCATCCAGATTGGCGACCACATCGGCGACGTTGTACGGATCAAGCTGATGGAGACCCACCTGAAGTCTATCAAGAACGAGTTGATCTCGATCCCAAATGCGCAGTTGATGAATTCGGATGTGATCAATTTTTCAAAGAAAACAGATGGTAGCGGGCTGTTGCTGCATACGACTGTTGGTATCGGCTATGAGGAGCCCACGGAGAAGGTCGAAGCGATGCTGATCGAAGCCGCGCGCCGAACAAAGGCAATCAAGGCAAAGCCAGAACCATTCGTTTTGTGGACCGCTCTGGCCGACTATGCGATCAATTATCAGATCAACGGCTATACTACGCGGGGCAGCATCATCCCGAAAATTCGGTCAGACCTGCATCGCAATATTGTGGCTGTGTTCAATGAGAACAATGTGCAGATTATGACCCCGTCTTACATCGCCGATCCACCCGAGCCGAAAATCCCCACTGAAGGCTGGGATGGCCATCTGGCACATGAAGCACACGAGGGAACGGATAAGTCGTAACCGGTGCTACACCCTGCCTTTCATATGGTGCATAAGCAGGTTCAGTGATTCACGCATTTAAGGACCTGAACCATGCACGACATCCGCGCCATACGCGAAAACCCAGCCGCTTTCGACGCCGCCCTTGCGCGCCGTGGGGACGCGCCGGTGTCGTCGGACCTGTTGCGCCTGGACGAAAGCCGCCGTGCCAAGATTCTGGCCGCCGAAACCGCTCAGGCCGAGCAGAACAAAGCCTCTAAAGAGGTGGGCGCGGCCAAGGGGCGTGGCGATGAGGTCGAGTTCGAGCGCTTGCGCGCGCTGGTCGCCGAGAAAAAGGCCGAGATTGCCCAGATGCAGACCGAGGCCAAGGATCTGGACGCCCTTCTGACCGATCAACTGATCCGCATCGCCAACCTGCCCGCCGAAGATGTGCCCGAAGGCGCGGATGAAAACGACAATGTCGAAGTCAACCGCTGGGGCACTCCGCCCACGCTGGATTTTGCGCCCAAAGAGCATTTTGAGATCGAAGCCGTCCAGACCGGTATGGATTTTGAGACTGCCGCGAAACTGTCCGGCTCGCGTTTTGTGCTGCTGTCCGGTGGCGTAGCCCGCATTCACCGCGCATTGGCGCAGTTCATGCTGGACACACATATCAACGAAAACGAACTAACCGAGGTCAACGGCCCGGTTCTGGTTCTGTCCGAAATGATGCAGGGCACCGGGCAACTGCCGAAGTTTGGCGAGGACAGCTATCAGACCCGTGAAGGCTGGTGGCTGATCCCGACCTCCGAAGTGTCGCTGACCAATATCGTCAATGAAACGCTGATCGACGAAAGCTATCTGCCTCGCCGCTATACCGCGCATTCCCTGTGCTTCCGGTCCGAGGCTGGCAGCGCTGGCAGAGACACCCGTGGGATGCTGCGCCAGCACCAGTTCGAAAAGGTCGAGATGGTCTCAATCACCCATCCGGACAAATCGGATAAGGAACAAAAGCGCATGTTACGCTGCGCCGAAGGTATTCTAGAAAAATTGGGCATACCCTATCGCACCGTGATCCTGTGTACGGGCGACATGGGCTTTGGCGCGCGCCGTACCTATGACATCGAGGCATGGTTGCCCGGACAGGATACCTATCGCGAGATCAGCTCGGTCTCGACTTGTGGTGATTTTCAGGCCCGCCGCATGAACGCGCGGTTCCGCCCCGAAGCGGGTGGCAAACCGGAATACGTCCATACACTGAACGGCTCCGGCCTGGCTGTCGGTCGTTGCTTGATCGCCGTGCTGGAAAATGGTCAGAACGCCGATGGTACTGTGACCTTGCCCAAGGTTCTGGCCCCCTATCTTGGCGGTAAACTGACCTTGCAGCGGGACGGCACGCTGGCATAAGAAAACCGGCGCTAACCAACTGCGCCGGTCCTGAGAAAATCAAAAGGTGGAGGAGGTCTACTTCTTCGCCTTTTTCTTATCTTTTTTCTTACTCTTCTTCTTGCCGACTTTCTCTTTGGCGTCCTGTTTTTTTTGATCTTTTTTCTTGTCGTCCTTTTTGGACTTTTTATCCTTTTTGGCTTTGGCTTTCACCTTGTCCTTTGCCTTTGAGAATGCGGCCTCCATTTCCAGCAGCTTTTTGGCAGCTTTCTCAGCCTTGGCTTTTGCCTTGGCCTTTTTTCGCGCTTTGGCTTCAGCAGCGGCTTTCTCTTCAGCAGCCTTCTGGGCGGTTTCCTCAGCCCGCTTCCGGGAGGCAGCAGTAACGCCCTTCCGAGCAGCTGGGCGCTTGGTTGCTGCGCGCGCAGTCGTGGTTTTGGCTAAAACGGCTGCTTTCGCCGCCGCAATAAGAACCGGTGCCCGTGCCACACCAATGCGGGGAACTTTGACGAGCTCTGCGGGTTTCGCGCTCGCAAGGTCTTCTGCGGTCTTGAAGCCATTGGCAATCAACGCTTGCCCAAGCGCCTCGCCTACACCCTTTACATCGGTCACTGCGGTCATCAGAGTTCCTTTCCTTCTCACATCGGGCCGGAATACCGGCTAGCTGCTACGGGCCAGCCCCCGGGATTGATCCTTAGGAGGGAAAGGTACAAGCCGTTTGTTGTCCTCATCCCAAAGTTTCAGATTCAAAGCCGCTACCGCCTCGGGGAATTTGATCCGGCGCGGCGTATACTCGGACGGGAGGTTATAGTGGCATTCCCGCAGCCGGTAAGAGGGGATGCGCGCGTTGAAGTGGTGTATATCGTGCAATGTGATGCAGGCCACCGCATTGTCAAACCACCAGCCGAAATCCAGCGCCGACGACCCCTGCAGCGCAGCCAATTTCGGATCCAGATCTGGGCGACGGTCCCAGTATGTGTCTTCGAAATTATGCTGAAGATAGACTAGGAAAACTCCCAGCATCCCGCCAAGGAAGGAAAAGGCCACCCAAACCAAAATACCGGTCGCACCGGCGATCAGATACAGCAGGCCCAGGAATATCAGGATCGACAGGTTGTGCAGCAGCACGCCTTTGACGCCGAACCGCACCGTATTCTTGGGCCAGCGGTAGCGAATGAAATAAGTAAACAGTGCTCCGACCGGTACCAGCACAAACGGGTTGCGGTATAGGCGATAATACAGCCGCGACCACCAGTTCGCCGCATTCCATTCCCGCACGGTCATGGTATGAATTTCGCCGGTCTCACGATGTTCCAGATTGCCGATGCCGGAATGATGCAGGTTGTGGTTTTGCTTCATCACTTCGAATGGAGCGAAAGTGAACGGGGAAAGCCCATGCCCTGCCCATTCATTCTGTGCACGCGTTACAAATAGCGAATGATGCCCGCAATCGTGCTGCAGCACGTAAAGGCGAACAGCGGAAAACGCGAAAACCACCCCGGCAGGCATCATGACGTACCAGCGGTCCACATAGATGATGGCTAACGCCAACGATGAGAAATAAACCGCGAAAGTCCCAAAGTAGCTGATCGCGGCCAATCCATTGTCCTGAACCGCGTATTGACGTGTGTATTCTCTCAAATCCATTCCGTCGGCTCCCCACAATGGCCCGTTGCAATGTGATTCTAAAAATGAGTGCGGTCTTCCCGCAAACAAGCAACACGCTTGGAAACGAAAGCGCGCCAACGAATGCTAGCGCGCCATCAAAGGGCTGTCACGCCCCGAGATGAAAAATGCAACAGATTGGCGCAGTTACGCGCGTCCCTTCAAATGTTTGGCCAAGGCACCTGCGTTTTTCTTACGCCGTCCCTTATAAGGGTTCTTGTCTCCCTGTCCGCGCAAGGTCAGTCGGATGGGGGTCCCGGGCATATCGAAACTCTCACGCAGGCCGTTGACCAGATAACGGTTATAGCTTTCAGGCATCTTGTCGGGGTGCGAACACATAACCACGAATCCAGGGGGGCGGGTTTTGGCCTGTGTCATATACCGCAGCTTGATCCGGCGACCCTGCGGCGCTGGCGGCGGGTGCTGTTCCAGCATTGCGATCAACCAACGGTTCAAAGCAGCAGTCGGCACACGCCGGTTCCAGATATCATGGGCGCGTAGGATAGCAGCACGCAGGCGCTCAAGCCCCCGCCCTGTTTTGGCGGAAACCGTGACCAGTGGAGCGCCGCGCAACTGCGGCAGAAGACGTTCGAACGATTCTTTCAGATCGCGCAGTTTTTCCTGCTTGTCCTCTTCGATATCCCATTTGTTAATGGCGACAACGACGGCTCGGCCCTCGCGTTCGGCCAGATCCGCGATGCGCAGATCCTGCTGTTCAAACGGAATCGCCGCATCCAGCAACACCACCACAACCTCGGCAAATTTTACTGCACGCAAACCATCCGATACAGAAAGCTTCTCAAGTTTTTCCTGTACCTTGGCTTTTTTGCGCATCCCCGCCGTATCGAAGATCCGCATCGGCGTGCTTTCACCCTCGGGGTCGGCCCAGTCGATCCGCAGGCTGATTGCATCGCGTGTGATCCCGGCCTCGGGTCCGGTCAACAAGCGATCTTCGCCAACGATCTTGTTGATCAGGGTGGATTTTCCGGCATTCGGGCGACCAACAACGGCAACTTGCAACGGCTTGGCGTCGGTGATCAACGGGGTTACGGCTTCGCCGTCTTCATCAAGCTCGATATCAGTTACGGGCGCTTCTTCGATCGCTTTTTCCGCAGCAGCATCCGCCAGAGGCATCAGATGTGCGTAAAGATCGGTCATCCCTTCGCCATGTTCACCCGACAGGCGGACCGGCTCGCCCAGACCCAGATTATAAGCTTCGAGCACACCGGCATCAGCCGCCGAACCTTCGGCTTTGTTGGCCGCAAGGATCACGTGTTTCGATCGTTTGCGCAGAATCTCGGCAAACATCTCATCTGTGGGCGTCAACCCCACACGCGCGTCGATCATGAACAGGCACACATCAGCCATGTCCACGGCGCGCTCGGTCAGGCGTCGCATCCGGCCTTCAAGGCTGTCGTCTGTCGCATCCTCAAGACCCGCCGTATCAATAACGGTAAAGCGCAGATCGCCCAGACGCGCTTCGCCTTCGCGCAAATCGCGCGTAACACCTGGCTGGTCGTCGACCAATGCCAGTCGTTTGCCGACGAGGCGGTTGAACAAAGTGGATTTGCCCACATTGGGGCGCCCCACGATAGCGAGGGTCAGGGACATGTTACTCAACTTTCAAGACTCAGACGCGCCCTTTAGCGCATCTTGTCGTCAACGGAAAGCGTGCAGTTCACCTTTGGTCGAAACGACGTACAAGGTTTGCCCGGCAACAACTGGCGCCGTAGTGGCACCGCCGGGAACCTCGACGCGGTGAACCAGCGTGCCGTCGAGCGGGTTATAGAACCTTAGATAACCATCGTTCGATGCAACAACGATACGCCCACCAGCCATGATCGGCCCGTAATGCGCATAGATTGCGCCACGCCGACCGGGCTTGTCCTTGACGAATCCAGGCAAGTCCTGCGCCCACACAATCGAGCCATCCGAGGCATCCAGACGCACCAACTGACTGCGATCACTAATCAGGAAGATGCTGTTTCCAGCCGGCCAAACCGTATCAACGGCGCCTTCATCCGCGGTCCATCTCCGCTCACCCGAAGTGGAATCGAATGCCACGGTGCGGCCTGAATGGTTGCCGATATAGATGGTATCGCCGACCACCATCGGACCGCCTGTTACGTCAACGATCTGCGCTGCGGCGCGCCCGCGACGCCCACCAGCAACCGACGCGTTCCAGCGGCGAATACCACCTCTGCGGAAGGTTGCAGCTATATCGCCCGAGCCAAATGCAAACACCGAGAAATCCGAGGCAATCACCGGCGCAGGCGCGCCCAACACATTGCCAACGCTTGGGGTGCCCTGAACCTGCCAGAGGATGCGCCCATCTTTTGTATCAATCGTCCATCCGATTTCATCTCCGGCGACAAGATACAGCAGGCCATCATTGATCAGAGGTGAGCCGCTGCCCGTAGCATTCAGGCGCTTTTGCCAACGAATGGCACCGGATTTGCCATCCAGAGCGGTCAGGCGACCAAAACCAGAAGACACATAAAGAACGCCATTGGCATAGGCCAATCCACCGCCAGTTGCATCCGAATCCCCGTCGGTGCCAGGGATTAGATCTGTACTCCAGGCAACCTGCCCCTGCGGTGAGACCGCTGAAACGGTCGCTCCGGAATCCAGCGTGTAGACCAAACCACCTGCAACGACCGGCTCGGCCGTGATGCGCTGCTTGCGCGAATCTCCATCACCGATCGACGTTGACCACAGTTTCTGTGGAGTATTACGCAAAGAGGCATTTGTCGTCCGATACGCAGCGGTTCCCGGGCTTTGCGACCAGTTGGCATTGGCCGTCTGGGCGGGAAGGCTGATTGGCTTGGCCCCCTGGGTCTCAACCGTTTCATTGTCGGATGTGGGTCGGATGTCCTCACGAGCTCCGGGCAGGATGACCTCGGGCTCCTGACAAGCCGCCAGCAATGTCAGGGAAACAACCGCGACCGGCAACCCAATACGGGGGAAGAGACTAATCACCATGATACTCCGAACTTGCCTGTCATTTATTTTCTACCGGTTCAGCTTTGCCGTGCGACCAGCGGTTCCGGTTCACCACCCAGCGCAACAATCAACTGTGTTGCACGTTGCTGCAGATCTACGCCGATTTCAGCGTCCTGCCGCATTGCCTGCAAACGGGAAATGGCGGCATCGACTTGACCTTCGGACACTTCGATCAGTGCCAGTTGCTCCTCTGCCAGCAACCGCAATGGGGCTCCAGGCACGGCCAGCGCTTCGAATTGCTGACGCCGGTCTGCTACCGGCATTGTCTCGCTTTGCAGCAGCAAAGCCTTGAAGGTCGCGATGGCCCGGTAAATTTCAGGCAGATCACCCTGAACCGCAATGGCGTTCAGACTCTCAACAGCGCCCTGCCCGGACTCGATTTCGGTCTGCGAGGCAGAAAGCAGCATCTTGACAATCGCATCTCCACCGGGTGTTGGTGCAGGTACCAAGGCAAGATCATCGGCACGATCGGCGGACTCATTCTGTGCCATAGCGGCCAGAATCGCATCTCCCAGATCCTGTGCCTGACTGGTTGCGCGCGCCTTGCGCAGTTCGTTGAACGCGGCACCACCAACGATCAGAACAACCGCCACTACGCCAACCCAACCCCAACGGCGCAAAAGCAAGAACAGGCGGTCGCGGCGCACCTCTTCGGTCACCTCATCAATGAAACTGTCGACGTCGCTCATCCCTGCTCCCCGGGCTTGTATTCTGTGATATTGGGCAATGTCATACCCCGCTGCCATTGCCAAGCCAAGGGTCCGATTTCATACAATTCCCCCACCTGCGGATACCCTTGCAGAAAAAAGTGAACCGAACTATTCAGTTTAGTGTAGAAAAGATGAGGCCCCGCCCCCATTTCTAAGCATGCGCGCCGAGGGACAGTCGGCAAAGAATTCTGGGAGAGACCCTGTATGCGTTTGATTTCATTCGTAAACGCCTTTTTGGTGATTGTTGCCTTGTTCTATTTGGTATTCGAAAGGGATGCATTATTAGCATTCGCCGGCCGCGATGATTCAAACCCGGGCACTACGTCCGAGGCAGAATCTTCTGAAATTCCCGCAGAGGATCGGCACGTAATCCGTGTAGTTGCACAGCGCTCTGTCGCCCGCGAAGTAGACAGTGCAGTGACTCTGCGTGGACAAACCAGAGCAAACCGCGAGGTCGAAGTTCTGGCCGAAACGACGTCAACTGTCGTATCAGAACCCAAGCGCAAGGGCAGTTTTGTCGAAGCCGGTGATTTGTTATGTGAGCTGGATCCAGGCACCCGTCCGGCAAGCCTGGCCGAAGCAGCAGCCGCCAAGCTTGAAGCCAAAAGCCGGGTGCCCGAAGCCGAAGCGCGTCTGCTGGAGGCACATGCGCGCGTAGCCGAAGCCGAAATCAACTTGAAAGCCGCACGAAAGCTATCAGAGACCGGTTTTGGGTCGGAAACCCGCAGGATTTCCAGCGAGGCAGAAATGAGTACAGCCCAGGCTGGTATCAAAAGCGCCGAAGCCGGGCTGGAAGCAACACGCGCCGGTATCGAAGCGGCATCAGCCGAAGTCGAGGCAGCCGAACGTGAAATCGAACGCCAGACGATCGAAGCCCCATTCAAGGGTCTGTTAGAAAGTGACACAGCTGAGCTTGGAAGCCTTATGCAACCAGGGTCGCTGTGTGCGACTGTGATCCAGTTGGACCCAATCAAGTTGGTCGGGTTTGTTCCCGAGGCAGATGTGAACCGGATCATCGTAGGGTCCGAGGCTTCGGCCCAGCTGATCTCGGGGCTTCAGGTCTCTGGGCGGGTCACCTTCCTTAGCCGGTCGGCCGATGAGACCACCCGGACCTTTGAGGTCGAGATTACCGTTCCTAACCCCGACCTGACAATTCGGGACGGTCAGACTGCGGACATCCGAATCTCGGCTGAAGGGACCAAGGCACATCTGCTGCCTCAGTCCGCACTGACGCTGAATAACGATGGCAAAGTTGGTGTACGGACCGTTGGAAATGGGAACATTGTGGATTTCCTGCCGGTCACTTTGTTGCGCGACACCTCCGAAGGTGTCTGGGTTGACGGGTTGCCGGAAACGGCGGACATCATCATTGTCGGGCAAGAATTCGTGACTCGCGGCGTGATGGTTGAGCCAACTTATCGGGATGCAGTGCAATGACCGGAATAGTAAGCTGGGCCGCTGGCCGAGCCCGAATGGTTCTGGCATTTATCGCGATTTCCTTGATCGTAGGTGGATACGCCTATGTTGGCCTGCCGAAAGAAGGTGAGCCGGATATCGAAATCCCTGCGCTTTTCGTCTCGGTTCAGTTCCCCGGCATTTCCGCTGAAGACTCTGAAAACCTGCTGGTCAAGCCGATGGAAACCGAGCTGGCTGATCTGGACGGTCTCAAAGAAATGACGTCGACGGCTGCCGAAGGCTATGCCGGTGTCGCGCTGGAATTCGATTTTGGATGGGACAAGACGGCGATCATGGCCGATGTCCGCGACGCCATGAACAGCGCCCAGGCCGATTTTCCTGAAGGGGCTGAGCAATATACCCTGACCGAGATCAACTTTTCTGAATTCCCGATTGTGATTGTCAATCTGACCGGGGCTGTTCCTGAAAGAACAATGGCCCGTGTCGCCAAAGATTTGCAGGATGATCTGGAAGCATTGGATTCCGTGCTTGAGGCAGGGATAGCCGGCAATCGAGACGAATTGCTAGAAGTGATCATCGACCCGCTCCGGCTGGAAGCGTATAACGTTACCGCCGCCGAGCTGATCAATGTTGTTCAGAACAACAACCAGCTGATCGCCGCTGGTGAGGTAGAAACCGATCAAGGCACCTTCTCGGTCAAGATCCCTTCGTCTTTCAAGACCGCCCAGGACGTGTATGACCTACCCGTCAAGGTCAATGGCGACCGCGTCGTGACCATGGGCGAGCTGGCGCAAATCAACTATACTTTCGAAGATCGCGAAGGCACCGCCCGCTTCAACGGCGAGGCCACCGTGGCACTGCAGGTCGTCAAACGCAAAGGCTATAACCTGATCGACACGGTCGACGAGGTCAAAGCCTCTATCGCAGCGGCCCAATCCAAATGGCCAGCCGAGATGCAGGCGGCGATCAAACTGGGCACCTCGAACGACCAGAGCCGGATCGTAGGGTCGATGGTCAGCCAGCTTGAGGGTTCGGTTCTAACCGCTATTGCGCTGGTTATGATTGTCATTCTGGCCTCGCTTGGGACCCGTGCCGCCCTGCTGGTGGGTTTTGCGATTCCAACCTCATTCCTGCTGTGCTTTGCATTCCTTGCGGTGATGGGGGTCAGCATTTCGAACATCGTCATGTTCGGTTTGATTCTTGCGGTCGGAATGCTGGTCGACGGGGCCATCGTGGTGGTTGAATATGCCGACAAGCGGATCAACGAGGGCGTGGGTCCCATGCATGCCTATGTCGAAGCTGCACAACGGATGTTCTGGCCGATCGTATCCTCGACAGCTACGACATTATGCGCCTTCTTGCCTATGCTCTTTTGGCCCGGTGTTCCGGGCGAATTCATGGGGATGCTGCCAGTTACGCTGATATTCGTTTTGTCGGCGTCGTTAATCGTTGCACTGATCTACCTGCCCGTGATGGGCGGCGTTTCCGGCCGCCTGAGCCGCGTGTTTGACCGGTCGTCGAACTGGCTGAGGGCGCGAACAGCCTGGTGGGTTCGGGCAGCGATGGTTCCCCCGTCGTTATACCTGATCTTCCTGGGGGCGATGCAGACACTGAACCCGGACTACCTGGTCGATTCAGGTAGTTCGGTTCTTGGAATGATCCTGTTCATGCTAGGTGCGTTTGCCGGGTCGGTCACCCTGAGCGCGGCAAAAATCGAACGCGCCCCGGTTGAGCATGTGCAGACCAGCCGCGAACACACACGCTTTGGGCATGTGGTGAAATTCCTTGTGGGCAACCCGATCATGCCGATTGTATCAATTGTGGTGATTGGCCTTGCTGTAGCTTCAGTCATGACCGTATTTGGGAAAAACAACCGCGGTGTTGAATTCTTCGTTGAAAGCGAACCAGAGCAGGCCACGGCCTATGTCCGTGCGCGCGGCAATATCTCTTTGGCCGAAAAGGACCAGATGGTACTCGCCGCAGAAGAGATTATCAGTGCGCACCCGGCTGTTATCAACGTCTTTGCATTCGCTGGTGAAGGTGGTTTGGACACCGGTGGACCTGGTGGCCAATCCCCGGCGGATACCGTTGGTCAGGTTCAGTTCGAAATCATCCCTTGGGAAGACAGACCGAACGTCTCGGAACCGATTTTCGGAGGATTGTTGGACCGGCACACAGTAGCGCCAGACTATGACGGCGACTATGTTCTGGAAGAGTTGAACAGGGAGCTTGCGCAGCTACCGGGGATCATCGTTGAGACCTTGCCGCTTGAGCAAGGGCCAGGCTCTTCCAAACCTGTCCATCTGCGGATCAAGGCCGATGGCTGGCAAGAGCTGACATCAGCCACCTTGGCCGCGCGTGAGACATTCGACGCCACCCCGGGCCTTATCAAGATCGAAGATACTCTGCCCCTGCCCGGCATCGACTGGCAGATTGACGTTGATGTCGCCAAGGCAGGCCGATTTGGCGCAGACGTAGCCACTGTCGGTGCGATGGTACAGCTTGTTACGCGTGGCCTTTTGCTGGGCGAAATGCGCCCGGACAACGTGGATGATGAAATCGAAATCCGTGTTCGCCTGCCTGATCAGGATCGTGTCTTGTCAACGCTTGACACGCTCAAGGTCCGCACGGTCGATGGTTTGGTGCCACTGTCCAACTTTGTCTCGCGCAAACCAGTCGCCAAACTGGCCGAAATCAACCGTGTCGATCAGGAACGTTATTTTGACGTGAAGGCGGATGTTGAGCCCGGCCTGAGCAATGTTGTGGTCACAGGACCGGATGGCGCCGATCAAAGATTGGCAGTGGTGCGTGAACTCGCAGAGGATGAAATCCCAACAGCTACCGCATTGGCATTTCCCGATGGGACTCAGTTCGAACTGATCATGCTGACCGAGGCAGAAAGCACCGATGATTTGCGCACGCTGATCGAATCCGGTGACGCGCGCACCAGTCTGATTAACCCGAACGAACGGATTGTTGTGTTGACTGAATGGCTGGAAACCGATCCTTTTGGCAGTTCCGTCAGCTGGACATGGACAGGTGATCAGGAGGATCAGGCCGAATCCGGGGCGTTTCTTGTGAATGCCTTTATGGGCGCGTTGGGGCTGATGTTCGTTATTCTGCTCGCGCAGTTCAACTCGTTCTACAATTCGATCCTAGTTCTGCTGGCCGTGGTACTGTCCACAACAGGTGTTCTGATCGGTATGATGGTGATGCAACAGCCCTTCTCGATCATCATGACAGGAACGGGTATTGTGGCTCTGGCAGGGATCGTGGTGAACAACAACATTGTTCTGATCGACACCTATCAGGAATATAGCCAGTACATGCCAAGGATCGAGGCGATCATACGCACCGCCGAGGCACGCATTCGTCCGGTTCTGTTGACCACACTCACCACGATGGCTGGCCTTACCCCGATGATGTTCGGGCTGTCGCTGGACTTTATCAACGGCGGGTATTCGATCAACAGCCCCACAGCGCTGTGGTGGAAACAGCTGGCAACCGCAGTTGTCTTTGGCCTTGGTATCGCGACGGTACTGACGCTGATCGTGACGCCTTCGCTTTTGGCTATGCGGGTCTGGGTGACAACCTATGCCATCTGGTTGGGTAAGATTTTGGCTCGTGCTACAGCGGGAAAATCCAGCCAGGTGGCGCTGGATATGGCCATCGGTAAAGCCGCGATGAATGCTCAGGCAACCGAAATGGTCTGGGATGATGAGCTGCGTACCGACGATCCGAGCGCTGACAGTTCTGGGAAAGAACCGACCGGTTCACCGCTGAAAGCAGCCGAATAAAGAGCAACAGGGTTGGGCAATCCAGCCCTGTTTTACTCGCGCGTCCAGGTTTGATGCGCACAAATGTGATGTTCACACCCTTTGACCATCAGAGTGTCACCCTTCAGCGTCATTTGCGGAACTGCATCAACATCCACTAACGGTACCCAGAATTCACCCCCGCCATATTTGCCACCGCCTTGGCTGCCGACATCCCAGAACAGTTTCTTTCCGATATTCGGCGTCTGTACTGCTTTTCCGCTGGCGTCATATGCAGATAAAATCTGACCACAGAACTTGTCACCGCAGGCTGTAATTTTGATGTCAGAGACGAGGTTCTTTCGGTCCGGCTCGGTCTTCCAAATTCCGATGATGGGGTCTCCAAGCGCATAGACCGGTGTAAGTGTGGCAATTGCCGCTATGGCTGGCACAATGAACTTGCGGAAATATTTATGCATAACAATACCTCAGATGCGTGATCTGTAGTGTAACATAGTTTGGGCCGCCTATCAGGCCGCCTGCATATCCGATTGCTGGCGATTCCAAAGCTGGGCATAACGCCCCTCACGTTTCAGCAATTCATCATGCGTGCCTTGCTCCAGGATTTTGCCACGCTCTAGCACTACAATACTGTCTGCCTCGGCGATTGTGCTCAGGCGATGGGCAATCGTCAGAACCGTACGCCCCTCGCCCGCATGGGCCAAAGCATCCTTGATGTCTTGTTC
The DNA here is from genome assembly GCF_059610185.1 of Ruegeria sp. YTSA108. Lineage (NCBI taxonomy): Bacteria > Pseudomonadati > Pseudomonadota > Alphaproteobacteria > Rhodobacterales > Roseobacteraceae > Ruegeria > Ruegeria sp. YTSA108. The sequence goes on along the minus strand of NZ_JBXWND010000002.1, from coordinate 159,637 downwards.
GGTATCTGTGTCCAGCGCCGATGTTGCCTCGTCCAGCAAAAGGATCGGCGGGTTTTTCAGCAGCGTTCTGGCAATACCGACCCGCTGCTTTTCCCCACCCGACAGCTTTAGCCCGCGCTCACCGACTGTGGTGTCATAGCCTTCGGGCAACGTGACTATGAAATCGTGGATCTGGGCAGCCCGGGCGGCGGCTTCGACATCTTCCTGCGTGGCCCCGTCGCGTCCATAGGCAATGTTATAGCGAATGGTATCGTTAAACAGCACGGTATCCTGCGGCACCACTCCGATTGCCGCGTGCAGGCTGGTCTGCGTGACGTCGCGCACATCCTGCCCATCAATTTTCAGCGCACCCCCGGTGACATCGTAGAACCGGAACAGCAACCGACCGATGGTGGATTTACCCGACCCCGTCGCACCCACAATCGCTACGGTTTGGCCCGCAGGAATGGTTAGGGAAACACCTTTGAGAATTTCCCGCTCAGCATCATATCCGAATTGTACATCATGCAAGGTAACCTCACCCCCTGTTACATCCAGATCCGGTGCATCGGTCTTGTCGACCACTTCGGCGGGTTGTTCCAACAGGTCAAACATCTGGCCCATATCGACCAGAGATTGGCGGATTTCCCGATACACCGTACCCAAAAAATTCAGCGGTACGGTAATCTGGATCATATAGGCGTTGACCATAACGAAATCGCCCACGGTCAGCGTCCCGGCCTGCACCCCAATGGCTGCCAAGACCATTACACCGATCAATCCGCAGGTGATCAGAAAGGACTGCCCGAAATTTAGAAACGCCAGAGAATACGCCGTCTTGAGAGCCGCCCCCGCATAGGCTTTCATTGACACATCATACCGTTCAGCTTCACGCGTTTCGGCATTGAAATACTTGACGGTTTCAAAATTCAGCAGGCTGTCGATGGCGCGCTGGTTCGCCTCGGTATCCTGATCATTCATCTCGCGGCGCAGTTTCACGCGCCACTCGGTCACCGCAAATGTGAACCAGATATACAGCGCGATCGTTGCCGCGACGACCACCAGATACCAGACATCAAACAGCCACATCAGAATGATCGCAACAAGCAGCAGTTCAAGGATCAAAGGCCCGATGGAAAACAGCAGGAAACGCAAGAGGAACTCGACCCCTTTTACGCCGCGCTCGATAATACGGCTCAGACCGCCCGTGCGCCGCGTCACGTGATAGCGCATCGACAACTGGTGGATATGCTGGAAAGTTTCCAATGCCAGTGCGCGCAATGCCCGCTGCCCGACAGGAGCAAAGGCCGCATCCCGCAACTGCTGCAAACCAACAGTCATCATGCGCGCGACACCATATGCCACCGTCAACCCAACAGCACCCAGCGCTACGGGGGGAACGCCCTCGCCCGCCAGGCTATCAACCGCGCCTTTGTACAAAATCGGGGTGTAGACCGCGATCAACTTGGCCAGAACCAACATGCCCATAGCAATCAGAACGCGGCGCTTAACCCAGGGCTCATCCTCGGGCCAGAGATAAGGCGCAACTTTCCGGATTGTACGCCAGCCAGAGCTGCGCGCGTCCAATTTTGGGATATTGTCGGAATTCATCGGGGCTACTCGTCTCTTCACGTACCGGAACTGCGGTCAGAGAGTGCCCCTGACCCCGGAAGGTCAGAGGTACAGGATTATTCCGGAATGGTGAATACCTGCCCCGGATAGATCAGATCCGGGTCGCGGATCGCGCCTCGGTTGGCCTCGAACAGTTTGACATACAAGACACCATCGCCAAATCGTTCCCGAGAGATAGCCCAAAGCGTATCACCCTTTTGTACTGTAACCGAACGGATGGCCGGTGTTTCCTGAGAGGGTGCAGGCCCATCGTCCACTTCGGCCACGCTCAGAACTTCTAGAGGCTCACGCTTGAACGGGGTTTCCAGACGGCTTTTAACCGTGCCGTCCGAGGCAACCTCATCCACACGCAGCGTATACACACCGGGATCAATGCCTTCGATCTCGCTGCGCCATTTTCCATCATCCGTGGGCTGCATATCGGCGACCAGTTGGTTGTCCAGGTACACGCGTACCGCGGAACCATCAGCCACGCGGCCGGTCAGCTCGACCTCACCCGTGTCTGAATACCCGATCGTATCCAACGCAACCTGATCAGGTTCGGTGCTCTGAGGCGTCGCAGGTTGGACAAGCTCGACCCCGTCTTCCCCCGATCGCAGGATCGCAACCTGTTGTCCTTGCGTGGAATCTGTCGTTTCTTCGGAAGATGTGTCGTCGGTTTGAGCGACCTGCCCCGCCTCGGTTTCGTCGCCGCCTGCGGATTCGTCGGCTGCGGTGGTTTCTGCAGTATCGACCGATGCGACCTCTGGTTCAGGTTCGGGCAATGCCGCAATCAGATAGTCATCAGAGCGTACAGGTTGATCGACCCCATCGGTTTCCAGCGTCAGACCGCGTGCGGCGGTGGAAAACGGAATGGACACGAATTCTGCAAACTGGCCGCTGTCATCAACGGTAAAGCTGTGAACTGCCTCACCGCCCAGCAATACCCGCACCTTGGCGCCGGGTTCTGCATTTCCGGACAGAACAGCATTCCCGTCAGGCTCAACAAAGATCTGATCCAGGACCGGAGGTGCAACTTCGGCAACATCCGCTACCGGTTCAGCAGTTTCGTCCGCCCCTTCTGTCGACGCCTCGGCTTCTATCGTATCCGTATCCGTATCGTCGGTCTGCGGGGCATCCCCTGTGTCGGAAGCTACAGAGGTGTTCTCTGACGCATCCTCCGCCACATCTGTTTGCGGCGCTGGGTCCAGAGGTGTGCGATCAAACGCGCCGGAAAAATACGCGCCGCCTGCGCCTAACAGAACCAGCAAACCGGCGATCACCCCCCAGGTGAAAGATCCGGAGCCTTCGCTACCCGAATTGGAATCCATACTCTTCCTTTCACTCCGCAGCGCAAATGCCTTATCTGCAACGCAATCTGCCTGACGGTTGAGCCAATCTATCAATACCGCTATCACGGGTCAAAACCCCAGATACAACCCCGGAGAACCCTCCCGATGTCTCAGAAATCCGTCTGTGTGTATTGCGGGTCACGCAATGGCGCCCAAACCAGCTATTCCGACGCCGCCCGGTCCTTTGGCCAGCTTCTGGCGCAGGAGGACTGGCGGCTGGTCTATGGTGCTGGCGATGTGGGCCTGATGGGCGAAGTTGCGCGCGCAGCGCAATCCGCCGGAGGCGACACATTCGGCGTAATTCCCGTTCACCTGTTAAAGCGCGAGGTCGGCAAGACCGACCTGACCCGTTTCGTGATTACCGAAACGATGCACGAGCGGAAAAAGGTCATGATCATGAACGCCGATGCTGTGGTCGTCCTACCGGGTGGTCCGGGTTCACTGGACGAATTGTTCGAAGCCCTGACATGGCGACAGTTGGGTCTGCACGACAAACCCATTCTGGTCATGAATGTTGATGGATATTGGGATGCCCTTCATGATCTTGTGCAGCAGGTCATCGGCCAGGGATTTGCGGACACATCTCTGGCCGATTTCATAACGTGGGTCGACAGCCCGGAAACGGCTATGTCGACACTGAGGGCGATGCTGGTCCCGCATAAGGGCTAGTCGGGCAGTATGGTCCGTCCGCAGATCGCCGGATACTCAACTGGCTGGTTTTAGACGGCTGATCAGAACCTGTTCCACTTTGTTCAGCGGGTGGTTGGTCAGGGTCTTATCAACCTCGGCCACCACTTTCCTTAAGACTTCGCTGTGCAGGCGGCGACGCAGAAGGCCCAGAACATGGGGGCTGGCGACCAAAACCAGGCTTTTATATGCGCCCTTCAAACCTTTGCGATTCAACAGATTCGCCACATCCTGCACGAACAGAGACTTGGCCTGCGATTTCCACTTGGGTTCTTCAACGGCAGATTTCTGATTGGGCCCATTGTCAGAGCGCCGCCCTGCCCGATCCGAAGGCCTGGCACCTGGGCCATCGCTTTCTTCGACCGCGACAACCACCAGATTGGGGTCTTCGGCATCCGTGATATTCTCCATGAACAGCGCCTTTTCCCCGTCGGCGATGACAATCCATGTTCCCTGCGTTAATGCGACCATTGTGATCTCCTGATTTGGTTTTTCTGAGACCATCCCTCATCTTTCAGGCACGGCTAACCATTTGCGCAGCTTTGTTTTTCGCCGCGCCGCCTGTGTTTTTTGCAAGTGATTTGCGGCTCTCTCCTCCGCTCCCTTTAAGGTAGGCACTGCGCGCCATCTTACAATCCGGCCGGGCACCGAAACTGCCGCTATAGGCGGGTTTTCACCGGTCAGGAGAACAGTTCGATGACCGTAATTTCGGGCGTTACACCAAAACGCACGGGCAGGATCGAACATCCGATACCCCCGGACACGACCAGATCACGATTGCCTTCGCGCACGTGACCATAGGCATAGCGATTGCCGAATTTCGAGGGCACCACCGGCGACCAGCCAAACAGCCGTACCTGCCCTCCATGAGTATGACCTGACAGGGTCAGGGCCACGCGATCAGGAACTTTGGGGAAGATATCCGGTTCATGCGCCATCATCACCACCGGGGCATCATCCGTGATCTGCCCAAGCGTCGCAGGCAGGTCATCCAGCCCTTGGTATCGACCATTGCCCGTATAAATCGCCAACTGATCTTCGAGGCCTGCAAGCCAAATCCCGGCACCATCCAGTTTGAAGGCCTCGTTTGAAAGCACCCGGATACCATTCCGTCTCAGCGCATCGCCGTACAGATTCGGCCCGCCCCTGCGCTTTTGGGCTGACCGGTCATCCCACCAATCGTGATTTCCCAGAACCGCATAGACACCATGCTTTGCCTGCAACCCGGACAACACCGGCGCCAGATCGGCAATTTTAACCGGTTGTAAATTTATCCTGTGCCCGGCGGCATAGTCACCCAACAGCAGGATAAGGTCAGGTGACAGAGCGTTTGTGCGCCGAACGATCTGCTGGACTCTTTTCAACCCCACATAGGGCTCACCAACATGCAGATCAGCCAGCACCGCGATCCGCAGCGGCGGTGCGGTCCAGTCCGCGCGCCGGATCCGCCACTTACGAACACGCAGGCGCAGCGCGGGTTCGATGAAGAAACCATACGTGGCAGCAAAAAGGCCTGCCAGCATCACTGCCAGCAGGCCCTTTATGAACCCTCTACGGGTCACTGGATCACATCCGCGAAGCGACGTTTTCCCAGTTCACCAGATTGTCGAGGAAGTTCGACAGGTACACCGGACGCTTGTTGCGGAAGTCGATGTAATAGGAATGCTCCCACACGTCGCAACCCAACAGAGCAGTCTGACCAAAGCACAGCGGGTTCACGCCGTTTTCGGTCTTGGTCACGGCCAGCGAACCGTCCGCATTCTTGACCAGCCACGCCCAGCCCGAGCCGAACTGACCGGCACCAGCTGCGCTGAACTGCGACTTGAACTCGTCAACCGAGCCAAAGCATTCGACCAGCGCCTTTTCCAGCTCGCCAGGCATGGCGTTGTCGCCGGGGCCCATCATCTCCCAGAACTGGTTGTGGTTCCAAAGCTGACTGATGTTGTTGAAGATGCCGTTTTGCGCGACGGCATTTGCGTCGTAGGTGCCGGTGATGATCTCTTCCAGCGACTTGCCGTCCCACTCGGTACCGGCGATCAGCTTGTTGCCGTTGTCGACATAGGCCTTGTGGTGCAGGTCGTGGTGAAATTCCAATGTTTCGGCGGACATGCCCTTGGCTGCCAGCGCGTCGTGTGCATAAGGAAGATCAGGAAGTTCAAAAGCCATCTCGGCCCCCTGTTGAAAATGAATGTTGCGGTTTCCAAAGGTTAAATGCTTTGGCAAGTGCCGCAGGTCAAGGGCAGAGATCATAAAACCCGGAGGTCCGCGATGCTAACTCAGGCGCGCAAGATGTTTTACCGCGCCCGCGGATACTATGCGGGCAGCCTGAATGGCGAGCCTTTCCGGCTGGATCCCTACCACTCGAAGTTCTGGCGCAAGGCCTCGGCCGGCGCGTGGGAGCCCGAGACTTTTGCCGTGCTGGATAGATATCTAACGCCGGACAGCGACTTTCTGGACATCGGGGCATGGATCGGCCCAACGGTGCTGTACGGTGCCCGCAAAGCCCGCCACGTATGGTGTTTCGAACCGGACCCTACCGCGTTTCGGCATCTGGCGTGGAATCTGGACCTGAACGACATTCGCAATGTTTCGGCATTTGGCGTCGCATTGTCGGATCAATTCGGCGTGGCCCGTATGGCATCCGTTCGCGGTGAACCCGGGGATTCCACCAGTTCACTGTTGCATGACGGGGTGCATGGGACAGATGCATTGACCATCGAGTGGGATCAGTTCGAGGCCGTAAATGACCTATCGGGTGTATCTCTGGTCAAAATGGATATTGAGGGGGCAGAATTCGCGGTTCTACCGAGCCTTCTGCCCTTCCTGAAAAAGCATCGCCCGGCCCTGTATCTTTCGCTCCACTCGCCCCTTCTTGCCGAGGAAGACAGGCTTACGCGGACATCTCAACTCCTAGAAAGCCTTTCATTCTACACCGAAATTCAAGACGAAAACGGGCACCCACTAAAGGTCGAAGAATTGCTGCAACCTCAAGAGTTGAAGCGGTATCGCGCCGTTGTGTTGCATGAATAGAATGTGCAGAATTTTTTTCGTGCATTAGTTGCATATGCGCTTGAAACTCTCGCGTTGTTTGGTGTCTTCCCTTCTGGATAGACCGAGTAAACGAGGAACCATGAAATACCTTTTCTTAGCATCCATTTTTACCGTTTTTGCACAGGCAGCGGCGGCTGAAACAATTACTTACGATTGTGCCGTTCGCGACCGCGACGGAACCGGGTGGGTCGCGCCCCGCTATATCTTTGTTATTGATAAGGACGGCGTTAGTGCGCAAACAGCCAGCGGGCACAACGAAATGCAGTCCGCTAAGCTGAAAATTGATAGAAAGAAGCGTTACAAGCTGGATTGGCGCGTTGAGTTGACAGAGTTTGGCGGCCAAAAAGTCCGGGTAAATTACACGGCCCGCATTGACCCTTCTGACAATACCGTGAAACTGAGAGGCAACTGGGTGAATGCCAACTTTGTCAACAAGCCTTCAGGGCAAGGCAAATGCAAAGTGATCGATGGTTAAGCTTCGGTTAAACCGCAAAAGCCCCGGAAAATCCGGGGCTTTTTTTCCTAGCTTCGAAACCTAATAAACCCCGACCTCACTGCCCGGCTGCGCTGCGACCTTCAACAGTTTGAACACGTAGTCTGCGGTTGACCGGAAGCAGACGACGCGGAGAGTTTCGGCGTCATCCATCCAGAACGCACCGGCAACCTGCGCCAAGCGCGAGCGGCGGATTTGGCCGGGTTGGAAGGCATCAGCCGACAGATCTACCGGGGCCAGTTTGCCCAGAACTTCGCGAGCGTTCGCGCCCGAGATGCTGAACACCGCGCGGGCATCCGAGACGTTGACCGCCAGGGCATGCACACCGCTCAGCGCGTTGGTCATCGCGGCCAGTTTGGCCTCGACCTCGGCATATGGGACAAGCACAAGCAATTCGTCGGTGGACATCCAGCAAACACCGCAGTCTCCGTCGACAAATGCCTCGCGCTGGCCGGGTACTTTCTGACCGGTGGCGTCTTTGACGGCCTTGGCCAGAACCTTGTCGGACAGGTCGCCGCGCAGGGTGATCATGCCCTGCAGGCCGCATTCTTCAACCTTGGCGATGCCCTCATAGCTGGCGTGGTTCAGTGCGCTGATGGGTTCAGACATTCTGCTTCTCCCCGTCCTTGTCGAAGAAGATCGGATCCACGATCTTTGCTTTGTAGGATTTGCCATCGGTGCCCGGGAACTCGACAATCTCGCCCATGCGGTCAGGACCATGCTTGATCAAGCCCATGGCGATACCTTTGCCCAGGTTGGCTGAATAATAGGTTGAGGTCACACGACCGATCATGTTGCGCTGACCGTTGGCGTTGACGCCCTCTCCCACTGCGTAAGCCCCATCCGGGATGACAGAACCATCCACAGTCTCAAGACCCACCAGTTTCCAACGCTCGGGATCGGCCATATGGCTGCGCAAATGGGCACGTTTGCCGAGGTAATCCTCTTTCTTTTTCGACAGCGCCCAGTGCAGGCCCAGATCCTGCGGGATCACGGTTCCGTCGGTTTCGTCGCCGATCATGATAAAGCCCTTCTCGGCCCGAAGGATGTGCAGACATTCGGTGCCATAGGGCATCACGCCGAATTCCTTGCCTGCCTCTGTCAGCGCATCCCAGAAGGCCTGCCCTTGGGATGCAGGGACGGCGATCTCGTACGACAGCTCACCCGAGAACGAGATGCGATAAGCCCGGCAATCAAAGTCGCCGATCTTGCCATCGCGCCACTCCATGAAGGGCAGCGCCTCTTTCGACACATCCATGCCGCCGAGCTTTTCAAGCACCTTGCGGGCGTTGGGGCCAACAACGGCGACCTGCGCATATTGCTCGGTCACGTTGGCAACATAGACTTTCCAGTCCCACCATTCGGTTTGCAGCCATTCTTCCATGTGACCGTGGATACGTTCAGCCCCGCCGGTGGTGGTGTGGCACAACCATGTGTCTTCGTCGATCCTAGCAACAACACCGTCGTCGATCAGAAAGCCATTCTCGGAACACATCAGGCCATAGCGGCATTTGCCGACCTTCAGAGTAGACATCATGTTGGTGTACATCATGTCCAGGAACTTGCCTGCGTCCGGCCCTTTGACGATCAGCTTGCCCAAGGTCGAGGCATCCAGCAGGCCGAGGTTCTCGCGGGTGTTTTTCACCTCACGGTTCACGGCGTCATGCACGGATTCACCCGGACGAACATAGGCATAAGTCCGGCGCCAGTGGCCGACCGGCTCCCAATCGGCGCCGTTCTTGTCGTGCCAGTTATGCATCGGAGTCTGGCGGATTGGCTGGAACACCTCACCACGTGCCTCACCGCCGATAGATGCCATTGAAATTGGGGTGTAAGGCGGGCGGAACGTTGTTGTTCCAACCTTCGGGATTTCGGAGTCCAACGCATCAGCTAGGATCGCCAATCCGTTGATGTTACTCAGTTTACCCTGATCGGTTGCCATGCCCAGAGTGGTGTAACGCTTGGTATGTTCAACGCTCTCATACCCCTCACGCGCGGCAAGTTGCACGTCCGAAACTTTGACGTCGTTTTGGAAGTCCAGCCAGGACTTCATCCGCAGTTGAATATCCGCGTTCGCAGGCATCAACCAGACCGCAGCCATAGGTGCCTCGGACGTAGCTTCCCCGACAGGCGCTTTGGTGCGTTTGGTTTTGAATCCAGCCGCTTTGGCTGCGGCCTTACCGGCTGCATCGGCATCGGCCAGCACATCGCCCAGCGCCATCGGGCCATTCGATGCCCCGGCGGCTACGACGAACCCTTCGCCATCGGCCCCAAGCGGGGGTCGCGCAGGATCCGGCCGGAAATGCGCATTGGCATCGTCCCAGATCAGCTTGCCGCCGCAGTGCGACCACATATGCACGACCGGAGACCAACCGCCCGACATCGCAACCGCATCGCATTCCACCTCTTCACGGGCGCCACCGATGCCGTCCTGATTGCAGATGGCAACTTTCTTGACGCGTTTGCCGCCTTTGACTTTGGCAATAGCCTTGCCCACATCGACGCGGATACCCAGTTGGCGCGCCTCTTCAGCCAGAGGGCCCGAGGTAGCCCTTGCGTCAACCACACGCAAGATATCCACACCGGCCTGTTTCAAGGTGATCGCAGTCCGGTAGGCGTCGTCATTATTGGTGGCCACAATCACCTTTTCACCGGGTGTCACACCCCAGTTCACGACATAGTCCCGCATGGCCGAGGCCAGCATGACACCCGGCACATCATTACCCGCAAAAGACAACGGACGCTCAATCGCTCCGGTAGCAGTCACGACCTGTTTCGCCCGAATACGCCACAGGCGATGGCGCGGGCCTTGTGCGCCAGGCTTATGGTCCGTCAGGCGTTCATAGCCCAGCACATAGCCGTGGTCATAGACCCCTGCACCCATGCAGCGATTGCGCAAGATGACGTTGTCCATTGTTTCAAGTTCGGAAACAATTTGTTCCACGAACTTATCCACAGGCTCATCATTGATTGTGCCGCCATCAACTGGGGCACGGCCACCCCAATGCGCGGTCTGCTCAATCAACATGACCTTTGCACCGGACTGAGCGGCCACTTTGGCAGCCTGCAAACCGGCCACGCCGCCACCGATCACCAACACATCGACGAAGTTGTAGAAATGCTCATAGGTATCCGCATCACGGCTGTCCTTGTCGGGGGCTTTGCCCAGACCGGCAGATTGGCGGATGAACGGCTCGTAGACATGTTTCCAGAACGGCTTGGGATGAATGAACATCTTGTAATAGAAGCCAGCCGGCAAGAACCGCGACAGGTGCGTATTGATCGCACCGATATCAAATTCCAGGTTCGGCCAGTGGTTCTGAGAGATTGAGGTCAGACCGTTGAACAGCTCGGTCGTGGTGGCGCGCTGGTTCGGCTCGAACCGATTGCCCTGCCCCAGACCGACCAGAGCGTTGGGTTCTTCCGCACCACTGGCGACAACACCACGTGGGCGGTGATACTTGAACGACCGGCCCATCATCATCTGATCATTAGCCAGCAAGGCCGAGGCAAGCGTGTCGCCTTCGTAGCCCTGCATCGAAGTGCCGTTGAAGGAGAATGTGACCTGTTTCGACCGGTCAATCAGCCGGCCTTGATTTGCGAGACGGGTGCTCATGATGCGGACCTTTCGCAGGCGGAATTACGGGTGGTGGTGCGGATCATTTGTATTCTCTCCACGTCCAGCCAGGGCGCTTGGCGGTGATCGCCTCGCGAATTTCTTTGGGCGGCTCAAACACCTGGGCAGAGTAGGTGCCGAAAACTTCGAGCGTTTGCGTGCAGCGCGCCGCGTGGAACCACTTGCCGCATCCATTCGCATGGCGCCAGCGTTCGAAATGAACGCCTTTAGGGTTTTCACGCATGAACAGGTAATCGTGGAAATCACCATCTGATGAGCCCGGACCGAAACGCTTCAGATGCGCCTCGCCACCGGCGGCCAGTTCGGTTTCTTCGGCATCGACACCGCAATAGGGGCAATTCAGGATCAGCATATGTTCATCCTCTCGGCAGCAGGCGAGACCATGCTGCATGCGAAATCTAAGTAACGGGTGCGCGAGATTTTTCGCCGAAAAATCTCCATCAGTGCGCCACCCCGGCCGCGACGCTTTCGTCGATGAAGCGGCCTTCTTTGAAACGATCCAACGAGAACGCCTCGGTCAGCGGTGAATGACCCGTGGCCATCAGCTGTGCCATGCCCCAGCCGGACCCTGGAATGGCTTTGAAGCCACCGGTGCCCCAGCCACCGTTGATGAAACAGTTCCCAAGCGGTGTTTTCGACAGGATCGGAGACCGGTCACCGGTCATGTCCACGATCCCGCCCCATTGCCGCAGCATTTTCAGGCGTGAGATCATCGGGAAGGTCTCGACCAGCGCGCGCACAGTTTCTTCGATATGGTGGAAGCTGCCGCGTTGGGTGTAGTTGTTGAACCCGTCGGTGCCGCCACCGATCACCATCTCTCCCTTGTCGGATTGCGACATGTAGCCATGCACCGTGTTGGCCATCACGACCACGTCCATGCAGGGTTTGATCGGCTCAGACACCAGCGCCTGCAGAGCAATCGCCTCAAGCGGCAGACGGAAGCCCGCCATTTCGGCCAGTTGACCGGAATGGCCCGCAACCACGATGCCCAGCTTGTCACAGTCGATCGCACCTTTGGTGGTGTCGACACCGACAACACGACCATCCTGTGACCGAACCCCGGTCACTTCGCATTGCTGGATGATATCCATGCCCATGGCGGAACAAGCGCGCGCATAGCCCCAAGCCACCGCATCGTGACGGGCGGTGCCACCGCGTTCCTGCCACAGCGCACCCAGAACCGGATAGCGCGGGCCTTCGAGATTGATGATTGGCACCAGTTCCTTGACCCGTTCAGGTGTGATCCATTCAGTCTTTACACCCTGCAGCGCATTCGCATGAGCCGTGCGCTGATAGCCGCGGATTTCATGCTGGGTCTGCGCCAGCATCATCACGCCGCGCGGGCTGAACATGACGTTATAATTCAGGTCCTGGCTCAGATCCTCATAAAGGCTGCGCGCCTTTTCATAGATCGCGGCAGACGGATCCTGCAGATAGTTCGAGCGGATGATGGTTGTGTTCCGACCGGTATTACCACCGCCCAACCAGCCTTTTTCGATCACAGCGACATTCTGGATGCCATAGTTCTTACCCAGGTAATAGGCGGTTGCCAGACCATGGCCACCCGCCCCCACAATGATGGCGTCATAGCGTTTCTTGGGCTCGGGCGAACGCCAGGCGCGTTCCCATCCGGTATGATAGCGCAGCGCTTCGCGCGCCACAGCAAAGGCTGAATAGTGTTTCATAAGCGAATCCATCCGGTTCGGTGATTGGCGCAGGTATGCCGCGTAACCGCCTTTGGCCCCTGCCGTGCAACGCCATAATATCGCACTATTGCGACATCGCCCTTATTATTGCGACATGAAGCCCCCTCGCGGCCATTTGTCCCTTTTTTCCGCCCCGCCACAGGTCTAAGTCAGGACAGCCATCTTGGAGTTATCATGACCTTCTGGGCCCTCATCATAGCCACCGCCGTCCTGATAGCGGTTTTTCTTGGGATTTCGATACTGCGTAGGCGAGATACGCGCGAACCATCCACTGCGTATGACTTGCAGGTCTATCGTGAACAGTTGGCCAGCGTAGATCGAGACCTGGCCCGTGGTGTCATCGCTGACGCAGATGCCGAGCGAGTTCGCACGGAAATTTCACGCCGCATTCTTGCGGCTGATGCGCAGATGCAATCTTTGTCTGAACCGCAAGGGCCTTCCAAATGGATCTCGGTTACGGCATCCATATTTGTCGCGGCCATCCTGGTTGGCGGAGGATCCTGGATTTATCTGAAGCTTGGTGCAGCCGGGCTCCCCGATCAGCCCCTGTCATTGCGGCTAGAAATGGCCGATGCTCTGCGCACAGAGCGCCCCAGTCAGGCCGAGGCAGAAGCCGCCACGCCACCCGCACCACTGCCACAGCTTGACGAAAGCTATGCCTCTCTTCTCGGGCAACTTCGCGAAACCGTTTCCGGTCGTCCTGATGACCTACAAGGACATATCCTTCTTGCCCAGCACGAGGCGAACGCAGGTAACTTCCATGCCGCCTACAAAGCGCAGCAACGTGTGATCGAACTGTCTGGGAACACGGCACCCGCAGATGCCTATTCGCATCTTGCCGAGATGATGATCCTTGCTACCAACGGATATATCTCGCCCGAAGCTGAAGACGCATTGAAACAGTCATTGCAGCGTGATCCACGCCACGGTCCGGCCTTGTATTACCTGGGACAGATGATGGTACAGGTCGGACGACCTGATATCGGTTACAGGATCTGGGTGGATGCACTTGGAAGCGCGCCGACAAATGCCCCCTGGGCAACGGCCATTCGCGCACAGATGGACGATCTGGCCTTTCGTGCGGGTGTGTTCAATGCCGCCCCTATGCCAGCAGGGAACCCAGGCCCCGGTGAGGATGACATCGAGGCCGCTGCATCTCTGACCGCACAAGAGCGCCAAGAGATGATCCTTGGCATGGTCGAGCAACTGTCAGACAGGCTTGCAACCGAAGGCGGCTCCCCCGAAGAATGGGCCCGGCTGATCGGTGCCCTTGGGGTGGTTGGCGACATCGACCGGGCCACCGCGATCTACGCCGAAGCCCAATCCGTATTCTCGGACAATGACAACGCACTGGATATCCTTGGTGCGGCAGCAGCTCAGGCTGGGGTGACCCGATGATCCATGACATTTTTGAGGAGTTTGCAGGCTCGCTTGCGCCTATGAGCGCGTTGATCGGTCTTGATCTGGGAGAAAAGACTATCGGGGTTGCAGTCTCGGACCGGATGCGCGGTGTTGCTAGCCCGCTGGAGACCGTAAGGCGCAAGAAATTCACTCTGGATTCTGCCCGTCTGCTGGAAATCATAGCCGACCGTGAGATCGGGGGCATCCTACTGGGTCTGCCGAAAAACATGGATGGTAGCGAAGGGCCACGCTGCCAGTCCACCCGTGCCTTTGCCCGAAACCTGTCCCGTTTGACCGAAGTTCCGATCGGGTTCTGGGACGAACGGCTCAGCACGGTTGCGGCAGAAAAGGCACTGCTTGAGGCGGATACGACACGAAAGCGTCGCGGACAGGTTATCGACCACGTCGCGGCAGGCTATATTCTGCAAGGCGCGCTGGACAGAATGCGCTTTCTTTAAGGATCGGAAAACGCTGATGTCGAACATGGTTTGGAAAAGGAACGAGGTCGAAAGCCCGTGCATCCAGATCTGCGTTGTGCACCCGACCGAGCGTATTTGTACCGGTTGCTACCGCACGATCGACGAAATCTCTCGCTGGTCAAAAATGGACAGCTCTGAGCGCGCCGATATCATGGCAGACCTACCGTCTCGCAAACCGCTGCTTGCCAAACGGCGCGGCGGCCGGGCGGGGCGGCTCAACAAGGCCTGAGATTTCCACAAAAGGATGTGATTGCTGAATCTGCACCGCTGCGGGCTGGTCTGAACTACGAGGGGGTCAAGTTCGTTGACAGCTGGTGAGTGAGTGGCAACCCACAGCGGCGCGTTTCAACAATCGATCCTCTGCAGTGGTTCGGCAGAGGAGTTCGATCTGTGTACGTCTTTTTTGACCAATCGATCAAGAAAAATCCTCGCTGATATTTCTGTGCCCTGACGTAAATGTCACAGCAGGCTCAAGCCGCTGCGTTTCTACCCAGACGCAAGCCATGTTTTGGCGTTCTGAATTTCCTCGGCGGGAAAGAACTGAGTGCGTGTGCCAAGGATGTGGCTGGCCACCCGTTGGGCCAGATGTTGCCAGGCTTTGTCGCCAACAACCGCTGCCCGATCCAGATTACCAATATGCCCCCGGGCCAGCCGAAAATGCGAGGCAAGCGCCGTAAGGCCTTGCCATCCGTCAAACTTGGACAGATCAATCAGCAGGCGAAACCCCTGTTTCTCCTGCAAAATGTAGTCCAGATCGGTTTCGGCCTTTTTGAATTCGTCAGGGTCGAGTTTTCCCATCAGGCTGACCTGCACGCAGGGGCCGCCCAGATCCATAACGTGAATAGAGCCCAGAGATTCGCGCAACCATCGGCGCGCTTCTTCTATATTAGCGTGATCGAATACCTGCACAGGGCAAGGGAAAAGCGGAGCCGCAAGCCGGATACTGGTCTGAACCCAACCCTGATCCGCCACCACTCCAATTCGGTCAAAGCCGCGCCAGTGGCTGAGGCCCAATTTTGTATCCGACCAAACCGCATTCAGATCGTACCCTTTGAACTCTGGCTGCACGATCGCCAACAACCGCACTGTATCGTGTTCGGCCAGTGCGGCCTCAATCGCCGGGATCAATGTTGTGGAATAGTCCGTACCTGTCACTTCGCCGGAAAGCTCGATTTCAATCAATGCTCCGTCAGAGTTTTTGTGGACAGCAATCATCAAAAAATCCTCCAAATCTGTATAATGACAGAACGTTAGGAGGATTTGATCCATTCGGCCACACCGCCAGCGCATTCAGGCCGAAAATAGGCGATCATCCGGCCATCCGACCCAGCCTCAGCCCCGCTGCCCCATGGCGCTACCCCGTGCAGGCAGTGGCGGTGCAGCAGATAGGCCTCGCCCGGACGTGCGGGCAGTACGATGCGACGGCAAGTATCAAAGACCTCACGACGGGCAGCCTGATAAACATCTGTTATGTCCACCTGATCCAGAGTGTCCGGGCGCTTGTCTTCAAGTGCATCCGCAAATGCAGCCTGCATGATCTTGTGGCTACCTTCCCAAAGAACCATCGGGGACGCATTCGCGCTGGCATCGGTCAATGGAATGCCCAGAATCCACGCATGCGGTTCCTCGACCCTGCGGCGCCTGTCCGGGCCGGACGGGCGTAAACCATCCACATGGGCCGCATCCCGCTTTGCTCGATACTGGGCAGCAGCCTCGCCCTCTCCGCGTCGGGGCAACGGGTAGCCGGGGTAAATGACCGAGACCTGGGCTTTGTGCAATGGCAACGACCCATAACGCGACACTATGAAATCCATGACGGCCCCGGTCAGAACCGGGGACCCCTGGACCCTGCCCTCGGTGTCGTTGTTCAGCGCGTCGACCCCAATGAACCAGGTCCCTTCACAGTCCAGCCATTGCGCGAATTCCGGATCCGCCGCAGCAGCGCGTGCTGCGGGCAGCGCATAAGATATCCAGTCCAGAATAGCCCGGTCTTGGGGAAATTTCACCCAACCCTTTTCCTCGAAAGAACTCAAAAACCCAACGCCTTGCGCAACATATTCAGGGCGACCAGAGTCAGGAAGACCGCGAATATCCGCTTGAGCGGCTTTGGATCCATCGCATGGGCTAACGTTACGCCCCAAGGCGCAGTGATCATGGTCATGGCGACCACAATCCCAAAGGCAATCAGATTGACGGCGCCGATGGTAAAGGGCGGGCGGTGTTCAGGGGCAATTTCGAGAAACAGGAACCCCATGACCGAGGGCACAGCGATGATCACGCCAAACCCGGCCGCCGTGGCGACAGCCCGGTGAATTGGCGTGTTGAACAAGCTCATTAACGGCACGCCAAAGCTGCCGCCGCCGATACCCATCAGAACGGATAGGAAGCCGACCGAGGGCGACAGGAGAGCGCGTATCAGGCCCTTGGGCATGGCGTCTCCAAGCCGCCATTCGGATTTACCCAGACCAAGATAGGCGCCAATCACCATACCCAATACACCGAACAGGGCTTGCAATGCCTCGGTCCGAAGAGCGGATGCCACCATCACGCCCAACACCGCACCGATAGCGATGCCCGGACCCCAACTGCGCAGGATATCCCAATCAACGGCACCCTTTTTGTTATGTGCCAGAACCGACCGCAGTGAGGTTACGATAATCGTTGCCAGTGAGGTGGCGAGGCACAGCTGCATCAACTGCGGGCCGCCATACCCAAGGGTCTGAAACGCATAGAAAAAAGCAGGGACCAGCACGATGCCTCCGCCGACACCCAACAGACCCGCCAAAACGCCTGCCAGCGCTCCGATCACCAGCAGAAGAACCAGCATCTGAGCAAGCAACATTACTTCGGGCATCATTCCCCCCAACCGACCTTTTGCCGTATTGCCACCATTCAGGCCTCGGTCAGAGGCGCGACATGATCCAGTGCCTGCAACATAACCTCGGGGCCCGCCCCGTCATGCACCGCACCTTCAGACAGGGTCCGTCGCCAAGCCCGCGCACCCGGCCGTCCTGCGAACAGGCCAAGCATATGTCGCGTAATCTGGTGCAAGCGCCCTCCGCCAGCAAGATGGCATTCGATATAAGGCACCATTTTCCGGACAACAGCAAACGGGTCGGCGGCCTGACCGACCCCAAAAATCACAGGATCCGCTGTGGACAGAACATCTGACGGCTGATGATACGCAGCCCGCCCGATCATCACACCATCCAGCCCTGCATCCAGATGCCCGCGCGCCTGTTCCAGATCAGCAATGCCACCATTTATAGAGATGTGCATATCCGGGAATTCCGCCTTCATCCGATGCACGAGATCATAATCCAAAGGCGGTATATCCCGGTTTTCCTTGGGGCTGAGCCCTTGCAGCCAGGCTTTGCGCGCGTGAATTGTGACCCGAGAGCATCCCGCTTGCCTGATCTGGCTCAGAAACTCAGGCAAAATGTCTTCGGGCTGTTGGTCGTCGACTCCAATGCGGCATTTGACCGTGACATCTACGTCCACGGCTTCGCGCATTGCGGCAACACAATCCGCAACGCGGTCAGGGGATTTCATCAGCACCGCACCAAAAGTGCCAGATTGCACTCGATCAGACGGGCAGCCACAATTCAGATTGATCTCATCATAACCAGCATCCGCCCCCAACCGGGCCGCTTGTGCCAATTCCTGAGGGTTCGACCCGCCCAGTTGCAGGGCCACGGGATGCTCCTGCGGGTTGTGGTCCAGCAAATGCAGCGCACCACCCCGAACTAACGCAGGCGCTGTTACCATTTCAGTGTACAGCAGCGCCTCGGTGCTCAGCAACCGATGCAGATAGCGACAATGCCTGTCCGTCCAATCCATCATAGGGGCGACGCTCAGGCGTGCGGCTTGTCTTACCTTGTCATTCAATGCTGAGTCCTCGTCGCACCCGGTATCCAATCAGACGGATCGAAACCGCAAATTCCTGCCCATCGAATCGGGCAGCCCGGGGTTTAGCATATTCGAAAGGGGCCGTCCTTGTGTCTGCCAACCGCGTTACCGATTGTCGACACCGTACCGGCAAATCATCATTTCGACGCTGCGCTGAATGGTATCAGACATTTCGTCCTGACTAAGTACGGTCCCGCAAAAAACCATGGGCCAGAATGCCCTGCTCTTGATCAATCCGATGAATTCACGACCCGCGATGTCGGGGTTATCGATGCGTAGCTGACCATCCTCTGCCGCATCTTTAAGCATGGCCGAGAAGATGGCAGTTTTGTCCAATTTGCCCTGCGCGGCGACCGCAAGGTCGGGATTGCGCAAGGTTTCGCTGATCACCATACGCGACATCGCCATCACCTCGGGTGACATCAGAATGCGCCCCTCGGCCCAAGCCAAATCTGTCAGTTGCGCGCGGATATCTCTGCCCTTTTCATATCTGATATCCTGAACCTTAGAGAAGCGGTTCGACAGCTCAACCACGATCGAGCGGAACAGGTTTTCCTTACTTTCGAAATACTTGTACAATGTACGTTTGGACACCTCGGCCCGGGCCGAGATCCGATCCATACTGGCCGCCGAAAATCCCTTTTCCTGGAATTCGGCCACGGCAGCCTCGATGATCTGGGCATGCTTTGATGCTTTCGGTGCGCTGAGATCATTCATGCTTCAAAGCTATAGACCCTTTGACATGAGCCGGTCAAACGTAAGGTAAACTCTCGGGTTTACACTCCTCCCTCGCCTAAATAGAGTAAACCCATGAGTTTACTAATTCAGGTAGCCAGCCCAACAGGAGACCCCCCAATGGCTTTAACATTGAAACTGAACGGCCAGACCCACACGGTCGAGGCCGAGCCCGGCACACCCCTGCTGTGGGTGATCCGGGACGAACTGAAGATGACAGGAACCAAATTCGGCTGCGGTGTCGCATCCTGCGGGGCCTGCACTGTGCATCTGGACGGAGAGCCGGTGCGCTCGTGCCAGACGTATATCGAGGATGTTGAAGATGCCGAAATCACCACGATTGAAGTCGTGGGCGACAATGATATCGGCGCTGCTGTTCAGCAGGCCTGGGTCGAACTGGACGTGGTTCAATGCGGCTATTGCCAGTCGGGTCAGGTGATGTCGGCGGTCGGGTTGCTGTCCGAGAATCCAAAGCCCAGCGTTGAAGAAATCGATGACTACATGTCTGGCAACGCTTGTCGCTGTGCCACCTATCAACGCATCCGCGCCGGTATCCAACGCGCATCCGAAATTCTGGAGGCCTGATCCATGACCATCAATACCTCTCGCCGTGGTTTTCTGAAAGGCGCTGCTGCTACCGGTGCCGTCTTGCTGATTGGCGCCCGCCCCGATGGCGTTCTGGCTGCGGCCTCGTCCGAGACGACGCAGCTCAACCCATTTGTGAAGATTGACGCAGACGGCACTGTGACCGCCATCGTCAAACACTTCGAAAAGGGTCAGGGCCCCGCGACCGGCCTTCCGACGCTTATCGCCGAGGAAATCGGCATCACTATGGACCAAATTAAATACGAATTCGCGCCGTCGAACCCCCAAGTCTATAACAACCTGCTGTTCGGCCCCTTCCAGGGCACCGGCGGGTCAACCGCAATGGCGAACTCCTGGAAGCAATATCGCCAGGCGGGCGCTGCTGCCCGTGAGATGCTGATCAACGCCGCCGCCCAAAGATGGGGCGTAGATGCATCAGGCATCACCATTGAGGAAGGCATCGTCAAAGCAGGCGAGAAATCTGCACCGATTGCCGATTTCGTGGCAGCCGCGTCGCTGTTGGGAGCCCCCACCGAACCGCGCCTGAAGGACCCGTCAGAATTCCGGCTGATCGGAAACGAAACGGTGCGCCGCAAGGACTCGGCAATCAAGGGCAACGGACAGGCGATGTACGCCATGGATGTCCACCTGCCCAATCAGATGGTTGCGATGATCAAGCGGCCGGATTCGCGAGGCGGTATTGTTATCAGCTTTGACGACAACGCATCGAAAGAGGTCAAAGGCTATATCAGCGCCGCTGCATTGCCCAATCAGGCGGGCGTTGCGATCTATGCCGAAAACACCTGGGCCGCAATTCAGGCGCGTGACGCGCTTGAGGTCGAATGGGACATGTCCGGCGCTGAAACCCGCCACTCGGATCAGATCAAGGCCGAGATCATGGACGCGCTGAATGCCCAGCCGACCTATAACGTGAACAAGGCAGATGTTGCCACGGTTTCGGCTGCGATCGACGCGGCGGATACGGTCGTAGAAAAAACTTTTTACTACCCGCTTCTCGCCCATGCTCCGATGGAGCCACTGAACTGCACAATCGAACAGACAGCAGAGGGTGACATCGTTCTGCATGATGGCGCTCAGATGCCAACCGGCCCGCACATGGCGTATCAGCAAATCTTTCAGCTGCCACCCGAGAAAATCCACATCAGAACGATGCTGGCCGGCGGGTCTTTCGGGCGTCGCGCAACACCGGATGCGGATTATCAGGTTGAGGCCGCGTTGGCCTTTGTTGTCACCGACCGCTCGCGCCCGGTCAAACTGGTCTGGACGCGGGAAGACGACATTCGCAGCGGGTATTACCGCCCGGCCTTCGGGCACAAAGTCCGTGTCGGGTTGAATGCGGAGGGGAATATCGTCGGATGGCAGCATCAGGTCGCAGGGCAATCGATCATGAAGGGCACCCCGTTCGAGGCGGTTGCAGTGCATGACGGCGTCGACCACAGCTCGATCGAGGGCATCGCAGACAGCCCCTATGATATTCCGGGGATGGCGCTTGGACTGACCGACACACCCAAGGCCACATCGGTCCTATGGTGGCGGTCGGTAGGACATACCCACACTGCCTATACGATGGAAACAATGATGGATTTGGCCGCCACCGCCGCGGGCCGTGACCCGGTTGAGTTTCGTCTCGCACATCTGGCGGATGCGGGTAATGCAGACCAACAGCGCAAGGCCTCAGTTCTGAAACTTGCGGCCGAGAAAGCAGATTGGGGCAACGTCCCTGCCGGTCGCGCGCAAGGTATTGCGGTGCACAAATCCTTTGGTTCTTATGTGGCTGAGGTGGTCGAAATCTCGGGCGATCCGGATGACGGCATCAAGATCGAAAAGGTTACCTGTGCTGTCGATTGCGGTATCGCGGTGAACCCCGACGTGGTGCGTGCCCAGATGGAAGGTGGGATTGGCTATGGCATCGGGCATGTGATGCGCGATCAGATCACACTGACCGGCGGTTCCGTGGATCAATACAACTTCCCGGACTACGAGCCCCTTCGGATCGGCGATATAGCAGCAATCGACGTCCACATCCTGCCCTCGGCCGAGGCCCCTACAGGCGTGGGCGAACCCGGCACGCCGCCCTCGGCCCCCGCGCTCGCGAACGCAATCAAGGCAATGTCCGGGACCTTGATTGCCGATCTGCCGATGGCCGAGAACGGCATAAGCTTTGCATAAGGTCCCGACCCCGCGCCGAAAAAAACGGCGCGGGGATAATTTGATCAAATTTCGTGACAAGGCGCTTTGTGTCGATTAAACCTCGGGGTACCAGAGTGATGGAGACGCCGATGGACCTGAACGCCCTACACAGTTTTCGCGTAGCGGCCTGCGACCTTAACGGTCAGCTGCGCGGCAAACGCGTGCCTCCTTCTTATGCTGACAAGCTGAGTAAAGGTGTGGTGCGGATGCCCTTTTCAGCATTGAATGTTGATCTGTGGGGCGCGGATATCGAGGATAGCCCGCTTGTGTTTGAATCAGGCGACGCGGACGGCATATTACTGCCAACCGAGCGTGGCCCCGTCCCAGTTCCCTGGCTTGAAACCGAAACAGCGCTGGTGTTGATGTCCCTGTATGACGATCAGGGCAAGCCCTTTGCCGGCGACCCTCGCCATGCTCTGACCTCGGTGCTGCAACGCTATGCCGAGCGTGGCTGGTCTGTTGTTGCGGCGACCGAGCTGGAATTCACGCTATTGGACTCATCAGGTGCACGGCCGGTGCCTCCGATCAATCCTTTGACGGGGCGACGGTTGGTCGACGAGGCAGTCCTGTCCATGGCGGAAATGGATGCGTTCGACGCCTTTTTCACAGACCTCTATGACGGATGCGAGGCAATGAGCATCCCAGCTCAAACCGCCATTTCCGAAAGCGGGATTGGCCAGTTTGAAATCAACCTGAACCATCAGGACGCCATGCGCTGCGCAGATGATACGTTGCTTTTCAAGGTGTTGACTCGTGGCCTTGCGCGCAAACATGGGTTTACCGCAACTTTCATGGCCAAACCCTATGCCCAGGATGCGGGCAATGGGATGCATGTCCATTTTTCGGTCGTCGACCAGGATGGGCAAAATATCTTTGACAATGGCGGGCCTGAAGGCACTGATCTTTTGCGCTCGGCCATAGCCGGATGTCTGTCCGCAATGCCTGGTTCAACTCTGATTTTTGCACCGCACGGGAACTCCTACACCCGGCTTGTCCCCGGCGCCCATGCCCCAACTGAGGCATGCTGGGCTTATGAAAATCGCACTGCCGCGCTGCGCGTTCCCGGCGGCGCGCCCTCTGCCCGCAGGATCGAACATCGTGTTGCTGGTGGTGACATCAATCCCTACCTCATGCTGAGCGCCGTACTCGGTGCGGCGCTGAACGGCATCGAGGACGGAACTGAACCGCCAGCTCCGATCACGGGCAACGCCTATGAGATCGACGGCCTGCCGCAACTCGCTGGCGACTGGGCTTCAGCCATCACCGCCCTTGAAACCGATCCGCAAGTTGCGCGCATCTTTCCCGCCCCGCTGATCAGCAATCTCGCCATGACAAAGCGACAAGAGATCCTGCGCTTTAACGAACGCCCACCCGAGGAGCATTGGCTAAGTTATCTCGAGGCGGTTTGAGCCCCTTGCTCGCTTCGTTCTGCTCAGCTAGAATAAATTTGATCAAATTTGGTGACCCATGAAAATCGGTATCCTTGTAACCGGCCACCCCCCTGACGAATTGCACGATCAGTTCGGTGAGTATGACGGCATGTTTCGCGCGCTGCTGGATGGCAACGGCTTTGAGTTTGTGACCTATGCTGTTGTCGACGATCACTTTCCGCAAAGTTTTGACGATGCCGATGGATGGATCATCACCGGCTCGCGCTATGGCGCCTATGAGGACCATGCCTGGATTCGCAAGCTCGAAGCGCTGATCCGCGACATCCATCAAAGCGGCAAACCCCTGATCGGCATATGCTTTGGTCATCAAGTCATTGCGCAAGCCCTTGGCGGAAAAGTTGAAAAGTTCAAACAGGGCTGGGCCGTGGGGCGGACGGACTACGATTTGGACGGACAGACCGTCACTTTGAATGCCTGGCATCAGGACCAGGTGGTAGAGCTGCCCGCCGGTGCACAAGTAACCGGTTCGAACGCCTTTTGCCAGAATGCCATGCTGGCCTATGGCGACACGATCTGGACCGTTCAGGCCCACCCGGAGTATGGCGACAGCTTCATCGAAGGGCTGATGGACACACGCGGCAAAGGTGTCGTTCCAGACAATCTGATGCAGGCCGCCGCCGACCGCCTGCCCACCCGCGACGACAGTCCGAAGATCGGACAGTTCATGGCAGAGTTTTTGAAGAAAGAGAGGGCCTGATGGCCGATTGGACAGAACAACTGCCACAGGCAGCCCGTACCTATTTTGAAGGTCACCGATTGGATGAGGTCGAGTGCATCATCTCTGACCTGCCCGGCATCGCGCGCGGGAAAGCGGTTCCGGCCACCAAATTTGCACGCCAGTCCTACTTCCATCTACCCGATAGTATCTTTTACCAGACTATCACCGGGGACTGGGGCGAAGCCGCCGGAGAGGACGGCTTCATTGAACGGGACATGATCCTTAAGCCTGACTTTTCGACTGCTTCCGCTGCTCCTTGGACGGGTGACTGGACACTGCAGGTGATCCACGACGCCTATGACCGGGACGGAGAGCCGATCCCGTTCAGCCCACGCAACGTGTTGAAGCGCGTCGTAAAAATGTATCACGACAAAGGCTGGAAACCGATTGTCGCGCCAGAGATGGAGTTCTTTCTGGTCGCCCCCAATGTCGACCCCGCGCAGGGGATCAAACCGATGATGGGCCGTTCGGGTCGTCCGGCGGCCGCGCGGCAGGCCTATTCGATGACAGCGGTGGATGAATTCGGCCCGGTGATCGACGACATCTATGACTTTGCCGAACATCAGGGATTCGAGATTGACGGCATCACCCAGGAAGGCGGCGCCGGACAGCTTGAAATCAACCTGCGCCATGGTGATCCGGTCAAGTTGGCAGATGAAGTGTTCTATTTCAAACGCCTGATCCGCGAAGCCGCGTTGCGACACAACTGCTTTGCGACCTTCATGGCGAAACCGATTGCGGATGAGCCCGGATCGGCCATGCACATCCACCACTCGATCACCGAGATCGAAACCGGACAGAATATCTTTTCCGGACCTCAGGGCGGCGAAACGGATGCATTCTATAACTTCATTGCAGGGCTGCAAAACCACTTGCCTGCAGGCCTGGCAGTCATGGCACCTTATGTGAACTCGTACCGCCGCTATGTGAAAGACCATGCCGCGCCGATCAATCTGGAATGGGCTCGTGACAACCGCACGACCGGCATCCGTGTTCCCCTGTCCGGCCCCGAGGCGCGGCGCGTTGAAAATCGTATCGCAGGCATGGACTGCAACCCTTATCTGGGCATCGCCTTGTCGCTCGCCTGCGGCTATCTCGGCCTGACCCAGCAGGAACGTCCGCGCCGTCAGTTTTATGGCGACGCCTACGAAGGTGACGGTGATATCCCGCAGGTCATGGGCAATGCGCTGGACCTGTTTGATCAGGCCACCGCCCTGCACGAGGTGCTGGGTCCGGAATTTGCCCGCGTCTATGGCATTGTCAAACGTGCCGAGTATGAAGAATTTCTACAGGTCATCTCTCCGTGGGAGCGTGAGCACCTGCTCATGAACGTTTAAGCCGCGATGAATCTCCTCTATTCCAACGACCGCAAGGCCGAGTATCCGGCCAGCTGGTATGCCGCGACGGCCAACACGCTCGACCGTTTTCCCGCGCTTGCTGGGGATACCAAAGCGGATGTCTGTGTGGTCGGTGGCGGCTATACTGGCCTGTCCGCCGCGCTGCATCTGGCCGAGGCCGGGTTCGACGTCGTGCTGCTTGAGGCGCATCGCGTTGGTTTCGGAGCGTCAGGCCGCAATGGCGGGCAGCTGGGCAGCGCCCAGCGGATGGATCAGGAAGACCTTGAACGCCTGGTCGGCGATGACGATGCCGCCAAGCTGTGGGATCTGGCTGAAGATGCCAAGGATCTGGTCAAATCGCTGATCGAAAAGCACAAAATCGACTGTGATCTGAAACCGGGCGTGGCGGTTCTGGGCCTCAGCACCGGGGATCAGCAAGACCTCCACGATCACGCCGCGCATCTGTCGGCGCGATATGGGTATGACCATATGGAGCTGCTGGACGAAGGCGCCGCGCATGGTCTCTGCCCGTCGCCCACCTATCGCGGCGGTTATCTGGACATGGGCGCGGCGCACCTGCATCCGTTGAACTTTGCTCTGGGTCTGGCGCAGGCCGCAGCCAAGGCCGGCGTGCGCATCTTTGAGGGTACCGAGGTCACCGGGATCGACGAAGTCGATCTGGCCATCGTGCAAACCCCACAGGGAAAGGTGACGGCCAACCACGTCATATTGGCCTGCAACGGGTATCTCGGCGATCTGAACGGCAAAGTGGCGTCGCGCGTCATGCCGATCAACAATTTCATCGCCGCGACCGAGCCTTTGGGCACCGATGCCGCCCGCGTCCTGACCCGGGATGTCGCCGTCGCCGATACCAAGTTTGTGGTAAATTACTTCCGCCTCAGCGCCGACAACCGCCTGCTATTTGGCGGCGGAGAAAGCTATGGCTACCGCTTCCCGACAGATATCGCCTCCAAGGTGCGCAAACCGATGACCGAGATTTTCCCGCATCTGCGCGATGTGAAAATCGACTATGCCTGGGGCGGTACTCTGGGCATCACTATGCGGCGGATGCCCTATCTGACGCGGGTTGCGCCCAATATCCTGTCGGCCTCGGGCTATTCCGGCCATGGGGTCGGCACGGCCACCCATGCCGGGCAGTTGATGGCGATGGCCATTCAGGGCCAGGCCGAGGGGTTCGACACCATGTCCCGCGTGCCCGCCTTGCCCTTTCCGGGCGGCGCAGCCCTACGCAGCCCGTTGCTAGTGCTGGCGATGACATGGTTTTCCCTGCGGGACCGGCTGGGATTCTGATTTCGAGATTGTCAGAGAAACTCACTTAAACTCTCTCAGGATACGAAAGCCCGTCAATTTTGACCGCCAATCAATGCCCGCCCCACCGCGACTTGCAGCGCGCGAAAAATCCATAGCAAATGGATAAGAACCGCCTTTTACAACCCGCCTGTGACAATCGACTGATCTCGCCATCTCTAAGTGCTGGCTGGAAGTCGACCAACCCGGGTGCGTCGCTGTCCAGCAGGACATCGTTCTTTCCCCGACATTCCCCGACATATGCCGAAGACCCCAAGCATTGGAGGCATCAAGTTCATCAACGCGAACTGGGTAACCGCGCCACACTAAATCCGGCCGCTTTTCACCAATCATCTCTTCTGTCGGTTTGGCATGGAAATTGGCCTGATCCGTCGTAACTTCCTCTCCTTGCGCAAAAGGAGTCTGCGTTCCGGCACGGGCGGCATATTCCCATTCGGCTTCCGTTGGTAAGCGGTAGGCATCTATCCCGAGTTTTTTGTTCAGCCAATCCGTGTAGGCCAAAGCATCCAAATAAGACACATCATTCACTGGATGATTGCCCGTAAGATCTATGCGCTCAAAACTATCGCCGATTACAAAATCTTCCGGCACATATTTGCTACATCCCCCATCTTCAACGCAGGCCATCCACTCATCACGGGTAACCTCATTCCGCCCCATGGCGACGGGCATATCTATCGTGACCTTATGAACCGGACCTTCATGATGTGCGATATACGGCTCTTCCGGTGTCGCGGGGCGAAGCCCTTTTTCATCCCAATGAAAGTTTCGTTTCGATTCTCCCGGCGGTCCACCCATCAGAAACTCACCCAAAGGCAAGACAATCATTTCAGGGCAAACATCGCATTCCTGAAACATCTGAAGCGGCGCAACTTCAGTGCCATCCGACGGAAGATAATCTGCGTGAACCGCCGAAGCGAAAGTTGAAAGCGCGCCCCAAACGGCCAAACGAATGATAGTCAATGCAGTGATCCAACCCATCATACGAGAACAACGTCAAAGAAGATCCATTGCCACCTTACTTCCCCCAAAGTTGCAAGTTCAAAAGAATTTCCCGCTACGCGGGGTAAGCCAATCTGTGTCTCTCTGACTACGACAGAATAGTGAAATTTCGCCACCCTGAAGATTAAGGGCTTGGATTGACACTTCATTAGCTTTATCTTTCCCAAAGATAGAATTCAGGAATGCCAAATATGACGCTGCCTCCTAACGTCCATGACGCCGAACCCATCCCCGCGGCCGCCCGCGACGCCATTGATGCCCTGATGCAGTCAGGCGACCTGTTCCGCTACACTGCGCCGCAGGACGCTCCGGTTGCGATGCTCGAGTCGGAATTCGCGGAACTGCTGGGCACGAAATATGCGCTGGCTGTATCGTCCTGCTCGGCGGCACTGTTCCTGTCGCTCAAGGCGCTGGGTCTGCCGCGGGACGCGCGGGTGCTGATACCGGGCTTTACCTTTGCGGCGGTGCCCTCATCGGTCATACATGCGGATTGCATCCCCGTATTGTGTGAGGTGGGTGACAATTATCGCATCGACATGGATGACTTTGCCGCCAAACTGGATAACGTGCAGGCCGTGATCATTAGCCATATGCGCGGACATACTTCGGATATGGACGCGATCATGACCCTGTGCAGCGCGCGCGACATTCCGGTGATCGAGGACGCAGCCCATTCGCTGGGGACAACTTGGCATGGTCGCAATATTGGGACGATTGGCAAGATCGGCTGTTTCTCGTTTCAGTCCTACAAGATGATCAATGCGGGCGAAGGTGGCATTCTGATAACCGACGACGCTGATCTGGTGGCGCGTGCCGTGATCATGTCCGGCGCCTACGAACATAACTGGAAGAAACACAAAGGTCCGCGTGGCGACAACTCATTGGAACTCGAAGAGGCCTTTGGCCGCTGGCAGAACCAGTTGCCGCTGTATAACCTGCGGATGAGCAACCTGAGCGCTGCAGTAATCCGTCCCCAGATGCCTGAATTGGCACGCCGTGTCCGCGATGGGTTGCAAAACCACGACTATGTGGCAGAGCGCCTGAACTCATCGCCCTATATCAACGTGCCTGCCCCGCTGGTGCCAGAACGCCGGGCGCCGGACTCGATCCAGTTCAATCTGGTTGACCTAAGCGATGATGATATCCGCGCCTTTGCCGCAGCATCCGAAGCACGCGGGGTGAAAGTTCAGGTATTCGGCCTGAGTGAAGACAACGCCCGTGCCTTTTGGAACTGGCAATTCCTGCCGGAACAGATCGAGCTGCCACAAACGCGAAACATGCTGATGAAAGCTTGCGACGTGCGCCTGCCTGTACGCCTGACAGGCGCGGAACTGGATGTGATCGCTGATATTCTGTTGGCTTCAGTAGGGGAAATTACCGCCCCGAAAATCGCATTTGGAACCTGAATAAGCTGAATTCAAACGAAAAGGCCCGCCAGCGGCGGGCCTATTTCATTGTATGGACAAATTCAGTTCAGTTTAGACAGCTTTTGCTGCAACTCCGCCAACTGCTTCTTGATGTCGTCCAGATCCTCACTCGACTGGGGTTTGGCCTCGCTATCCGTTTCCGAACTGGACCAACTGCCGGAAATGCCGCTGGTCATCGCCTTCAGAAATGCCTTTTGCTGCGCTTGCAGTGCTTCGAAACCCGGAATCTGGGTCATCGGATTCATCGCAGACATGTTTTCCATCATTTTGCTTTGGCTTTCGCGCAGCATTTCGAACGAGCTTTGCAGGAATTGCGGCATCACTCCTCCGCCCGGCAACATATAGCTGCGCACAAGATCGTTCAGCACGTTCACCGGCAGGACATTCTCACCGCGGCTTTCATGCTCGGCAATGATTTGAAGCAGATATTGCCGTGTCAGATCATCCCCAGTCTTCAGGTCTATGATCTGAACTTCGCGACCGTCACGTATGAATGCCGCAATATCTTCGAGCGTGACATAGTCACTGGTTTCAGTGTTATACAGCCGACGGCTGGCATATCGTTTGATTAGCAACGGTTTTTCTTGTTCTGACACCGTCTACCCTCCCCAAGGAATGATGCATTGCAGCAGAGATTATGCGAGTGCAGAACAAAAAGAAAGGGCAGGTCTTTCGACCCGCCCAACGCGATTGCACCAAATGGGAGGAGTGGGTGCGCCTCGCTATCTTACCTTACTTGGCGCCAGCTGCTTTTTTCGCAGCAGTGGACACGTCGTTGGTTGCTTTTTTGACAACGGCAGTTGCGTCTTCTGCAGCGTTTTTGCCAGCAGCCATCAGCAGCTCAACGGTTTCCGACTGAACTTTTTTCGCGATTTCAGCGAAAGCAGCCAGGTTTTCAGCAGCAACTTCAGCCGACGCGCTTGCGTAGTCGGTTGCAGCTTTTGCGTAATCTGCAGGGTCAGATTTCGCTTTCGACATATCGGACAGTTTGGCCAGGGTTTCCTTGGTCCATTTGTTCGAAATCTCAGCCGATTTCTCAGCCGCTTCCAGAGCAACGCCAGACAGCTTTTCGTTCAGGGTCGCGGTGGTGTTGAACGCACCTTCCAGAGCGGTGGTGTCAACAGGGAATGCACCCATCATGTCTTTCAGGGTCGCGGTAAAGTCTTGAGTCTTTGCCATTGTCCAAATCCTTTGCTTGCCGATCCGGGCCAACCCCGGGCTTCATCAGCTTGAGGACAATATCGTTGCTGCATCGCAGCATTGCAAGTTTTTTCTTGCTGCACTGCAGCAATACTTTTCTAAACTGTTAAAAATCAATCTGTTGCCTTCACCAAAACATAGGTTCCTGGTGCTTCGGCCAGGGAAGCGTATCCCGAATCGCCCACTTGGCGCGCGGGGATTTGCTTGCCGGATCTCTTCTTCAGCCAAGCTTCCCACTGCGGCCACCAGGACCCTTTATGAAAATCGGCCTCTTTCATCCATGCATCGGCATCCGCATTCAGATCAGGGTTGGTGTAGTGGCCGTATTTCTTCTTGCTCGGCGGGTTCACGATGCCTGCTATGTGACCGGATTCCGAAACGACAAACGTCTTCGAACGTGACCCCATCTGCTGCACACCCCGATAACAATCTTTCCAGGCGGCGATATGGTCGGTTTCACAGCTGATGGCCATCAAAGGAACATCAACGTCGCGGATATGCAGTTTGTGCCCAAGCAAATCGAAACCGTCGGTCACAAATTGATTGTTCTGGCAAAGCCCCCGCAAATACTCGATTGCCATTTTGCCCGGAAGATTTGCGCCATCCCCGTTCCAGTAGAGCAAATCAAACGCCGGAGGGGTCTCGCCCATCATATAGCTTCGAATGGCAGGGCCGTAGATCAGGTCATTCGATCGCAGGAACGACATGGTACGACCTATTACCCATGCTTTTAGGATACCGTCTTTTGTCACTTGTTCTTGAATGCCATCGACAAAGTCATTCTGTAGGAACGGCGTGAATTCCCCCTGTTCACCGAAATCGGTCAAGGTTGTGAAGAAGGTCGCCGATTTGATGGATTTGTCGCCACGCTGCTTCATCAGGGACAGCGTCAAGCTCAACGTGGTGCCGGCAATGCAATATCCCACCGCATTGACCTGCTTGACCTTACAGATCGACTTGACGGTCTCGATGGCGGTCAGAAATCCCTCTTCGACATAGTCGCCCATACCGACCTCGGCATGAGAAGCATCCGCATTTACCCAACTTACAACAAACAGGGTATAGCCTTGTTCGGTCACCCATTTGATGAGGCTGTTCTGCGCCTTAAGGTCCAGAATATAGTATTTGTTGATCCAAGGCGGAAACAGAACGATCGGGGTTTCGTGTACGGTCTCGGTCGTGGGTTTGTACTGGATCAACTCCATAAGCCTGTTGCGATAGACCACGTCGCCCGGAGTTGTCGCGATATTCTCGCCAAGCTTGAACGCGGATTCATCCGCCAGTCTGACAACCATTTCACCATTATTGGCTTCTAGGTCCGCAACTAGATTCTCTAGCCCTTTGATCAGCGATTGCCCTTCCGTCTCGACCGCCTTTTCCAGCGCGTCGGGATTGGAGGCCAGAAAATTCGTCGGAGACATCAAGTCAATGATCTGTTGCGAAAAGAAATGCAGCCTCTGCTTGTCCTTGCCGTCCAGATCGTCGACCGAAGCAACCGCCTGCGCGATTGCATCGGCATTTGTCTGATACTGCTGGCGAATAAACCGGAAATAGGGGTTGGTGTCCCAAAGAGGGTTTGAGAACCTTTTATCCTTGGGTCCGGGTTCGCTGTCCTCGACCCCGCCGGCGGCCAGCGCCTGCTGAGCCTCAGCGAAGTTCATAACGGATTGTCCCCAGAAGGCGACCTGATGTTCCAGAAGCTTGGCGGGATTCTGCCACGCTTCGGCGAAATACGAAGTTGCTGCTCTTGCGAAAAGATCTTGATTCGGACCGTCCAACGCGGGAGTGTGCGCCTCTTTGCCAGCCATCACATCGATCAGCCTTTTCGACAATTCTTCGACTTTCGTCATATTTTCTCTAATCCGTTCAAGGTGTTCCTCGGACAGCTCTGGCGCGTTATCTTCACTTGTTGTCATTTTAACAATTCCACCCTAACCTCGCTGCTATGCAGAATAACGTCGTGGGCGTCGGGGGGCAAAGCGACGAATGGTCCGAATTATCAGGCTGACACTCAGGAGGCCCATTTCATGCGCTACATGATGACCTACGATCTGATGGAAACGATGCGCAACACCAATCAGTGGATGGGTGCTACGGCAAGTGCCATGGCTTCTTATCCGCTGTTTTCGATGGTGCCCAACCCTGCGTTCAGCATGATGGCCGCCTGGGGCGAGGTGACTGAGCGGACGTTCCAGCGCATGGTTGTAAAACCCGACTGGGGAATCCGTACATTCACTTGCGAAGACGGCAAGGATCATCTGGTCGATATTGTCCCGGTGATCGAACGCCCTTTTGGTGATTTGATACATATACGTGTCAATGGCCGCGCCGAACAGCCCCGCAAGGTGCTGTTGGTCGCCCCGATGTCTGGACATTACGCCACTTTGCTTCGGTCCACCGTAAAAAGCCTCTTGGTGAATTGCGAAGTTTATATCACAGACTGGCATAATGCGCGCGATATCCCCGTGTCCGAAGGTAAGTTTGATGTAGAGGATTATACACTTTACCTTGTCGATTTCATGAAAGAATTGGGACCGGACACCCACGTTGTAGCCGTCTGCCAACCGGCGCCGCTGACTCTGGCCGCCACAGCCTATCTGGCCGAGGTCGAACCCAAAGCCCAACCCAGCACGCTGACATTGATCGGCGGACCTGTTGACCCGGATGCCACACCTACCGACGTGACCGATTTTGGCCGTCGCGTGACAATGGGGCAGCTGGAA
Source organism: Ruegeria sp. YTSA108 (assembly GCF_059610185.1). Taxonomy (NCBI): domain Bacteria; kingdom Pseudomonadati; phylum Pseudomonadota; class Alphaproteobacteria; order Rhodobacterales; family Roseobacteraceae; genus Ruegeria; species Ruegeria sp. YTSA108. The sequence continues at coordinate 126,614 of NZ_JBXWND010000002.1, read as the reverse complement.
GAAACCATGATTCAGCGCGTCGGCTTCAAGTATAAGGGCGTCGGGCGCATGGTGTATCCCGGCCTGCTGCAGTTGGCCTCGTTCATGTCGATGAATTCGGACCGGCATTCTCAGGCGTTTTCCGAGCAGATCCAGAGGGTTATGCGGGACGAGGCTTCGGATCACGATGCCCATAACAGATTCTACGATGAATACCTCGCCGTCATGGACATGACCGCCGAGTTCTACCTTTCAACCGTCGAACGCGTCTTCAAAAACCGCGAAATCGCGCGCAACGAGTTTGTTGTTGCAGGGCACAAGGTAGATATCGGCAAAATTACAAACGTTGCTGTCAAAACAGTCGAAGGTGCGAATGACGACATCTCGGCCCCTGGCCAGTGCATTGCTGCGCTCGAGCTGTGTACAGGGCTGCCGGATTCGAAAAAAGCCAGCCATGTCGAACCTGGCGCAGGTCACTATGGCATCTTCGCCGGCCGCAGCTGGCGCGACAATATCCGCCCATTGGTGATCGAATTTATGAACGCCAACGCCCGCAAACCCTCGCGCAAAGCGGCCAACCGCAACAAAGTGGCCTAACGCCGATGGGAAAGAAAGTCGCCAAACAGACGGCTTTCGCCTGCAACTGTGGAAAACTCTTTGGCAGCATTACAGCCAGAGGCGTTCAGTACGGCACGCATGTAGTCTGCTTTTGCCGTGATTGCCGGGCCGCGCAGATATATTTCGGGCAACCGGACCCTGCGCCGGAACCGGTGGACATTTTCCAAATGGCCCCTGAAGAAATCAGGATCGACGGCGGCATCGAACACCTGGCCGCGATGCGCCTTGGCCCCAAGGGGATGCTGCGCTGGTATGCCAGCTGCTGCAATGCACCGCTGGCGACGACATCAAATACTCCAAAATTTCCGTTTGCGGGCTTTGATGTGAAACGAGTTTCCGATCCGGACTGTTTAGGGCCGGTTACGACCCAAGGGTTCATTCCGCAGGCCGATGGAAAACACAAACACAAGCGACTGGGTTACGCTGTCGCCGGGATTGTTACGCGGGTACTAAAATCCCGGCTTTCTGGCAGCTGGAGGGACACCCCGTTCTTTGATCAGCATACGGGCCAGACGATCTCAACCCCGGTCATTCTAAGCAAAGAACAGCGTAAAGCGCTCTACGCGTAATCCAGCGCAGGCTTCACGCTGAGCCAGGTCTTCAGCGCCTCGGTGACATTTTCAGGCGATTCCAACGTAGGCAAATGTCCTGCATCCTTGATGACGTGCAGTTCTGCATTTGGGATCAGGTCCGCCATGAACGCATGCCTTCGCACCGGAACAACCGTGTCATGCGCCCCACATAGCACCAAAGTCGGGGCCGTGATCCGGCGCAGGTTGCCCTGCTGATCCGGGCGACGCTGCAGCGCACGAATCTGACGCTCGAACACCTGCGGGCCCAAATCCAACGCCATCGAGATGACATCAGCAAGAATGGGAATACGTCGAGGCCCCGGGGCCAGCGAATCCGATCCAATCAGCCGACGCATCACTTCCTCTAACCGACCCATCTTGGCGGCGACCAGCAGCTCCTCCCGCGCGGCTGCGGTCTGGGGCGATTCCGAATGCGCATCCGAAGCCATCAGACACAAGCGCGACACCCTCTCGGGTGCACATCGGACAATTTCCAAAGCGACTACGGCGCCCAGGCTTAGGCCCGCCAATGCAAAGCGTTGTGGCAACTGAACCAATAGGCCCCGCGCGATCTCTTCAATCCGTTCAGCAGTCGAAACCGAAGCGACCGTCACGGCGCGATCACGTGACAGGGCGCGCATCTGATGCTCAAATACCCGCGCATCACACATCAAACCGGGCAAAAGAACCAACGGCTCGATCAAACAACGCCTCCTTTGGAAAAGTCACTCAAATCGTCGTCATTAGTTTCAGGATGAGAGGTTTTGTATGGTTCGGCAAGTTAAAGTTCAGGGGTAGCGGATACCGCGAAAAGCGGGGAAGTCCGCATATCGTCTTTGCCGCTCAAGTTCACCCTCGCCAGGCGTGCCTCCTGGGCGCAGAAGGCAGCCCCGCGGCGCGATATAGCTGTCGATGCGCTTATGAGGCACAGGCCTCCAGACCAGATTGAAAGCACAGAGTTTTGGAAAGAACCAGATTTCGGAATATTCCAGATGGTCGTGCATCCACCACGCCAAATCCCGCCAATCCCGCCCCACCTCATATTGATCCGCAAACCATGGGATCACGATCGATGCACCGGCAATCCGATCATCACCCACCGCGCGATCCCAGATGTGACATTCCAGCGGGTTATCATTTCGCGCGCAATTCAGCCGGTTTTCATTACCGAAACGGTTCAATGATGCCGAGCGATAGCCGGATCGTACGGCAATCCGGCCAAAGGTCTCCTCAAGCGGGTCCAGCAGGGTTTCGCAAAGCGCCTTTCCGGTTTCGATGGCAAGGTCGGGATCGTCAGGAAAATTCTGCTTTTCGTGAAAATTGCCTATTTCCGAATACAGAAAATCGCGCATGAAAAAATGACGGGACAGACGCACACGACCGAGGGTTTCAAGGCTCCACATACTGCCTGGTCTGCGCATTGTTTCTTCCTCACTCGATCCCCAAGGTATTCAGCCATCTCAGAATACCAGCCACCACATCGTCGGTCTGCCCCGGAGACATCAACCGCCCGGCGATCACATGGGAATTAGGATCGTCCCCGGGCCCCATTGTTACCAGCACAACCGACGCAGGGGCGCCCCATGCTTTGGCAATCTCGTGGGTCAGGTCGGCACGCACGACCTGATCTTCATTCGAGAACCAGAACAACGCGGGAACCCTTGCGTCTGAAAAATCCAGCGCATAGACCACATCCACCAGCACTGTCATCGGCACCACGGCCTGCCAAGGGTAGACCGCCGACCAGAATTTGTTCATTTCCGGGTTCACCCCTGCGACGCCCCGGGTTTCACCCATAATCAGGGGCAACCAAATGCGCGCCCAAGGCAATCCGGGTATCCATGCTCCGGCCGCTTTAACGCCGAAATTCGGAGAAACAAATACGATCCCTGCAACGTTTTGGCTCAGTTCTTCATTCAGTGCGGCCGCAGCTGCCAACGTGCCGCCGGTTGATGTCGAAATCACCACGACCTTATCCCCAACCGCCCGTGCGGCAGCCAGCCCTTCGGCAAGATCCTGCATCCAACCCGAGGCCGTCGCCTCACCCATTGCATCCCCTCCGCGACCATGACCCTGCAACCGCGTGTAGACCAGATTGGCGCCCAACGTTTCGGCGAGCAGATCGGGAACCGGTCGGATCTCTTCGGATGATGCAGAAAACCCGTGCAGATACAGAATCGAAACAGGTGTTCGCTGCTCTTTATAGCCCTCTTGCCAAATAACTCGCTTTTCGACCCCCGGAATGATGTCGGCGAATGCAGATTCCACACTTTCGAAATAGACCTGCACCCCTTCACCGAATTTGCGCGCGTCAAATGTTGGGGCCAGATCAACCTTCTCACGCGGGCCAAACCAAAAGATCAGGCCAAACGCAACGATCAATGTCAGAAAAACGCGACCCAATATCCGCATTATTGGGCTGCCATCACATCGAGAACGGCTTGTTCGATCAACCCCAGGCATGGGCCATCCGAAAAGCGATGATCGGCGTGCTTGATCAATGACAGGCGCATATCGGGCCCGAACGCATGTTCAATCAGGCGCACTGCTGTTCCGGTTGAAACCGCTGTGTCTTCGGTACCTTGCAAAAACCGCACAGGAAAAGGCAGATGCAGAGGCTTGCGCAGGACCAAATGTTGGCGACCATCTTCGATCATCCGTTTGGTCACGATGTAAGGCTCCATATAGTCCGAAGGCAGCTCTACATGGCCAACAGATTCCAGTGCCTGTTTCTGGTTTTCCGAGAATGAAGCCCAATACCCGTCCTCGGTAAAATCCGGCGCAGCAGCGATGGTCACCATTCCCTGAATCCGATCTGGCAGCGCTTTGGCCAACAGCAGCGCCTGCCACCCCCCCATGGACGAGCCAACAACAATCAGCGGTCCATCCGTCAATTCCGTGATCGCGGCCAGCGTATCCTCATGCCAGTCACCAATGCATCCTTCTTCGAACGTGCCCCCGCTTTCACCGTGACCTGAATAGTCGAACCGCAGAAATGAATGGCCACGCCCCTTCGCCCAGGCCTCCAAATGCACCGCCTTGGTGCCCTCCATATCGGATTTGAGCCCACCCAGAAACACGATGGTCGGCCCGGTGCCCTCGCTTTTATGATAGGCCAGCCGCCGTCCCTGCGCCGTTTCCAGAAAATTCGTCGCTGCCATGACACCCTCTTTTCTTTTTCCGATATCATGCACGCCCCACCCCCAAGTGCAATTCCCAGATCCCCCTTCATCTGGCCAGAAATACCTCGGGGAGCGCGAGGGGCTGGCCCCTCGCGCCGGCCCTTGACAGGTCCACCACCACCTGACAAATGAAGCGAACACAACATAACCCGCAACCGGGCGTTCAGTGGGCGCCAAACCGACGAGGAGAGCCAGCCATGGCCTTGGACGCACAGTCAATCTCTCTCACTTTTCCTGACGGCAATGCACGATCCTATGACGTGGGTGTAACCCCTGCGCAGGTGGCCGCCGACATCTCGACCTCACTGGCCAAAAAGGCCATCTCAGCCACGGTGAATGGCCAGCATTGGGATCTGCAATGGCCCATTGAATCTGATGCCGAAATCGCCCTGCACACCATGAAAGATGAAGATCAGGCAAACGAACTGATCCGCCACGACCTGGCTCATATCATGGCCCGCGCCGTGCAGGAGATCTGGCCCGATACCAAAGTCACCATCGGCCCCGTCATCGAAAACGGCTGGTACTACGATTTCGACCGGGCCGAGCCATTTACGCCCGAAGACCTCGGCGCGATTGAGAAAAAGATGAAGGAAATCATCAACAAACGCGACACCGTGACCACCGAGGTCTGGGACCGTCAGCGCGCGATTGATTTCTACACCGAAAACAACGAGCCCTATAAGGTCGAACTGATCGACGCCATACCGGGCGACGAGCCATTGCGCATGTACTGGCATGGCGACTGGCAGGACCTGTGCCGTGGCCCGCATCTTCAGCATACCGGCCAGGTTCCGGGCGATGCGTTCAAGCTGATGTCCATCGCCGGCGCCTATTGGCGCGGTGACAGCGACCGTGCGATGCTGCAACGCATCTATGGCGTGGCTTTTACCGGCAAGGAAAAGCTGAAAGCGCACCTGCACATGCTGGAAGAGGCTGCCAAGCGTGACCACCGCAAGCTGGGCCGCGAAATGAACCTGTTCCACATGCAGGAAGAGGCTCCGGGCCAGATCTTCTGGCATCCGAATGGCTGGAAGATCTATACCACCCTGCAGGACTATATGCGCCGCATGCAGGAACGTGACGGCTATGTCGAAGTCAACACACCGCAGGTTGTTGACCGCAAATTGTGGGAAGCCTCGGGCCACTGGGACAAGTATCAGGAAAACATGTTCATCGTCGAAGTCGACGAGGAACATGCCCGTGAAAAGGCCGTGAACGCCCTGAAGCCGATGAATTGTCCCTGCCACGTGCAGGTGTTCAATCAGGGTCTGAAATCCTATCGCGATCTGCCTCTGCGCATGGCCGAGTTCGGGTCTTGCGCGCGGTACGAACCCTCTGGCGCGCTGCATGGTATCATGCGGGTGCGCGGCTTTACCCAGGACGATGGGCATATTTTCTGCGCCGAAGATCAGATCGAATCTGAAACCGCAAAATTCATCGCGTTTCTGTCGAAGGTCTATGCCGATCTCGGTTTCCATGATTGGACCATCAAGCTCTCGACGCGCCCGGAAAAACGCATCGGGTCGGATGAAAGCTGGGATCTGGTCGAAAAAGCCCTGGGTGACGCCTGCAAGGCCGCAGGATACGACTATGAGCTTCTCGAAGGCGAAGGCGCCTTCTACGGACCCAAGCTTGAATTCACCCTGACCGACGCGATCGGCCGTACCTGGCAATGCGGCACCCTTCAGGTGGACCCCAACCTGCCCGAGCGGCTGGACGCCAATTTCATTGGCGCGGACGGATCGAAGCACCGCCCCTTCATGCTGCATCGTGCAACGCTGGGTTCGTTCGAACGGTTCATCGGCATCCTGATCGAAGAACACGCGGGCAAATTGCCCTTCTGGCTGGCCCCGCGTCAGGTCGTGGTCGCTTCGATCACCTCCGAGGCTGACGGTTACGTGCAGGAAGTGGTTGAGACACTCAAGGCCGCAGGTGTCCGAGCCGAGGCGGATATCCGCAACGAAAAGATCAACTATAAGGTTCGAGAACACTCGGTCGGCAAAGTTCCGGTCATTCTGGCCGTCGGTCACCGTGAGGTTGAGGACCGCACGGTCAGTGTCCGTCGTCTTGGTGAGAAACAGACACAAGTGCAGCCGCTTGAGGCTGTAACAAATGAACTGTCGCGGGCCGCTACGCCGCCCGACCTGCTGTAACAATCAGCGGCAAATTGCACAAAATCCGGCCCCCCCTGAGGGGCCGGATTGAAACATTTGCGTTTTATCTCTTCTAAAACAAACTATTAGTTTGCAAGATGTCATGACAGTCATTGACGGGCTCGTGAGACACAGGCTCGTGAATTCAACTGTGACCTGCAACCCATTACCTTTGTCATTGTCGAACACAGACATACGCAGTCATCAAAAGGATAACCGAGATGTCGAACACCGCTAAATCCCTTGTCATCGCAAGCGCCGTAGCCGCAGCCGTTTCAGGCATGGCCACAACCGCATCCGCACAAGCCAAAGAAAAGTGCTATGGCGTTTCTCTGGCCGGTCAGAACGATTGTGCCGCCGGTCCTGGCACCACGTGCGCGGGCACCTCGACTGTTGATTATCAGGGCAATGCCTGGACGCTGGTAGATGCCGGCACCTGCGCCGATATCGACCTGCCTCAGTCAGCTGACGGCGCTGCCCGCAAGGGATCGCTCGAGCCGCTGGAGCGCGACCTGCCGGCATAAGCCTGAGTTTTTGCCAAATCTGAGGGGCGGGCAAGAATCGCCCGCCTCTTTTTTCAAGACCGCGAGGTTACCAGATGCTGGACAGCACAATCCGATCGAACAGGCTGCCTGCGGCACCAGGCGTCGGCTATAAGCCTCAGCATTTCCAGCAGATTCTGGATCACCCGCAACCGGTCGCATGGCTGGAAATCCACGCCGAGAATTACATGGGCGATGGTGGCCGCCCGCTGGCACAGCTGCGGCACTTGTCGGAACACTTCCCGATTTCCGTCCACGGCGTTGGCCTGTCCATCGGCAGTGAAGGCCCGCTGGATACCGACCACCTGGCCCGTTTGAAACACCTCGTCGGCTGGCTCAACCCCGCCAGCTTTTCCGAACATCTGGCCTGGTCGACACATGACAGTCACTTCCTGAATGATCTGTTGCCCCTGCCCTATACCGACGCAACCCTTGCACGGATTTGCGATCATATCGACCAAGTTCAGAATGTCGTTGGGCGACAGATGCTACTTGAAAACCCGTCAAGCTATCTAGCATTTGATGAAAGCACGTGGTCCGAACCCGACTTCCTGCGCGAAATTTCGGGCCGCACCGGATGCGGGCTCTTGCTGGATGTGAATAACGTTTTCGTATCGGCGACAAATCTCGACTTCTCACCGCAGAGCTATATCGACGCCTATCCGCTGGACAAGGTCGGTGAGATCCACCTTGGCGGGCATGATGAGGATGAAGACGACCACGGGCTTCCCTTGCTGATCGATAGCCACGGGCGAGAAGTGGTTGATCCGGTTTGGGCGCTTCTGAACTATGTGCTTGAACAATCGGGACCAAAACCTGTTCTTGTGGAATGGGATACAGACGTCCCTGATTGGCCTGTCTTGCGTACCGAAGCCGATCGCGCCCAAGCGGCACTGGACCGCATTCCAGCATGAGCGTGTCGCAAGAAGAGTTTCACCTGGCTTTGCTGGATCCAGCCATGTCGGTGCCTGAGGGCCTTGTGGACGCGTCGGATCAGCCGGCGGGACGGCGTTTCAGTGTTTATCGCAACAATGTTGCCGTTTCGCTGACCGAAGCCATGCATCAGGCCTTCCCGGTGATCGCCAAGTTGCTGGGTTCGCAAAACATGGACGGGTTGGCCGGGCTTTTTCTGCGCAGCCACCCACCAACCTCGCCGTTGATGATGTTCTATGGCGAAGCGTTTCCGGATTTCCTGGCCGAGATGGATCAACTGTCGCATATCGGGTACCTGCCCGATGTGGCGCGACTGGAACTGGCCCTTCGCCGATCTTACCACGCGGCGGACAGCGTGCCAGCGTCGGACGACGCATTAGCCGTGCCACCCGAAGATCTGTTCCGGGCCCGATTGGAATTCGCACCTTCGATGCAGATCTTGCGCTCGGATTGGCCAGTCATTTCCATATGGCGGTTCAATACGGAAGACGGCGTACCGAAACCCCAAGCTGGTGCTGAAGATACCCTGATCACGCGCCGCGAATATGATCCTGTTCCTCAGGCCCTGCCGCAAGGCGGGGCGGGTTGGATCGCCGCGATGAAGGCCGGAAACACAATCGGACAGGCATTTGAAAACACTACCGAAACCACCCCGGATTTTGATCTTGGGGCCACTCTGGCGCTGCTGTTACAGGGCGGCGCTATCACTTCTGTGACTATTGAAAGGCTGGCAACATGACTGCCCTGATCTCTCTTCATAACAACGTCCTGGGACGGATCGACAGCTCGGCCAACTGGCTGACACCAACCCTGGCGCGTCTTGTCTTTGTTGCCGTGTTGCTTGTCTACTACTGGAACTCAGCCACCCTGAAAATCGACGGATCGATTTTCTCTCCGTCAGCGGGGGCGTTTGGGCAGATTTTCCCCAAAGCGGCAGAGGCCGTACTTTATGACGTAACCCAGATGACTTTTTTCCAACGCGCCGTAATCTTTCTGGGAACAGCCGCCGAATTCGTCCTGCCAGCCTTGTTGCTGGTCGGCCTGCTGACCCGGGTGGCAGCCCTTGGGATGATTGGGTTTGTTTGGGTCCAGACCATTGTCGACGTGACCGGTCATGGCGTCAAATTGGGAGGCCTGTTCGACAACGCACTTACTTTGATGGATCAGCGCGTGATGTGGACTTTCCTGTTTCTGGTCATCGCGATAAACGGCGCAGGCCCGATCTCGATCGATCGCATCCTGCGCCTGAAGTAACTCAGAAATGTGCCTTGGGCTCGTCCGGTTTACCCGCGGCCAGCCCAAGGAGACCCGCCACGGCGGCAAAGGCGACCGGGAACATGGTGAACACATTGAACCCGAACGCATAATACATCCCAGCCGCAGAAATCAGCAGCAACACGCCACCAATCAGAGCGCGGGCATGTGCCATCGCCCCGCCCGCAATAGCCAATAAAGGCGCAAGGATCGCCGCGGTTCGGATCAACTGCGCATTGTCCACCTGCTCGGCAATCCCGTCGATTTCGCCAAACCTGTCGATCAACTCGACATATCCATAGCCAACAAACCCGACCAACATGCCGATCAGACCGGCAACTACCCCTAAAATCATCGCTGCGTTACGCATTTAGAACCCTCTAGCTTGCGACCAACCACATAAGTACCCACTCAGCCAACGCCAAGGGCTGCCTGCGTTTCAGCCGTCCAGCCCAGATAAAGTGCACCGTCTTTCTCAACAAGCGGTCGCTTCATTAAGGTTGGGTGTTCCTGCAAGAGTTCCAGCGGCTCTTTTTTGCGCTGCTCTGCATCCAACCCGCGCCATGTTGTCGACCTGGTATTGAGCAAAGCCTCGCCGAAACGTTTTAGGGCCTGCGCCAGTACCGCATCCGGCACACCTTGCGCGCGAACATCGATAAAATCCGAACCCTCAAGCGATTTCAAAGCCTTACGGCAAGTATCGCAAGTCTTCAATCCATATACGCGCATTTTCAGGCTGCTCCTGTTTCGATCTTGATAATGGGCAAATTCGCCAGTGTATTCCGGTATTTCTTGATTTTTTACTTCACCGTGCAATGTTGAAAAAGACGAAACACGTAATTCGGGCCGTGTCGTGTGGACGAGACGGTGATGTGTTGCGGTTACGTCAATCGCTACCCCCACCAATTTTGTGGGACAACGTGCAAGTAGAAGGAGACACGGGAAATGCCAACTGGCACCGTGAAATGGTTCAATACCACCAAAGGCTATGGGTTTATTGCCCCTGATGAAGGCGGCAAGGACGTATTTGTTCACATCTCGGCCGTTGAAAGATCTGGTCTTACCGGACTCGCTGACAATCAGAAGGTCGCTTACGAACTAGAAGACGGACGTGACGGCCGACAAATGGCTTCAGATTTGAAGCCACTGTAAAATCCCGTTACTGCGGGTACGAAAATCAGGACAACGGCCAATTTCAGGCCGTTGGCCATCGAAAGTGATGTGCCTATTCTCGCGCCCCGCTGCTTTCGGGGCGCGTGGTTCAATTTTTCCACTTGGCACGATTCAGGACGTACTGGTCGCACAGGTGACCACCATCGTCCAGTTGCGGGATTATCTAGTCCACACTTCCATCAGTTGTTCAGGATCGCACATCCCGGCTCTTGCCCGCTCAGAGGTGAACTGGAGCGCAAGTTTTTGGTGCATGTAGCCGTGGGTTCGCAAATCACCATCGACGATGGGGGGACTCGGCCTGTGCCACGCGAGGCAGGAACAGGGTCAGACAACCGGTTTTGATCAAAACTGAAAGTGTCGTGAAACGATCGCAACCATTTCATGACGCCCCGTATAGACAGACCGCAAGCGCACTCAACTTTCCTTGATGATCGCCTCGAACTCACGCCATTCCCGCCCGGTCATGCCCGAGTTTTCCTGAGTGACCGTCTCTCCGGCCAACATCCGACGCAGGCTGTCGACCATCTGCGCGGAAAGATTGACCGCACCCAGGCGGTAATCTTCAAACGCCTTATAGGCGGCCGGCACCCAATCAGCGACGATCTTGCACATGGCATCGGCGTAAACACGAATTTCGTATTGGGCATGAGGATCCGCGCGCAGACGCAGGAAGTGGAACAGGTTGTGCAGGTCAACCTTCCAGTACCATTGCGTGTAGATATTCGCCGGAAGGTTCATCCGCGCCAGTTCACGCGCAAGCCCTTGCTGCCCGTCCTGACCCATCATCGCCTCGTAATTGTCATAACAACGCGCGCTGTCAGCTTTCAAAATCTCTAGGACGCGCGCGGCTTCTTCGCCCTGCAACGTATCGCCGCGACCCTGATTGTTGATCTCGGACTGCGCGGACACGTGCTCGGGTGCCGGGATATAGAATTCACGGTCCAAAATCGAATAGCGCGCCGAATATTCATTCACATTCGCTGTCCGGTGCCGAATCCACTGTCGCGCGACAAAAACCGGTAACTTGACGTGCAACTTTATCTCGCACATCTCAAACGGGGTCGAGTGCCAGTGCCGCATCAGATAGCGGATCAACCCTTCGTCATTTTGCACTGATTTGGTGCCCTTGCCATAGGACACGCGTGCGGCCTGACAAATCGCAGCGTCATCACCCATATAGTCGATCACGCGCACAAAACCGTGGTCCAGAACCTGATGCGCCGTGTACAGGTGTTCCTCCATCCCCGCAGCTACAACACGGCGTGTTGGATGCGATTGCGCCCGTTGCGCTTCGATCTCGCCCAGTTGGTCAGAGGACAGCGGCATGAAATTTCCTTTCCAGCAATGAGTCGCCTGCCACTATATATCGCCAATCAAAAGACAGGAACCGCGATATGTGCGCCCACATTTGCATTTTCAGAATTGTGTCCGTGCGGCCTCTCGACACGTGATGTACGCGCGCTAAGGTGCAGGGCATCACCGGAACAGAAAGGAACCCGCAATGGGGCTCACTTACCTCCACACCATGGTTCGCGTGAAGGACCTGGACAAATCCATGGCGTTTTACAAGTTGCTGGGCCTTAAGGAAACGCGCCGCTATGACAGCGAACAGGGGCGGTTTTCCCTGATCTTCATGGCTCCTGCTGGGCAAGAGGATCGACCAATCGAGTTGACCTATAACTGGGATGGGGATGACGATCTGCCCAACGACAGCCGCCATTTCGGCCATCTCGCCTATGGAGTCGACAATATTTATGAAACCTGCCAGCACCTGCAGGACAATGGAGTCGTGATCAACCGGCCACCGCGCGACGGCCGAATGGCGTTTGTCAGGTCACCCGACAATATCTCGGTAGAGTTGCTACAAAACGGTGATGCGCTGGAACCGGCCGAACCCTGGGCCAGCATGGAAAGCACCGGGCACTGGTGATCCGCTGGTTGATCACACTGGGCCTAGCCTTTTTAGCCAGCCCTCTGCGGGCCGAGCCCTGTCGCCTTGCGCTTGCGCTGGCAATGGACATTTCAACATCGGTAAGCGCAGAAGAGGACGCGCTGCAAAGGCAGGGCCTTGCCGCAGCGTTGGTTGCCCCCGAGGTGACCGAGGCCTTCTTTTCCTCGCCGATGCCGGTCGCGCTGGCTGTTTATGAATGGAGCGGCCGGGACGTTCAGCATATCATACTGGGCTGGACGATGATCAACACGCAGACCGATTTGCTGGTGGCAGCGACCACGATACAGCAATCGGTCCGATCAGACAGCGACTCGGCCACGGCGATGGGGTATGCGCTGGCCTTTGGGGCGACGCTGATGCAGCAGGCCCCGACATGTCTTTTTCAAACCATTGATCTGTCAGGTGACGGTTCGAACAACGATGGATATGGCCCGGATTCCGCCTATCGGCATTTTCCCTTTGAGAATACGATTGTGAATGGCCTGGTCATTAATGCCGCCGACTTCGAAGGCGAGCTGTATCTGATTCCCTTTTTTGAAAACAATGTCCTGTACGGCCCCGGCGCGTTCCTGGAAATCGCCGACGGGTTCCAGGATTTCGAACGCGCCATGCGGCGCAAACTTGAACGCGAACTAAAAGGTATGCAGATCGGCGCATTGTCGGGCCCCGGCCAGCGATGATACGTGCGCTTGCAACGATAGTCAGCATATTGGCCACCTCTGCGGCATCAGAATGCCGCCATGCTTTGGCTTTGGGCCTGGATGTGTCGGGATCAGTCGACAGCTCGGAATACCGGTTGCAGCTTGGCGGCTTGGCAGGTGCTTTGCGCAGGCCCGAGATTAAGCAACTCTTTCTTTCAAACACAGCAAACCCGGTACAAATCGCGATTTATGAGTGGAGCGAACCCGGCCACCAACGCCTGTTATTGGGCTGGACCGCAGTACAATCGGACCTCGATCTGGAGCGCATAGCCACCCTGCTCGACCATGTGAAACGCAGCGGCGCTCCGCAAGGAACCGCCGTCGGGTCCGCCATGCTGTTCGGTGCCGAACTTTTGGGCCAGAAACCCGATTGCTGGAAGCGGACATTGGATCTGTCGGGGGACGGAAAGCACAATATCGGCCTGCACCCAAGAAATGCGAAACAGACGCTCTCTGACGACGGTATCACGATCAATGGACTGGTCATCGGTGCCGACGTCCCTGACATCGGTAGCACCCGCTATGTTCAGGTCGGAGAGCTGCTGGCCTATTTCAAAGCATGGGTCATCCTTGGCCCCGGCGCCTTTGTTGAGGTTGCCCTGGGCTTTGACGATTACGAAGAAGCAATGACCCGTAAACTGATCCGCGAACTTGAAGGCCTGACCCTATCGGATGCGGGACAGAGGCCGACCAAGCATCAGTAGATATAGCGGATCTGGTCCGTCCAATACCGTTCTACCCGCCGCAATGCTCCGGTAATGTCTTCGATCCCTTCCTGTCCAAGCACGCCGCGCGATTGTAGACCTTCGGCATGTCTCGAAAACAGCTCGGAGACGATATCGCGGATTTCCCGGCCCTGTGGCGTCAACCGGACACGCACCGAACGGCGGTCTATTTCGCAACGCTGGTGGTGCATATACCCCATCTCGACCAATTTTTTGAGGTTGTAGCTGACATTGCTGCCTTGATAGTAGCCGCGGCTTTTCAATTCACCAGCGGTAACCTCATGATCTCCGATATTGAACAAAAGCAACGCTTGAACCGCGTTGATCTCAAGAACACCGACCCGTTCAAACTCATCTTTGATAACGTCCAACAACAAACGATGAAGCCGCTCAACTAGAGCAAGTGCCTCAAGATAGCTGGTCATGAAGCCTTTGACCCCCGGCGCGGAGACCTGCATTTCCAAACTCATACGATCCTCCGATTCATTCGCGCAGTTTCAGGCAGAATGAAGCGAAAAGCCGAAAAATCAGTTAAGCCGGATAATCTTTATTTTTGAAAGGTTTGTGCGATTTCGGAAACAAGGTTCGAGAATTGGGCAGGTGGCAGGACCTGACCGGTGACCCATTGATACAGGTCCTGATCATTCTCGTGCAACAGGGCGTCGTAAACATCCAGCCCTGTTGCATCCATGGAGTCCAGATTGCGGTCTGCATAGGCAGCCAGAATCAGATCCATCTCTTTGATGCCGCGTCGCATGGAACGCATTTTCATCCGTTTGATCCTGACATTGCGCGGTTCGACCACTATTCCGCCTCCAGCATCATGCGCACACGTTTCTCCAGTCTTGCAGCCCGCTCGGCGCTGGCGCGCATCTCGCCTCGGATTGAACGAAGCTCGGATACGATTCCGGCAAGGTCAGGTGCGTTTTCTCCAGCCTCGACAGGGGCGTCCATCCCGTCGCCCTCGCCGGTGAGAAGCCACATGATCGAAACGTTGATCATGCCTGCCATCATCGACAGTCGGTTGGCCCGGGGCTCAGACAGATCATTTTCCCAGGCGGCAATCGTAGACTTCTTGACACCCAGCCTGCGGGCCAGATGTGCCTGCGTCATCCCCGCTGCTTCACGCGCCCCTGCCAGCCGGTCTCCGAATGTCGCCGCGTCGGGTCCGTACCAGTCATTTTCGTCGTTCATCGGGGTCTCCAAATCTCTTGTTTTATATCGCTTGATCGTCGTTCAGGCACACCCTATGACAGTCAGGCTAAACATACAAACTGAGGCCGACCATGAGTTTCCTGTCTGCGACACTGTCACGCGTAAAACCATCTCCAACAATCGCGATGACAGCCAAGGCGGCCGAATTAAAGGCAGCCGGACGAGACGTAATCGGCCTAAGCGCCGGGGAGCCAGATTTCGACACGCCCCAAAACATCAAGGATGCTGCGGTGGCGGCCATCGCTGCTGGAAAGACCAAATACACCGCGCCCGATGGCATACCAGAGCTGAAGCAGGCGGTTTGCGCCAAGATGAAACGTGATCATGGACTGGACTATTCGCCTGCTCAGATCTCGGTCGGAACCGGTGGCAAGCAGACGCTGTATAACGCGCTGATGGCCACCATGAACGCGGGCGATGAGGTGGTCATACCTGCACCTTATTGGGTCAGCTATCCCGATATGGTTCTTCTGGCCGGGGGAACGCCTGTGACAGTTGAAACGACCCTGGAGAACAGTTTCAAACTAACCGCTGAACAGCTTGAGGCAGCAATTACACCAAGGACCAAATGGTTCATCTTCAACTCTCCGTCCAACCCAACCGGTGCAGGGTATAGCCGTGCGGAATTGAGAGCTTTGACCGATGTCCTGATCAGGCACCCGCATGTTTGGGTAATGACGGATGATATGTACGAGCATCTGGCCTATGACGGGTTTGAGTTCTGCACACCGGCAGAAGTCGAGCCCAGGCTTTATGACCGCACCCTGACCTGCAATGGTGTATCCAAAGCCTATGCTATGACTGGCTGGCGGATTGGCTATGCAGCAGGGCCTGCCGAATTGATTGCGGCAATGCGCAAGGTTCAGTCTCAATCGACCTCGAACCCCTGCTCGATCAGCCAATGGGCGGCGGTAGAGGCGCTGAACGGTACACAGTCCTTTCTGGCCCCGAACAATGAAACGTTCAAACGCCGCCGTGATCTGGTCATCAGCATGCTGAACCAGATCGAAGGAGTGACCTGCCCAACTCCGGAAGGTGCGTTTTACGTCTACCCTTCCATTTCCGGGTTGATCGGAAAGACCACGCCTGCAGGCACTTTGATCGACACAGACGAAGCCTTCGCAACCGCGCTTTTGGAAGAGGCTGACGTTGCAGTCGTCTTCGGCGCTGCGTTTGGGTTGTCCCCCAACTTCCGCGTCAGCTATGCTACGTCAGATGAAGCGCTGACCGAAGCCTGCACGCGCATTCAGAGGTTTTGTGCTTCGCTGACCTGATCGGAGACCTTATGACTGCCGAATTGCCTGAGTACTATTTCCGCATACGCGAAAACGGTGCCGCGGTTTTCCGGATCGACACGGAAAACCGCCAACGTCGGATTGAAATGAACCAGATCGCGGTCATCAACATCCGCAATGGAGAGGTGAAGCCGCAGGGTCAGCGCGCTCTGACTGAGGCGGATCAGGCCGAAATCGAGCGCTGGATGGCAGAACGTAAAGATCTTCTGGCGCAGCGCGATATCGACGATATTCACCGCGCGGTGGACTATCTGAACCTAACCACACAGTGGGCCCAGTCCAAAGCGACTGACCAACAGCTCGAGGACGTTACGGACCGGCTACTACTGGCGATGCATGATCTGCGCAGCGTATTGGTTCGGAAGAAAGCCGACCGGCTGAACAATGGCTAATTTGCCTTCACGCTGCCGGTTCAGCGATTATACGCACTGATCGCAACCAGAAGCGCGCCATCAACAGTACGGCGGCACAGGCAAGACCCAGCACAAGGCCCAACCAGACACCGACGCCCTCCATGCCGCGGATGAACCCAAAATAGTAGGACGCCGGAATTCCGACGACCCAATAGCTTAGCCCCGCCATGACCATTGGCACCTTGGCATCCTGCAATCCGCGCAATAGGCCCAGCGCGATCACCTGTGCACCGTCCACCAGCTGGAACAACGCAGCCATGGCCAGCAACCCGGTACCTATGGCCAGAATCTCGGGGCGTTTCGGATCCTGCGGTTCCACAAATACGGAAATCAGAGGCTCGGCGCAGGTCAGGAACAGGATGATTGTCAGGATAGACACCACAAGGGACATCCCTGTCACGGCGACGGCACCTTTTTCCAGATGCGCGCGGTCCTTGCGGCCAAGCGCATTGCCCGCCCGGATCGTGGCGGCGTTGGACAGGCCCAGATGCACCATGAATGTCGCCGAGGCGAGGTTCAGAGCGATCCCATGCGCCGCCAGCGGCACCTGACCGATCCAGCCCATCATAAAGGCCGACATCGCGAACAGAGACACTTCGGCCAGCAGGGTCAGCCCGATGGGTATGCCTAGCTTCAGAACGCTCAGCAGCATCTCCCAGTCGGGCCGCCAAAACCTTTGGAACAGGCTATGCTCGGGCAGAACTTTTACAGCATAGATGATAACCGCAATTAACGACACGGTCTGCGTCACGACCGAAGCGATAGCGGCGCCCATCACGCCCAGTTCAGGCGCACCCCAGTTGCCAAAGATCAAAGCATAGTTGGTCAGACCGTTCACCACCGCAGCTGCAACAGTGATCCACAAAACAACCTGGGTTCGCTCCAACGCCGCAAGGTAGGACTTCAAGACCATTACCACCAGAGCGGGGAACAGACCCCAGCCTGCAACCCGCAGGTATTCCGATGCAGTTTCTGCCACCTGTGGATCCTGATCTGTGGCGATCAAGATCGGGTATGACCACCACAGCAATGGCATTACCACTGCTGCATATAGCAACGACAACCAGAGCCCCATGCGGGTCGAACGGCGAATGCTGGTTTCATCGTCTTCGGCAGCGGCTGTTGCCACCATTGGCATAACGGCCAGACCGAACCCGCCCCCGAACAGGAACAGGACAAAGTAAAAGCTGCTGGCCAACGTGACCGCCGCCAAAGCTTCGACCCCGTACCAGCCAAGCATGATCGTGTCCGTCAGACCGATTGCGAACTGCGCCAGATGCCCGCCAACCAATGGCAGGCCCAGGACGGCAATGGCACGGAAATGGCCTTGATATGTCATCACCTTATTCATTCCACCAGCCATAGGCCCGGCGAAAGGCCGGGACAAGACCGGAACAGAGAAATTTCAGAGTGAGACATGGATCCGGGACAGGTGCCCTGCCCCGAACCTTAGGCCTAGCAGCGGGCGTCAGGATGCAGCGCGTTGCCCAGAATATGCTCGGATCGGTGGATCACATGATGCGCCTGACCCACGATCAAAGGATCGGGCTCGCCAACAATGCCGTGATCCTTGTCCGGGTAATCAAGTGTCGACAGAAAGTGGCGCATACAGTTCAGACGAGCGCGTTTTTTGTCATTCGATTTCACGATAGTCCAGGGCGCATCAGCGGTGTCTGTATAAAAGAACATCGCCTCTTTAGCCTCGGTATAGTCATCCCATTTGCCAAGGCTTGCCTTGTCGATCGGAGATAGTTTCCATTGTTTCAACGGATCGGTCTCACGGCTTTGAAACCGCCGCTGTTGTTCGGGTTGCGTGACCGAAAACCAGTATTTGTAAAGCTGAATTCCCGACCTCACCAACATCCGTTCAAGCTCTGGCGTCTGGCGCATAAACTCTAGGTACTCGTTCGGAGAACAGAACCCCATCACCCTCTCGACCCCGGCGCGGTTGTACCAAGAGCGGTCGTAGAACACCATTTCACCAACGGTGGGAAGCTCGTGCACATAGCGCTGATAGTACCATTGACCCTTTTCTTCCCAGGTGGGTTTGTTAAGGGCGACCACGCGCGCCTGACGGGGGTTCAGGTGTTCCATAAACCGTTTGATTGTACCGCCCTTACCAGCCGCATCGCGCCCTTCAAACAGCAATACGAACCGTTGTCCGGTTTCCTGCGCCCACAGCTGAACCTTAAGCAACTCAGCCTGCAGTTTGGCCTTCTCGGCCTCATAGACCCGCCGGGGCATCTTGCGATGATAGGGATATCTTCCGCTTTCGAATGCCTTGCGGATCTTTTCCGGGCTTGGCTCGGAAACAGCACCTGCAACAGGTGTTTCGTCATTCACACGTGGTAGATTTTGCTCGGGTTGCGCAGCTGCATCCATTCATATTCTCCTTTTTTCACTGTTCGAAAAAACGGCTAGCAGAACCGAAGCTTTCGCGCTTTGATTGGGGTCAAACCAAATTCACTTATACGGCGAAAAGGCCAATAAACATGGAAACCCGATTTCAGATCCTGAATGGCCAGAGGTTTCATATTCGCCGTTGGGGGTCATCCGACCTGCCACCCTTGCTGATGCTACACGGCTTTCCGGAATATGGTGGGGCATGGGCCGATCTGGCGCCACATCTGGCATCTCATTTCCATTGCATTGCCCCTGATCAACGCGGTTACGGCCAAAGCTGGGCACCAGAGGGTGTCGGCCAATATGCCACGTCCGAGCTGGTCTCGGATATGATCGCACTTGTCGAAGGTCTGGATACGCCAATCAGTGTTCTGGGCCATGACTGGGGCGCCGCGGTCGCCTATGGCCTGGCCATGTTCCGCCCAGATCTCGTCGGTCGCCTGATCATCGCAAACGGCGTTCACCCGGCGCCCTTCCAACGGGCTATGGCATCGGGCGGCGCACAATCCGCGGCCTCTCAATATATTAACGCGCTACGGGCCCCTGATGCCGCAACACACTTTGCCGCGAACAATTTTACCCGCTTGGAAAGTTTCTTTCGCCACGGGATGGGCTTGGACTGGCTGTCCGACGACCGGATGGAGGACTATCGCACTGAATGGGCCCGTCCCGGTCGCCTGAATGCCATGCTGAACTGGTATCGGGCCTCTCCGCTGGTTGTGGCGAAACCGGGCGAGCCCTGCACAGACCTGCCCCGGCTTCCGGTCCAGCGGCTGATGGTTCATTGCCCACATCTTTTGCTATGGGGCTCCGATGACAAAGCGCTGCTGCCCGAGGCGACAGACGGTCTGGAAGATTTCGCGCCCGACCTCACACGAGTCGATATTCCGGGCACGGATCACTGGTTACACCACCAGAAGCCCGAAGCAATGGCACAGGCAATCATTGAGTGGACAGACGGCTGAGGCCTATTTATGCCCCCAATCGGCAGGATCAGCCGAGTTATTGGGGGACAGCCCCAGAATGTCACCATCGGTAGAACATCCCAGCCCCAGAACGGTGCGGTTAGCATAGGCGAAATAGGCGCAGACCTGATTGATCTCGAGGATTTCTCCATCATCCCACCCCGCCTTGCGTAGGGCGGCGATGTCACCTTCCACCAATTCTGCAGGGGCCTGCGTCAGCTTGCGCGCATACAGCATGGCCGCAACCTGAGCAGCCTCCAATGGTGCGCTTTCAGGTGTCCCAGCTTCGATCGCGGCACGGATTGCATTACCGCGCACTTCGTCGCCTAACAGCCTTTGCAACCCGTTGAAATGATGCTCGACACAGTACCCGCAGTTGTTCAGAGAACTGACCCAGACACCCAGAGTTTCGAGAAACCACTTGGGAATCTGATTGGCCGAATGGTGCAGCACATTCTTGTACAACGCCATATGTCCTTCCATCGAATGCGGCCGCAAGGAATGCGCCATCATGATGTTGTCGACTTTGTTGTCGGGGCCGGTCACCCGCTCATACAGCTTGCGCAGCTTGCCCGTAGCTTGTTCGAAAGGAATGGTTTTGATCCAGCTCATTTAGCATGCCTTGTTACTGTTGTTCAGCTTCGCGAAAAGACTAGAAGCGAAAACTGAGCGTTGCGAGGTAAAAAGCAGAGCTTTTAGTACCTCGGGGCATCGAACCAGATAGATACACAAGGTTCGGGATTATTATACAACGTTTTGGGGTGCACATAGCGCCAAACCCAACACCACGTCGCCCCGGGCCCCACTATATTACAATTTTCATTTCGGTGTTTTATTCGCTTCAGTCACATAGACTATCAATTTTGCGAAAGAGATTTTGGAATTGCGCATACTCTGTACTGTCTTCGTGCTCTCCGGGATAGGCACCGTCGTCGCATTGACGCAACCCGGGCTCACCGATTGGGTATTGCTGGCTGGGCCCTGCTCATTGGCAAGTGTGGTATTGCTACTCAAAAACTGGCTGAAGCGCTTTCAAAAAGCAAGAAAGTGGGCAGTCGTTGACGGATCAAACGTCATGCACTGGAAGGACGATGTTCCAAGTATCGAGACCGTTCGCGAGGTCACGATCGCACTGACCAAAGCAGGGCTAACGCCCGGAGTGGTCTTTGATGCGAATGTGGGATACAAAATTTCTGATCGATACATGAGTGACAAATATCTGGCGTCCAAGCTTAGGCTACCGAGAGATCGCGTTATGGTCGCTCCAAAAGGAACACCAGCAGACCCATTAGTCTTGCAAGCCGCCAGGGATTATCAAGCCAGCATCGTTACGAATGACCGATTCCGCGATTGGGCTGATGACTACCAAGATGTTCTAAACGACAGAAAACCAATACGCGGCGGTTACAAGGACGGAATGCTTTGGTTGTCCCTTTGATACCTCACCAATTTGCGGGTAGCTTTGCCTGACGTATTCGCTTGTATGTCTGTACTTAGCTAAAGACAGACACCACAGAACGTCCAATTCCAAAGCATCGCTCCTACTCCTCGCGCTTCCAAGACCCAAACCATCTACAACACCTCGCGTCCCTCTTCCCCCGGACCACATCACCTGCCATAATGGGGGAAACTCAAAAACAAGAGCAGCCCATATGCCCGACGATCTGTTGACGCCCGAAGCGACCAATACCTATGACGCCTCATCCATTGAGGTGCTCGAAGGTCTTGAACCTGTTCGCAAACGCCCCGGCATGTATATCGGCGGCACGGATGAGCGTGCGCTGCACCATATGGTCGCTGAAATCCTCGACAACTCGATGGACGAAGCGGTGGCAGGCCACGCCAACCGGATCGAGGTCGAACTGCACGCAGATTACGCCCTGACCGTGCGCGACAATGGGCGCGGCATTCCGATCGATCCGCACCCGAAATTCCCCGACAAATCCGCGCTTGAGGTCATCCTGTGCACATTGCACGCGGGCGGCAAGTTTTCGGGTAAAGCGTATCAGACCTCGGGCGGTCTGCATGGGGTTGGCGCATCTGTGGTCAATGCTTTGTCGGATTCCATGGTTGTTCAGGTGGCCCGCGACAAACAGCTGTTCGAACAACGCTTCTCGCGCGGAGTACCTCAGGGACCGGTTGAGAAGGTTGGTGCTGCCCCCAATCGGCGCGGCACCACTGTGACCTTCCATGCCGATCCCGACATCTTTGGCCACCACAAATTCAAACCCGCGCGGCTGTTCAAATCCATCCGCTCCAAAGCCTACCTTTTCTCGGGCGTCGAAATCCGATGGAAAACCGCCATCGATGACGGCGAAACCCCGACCGAGGCGACGTTCCACTTTCCCGGCGGGTTGTCGGATTACCTGAAGGAAACGATGAACGGCTCGTCCACCTATGCCGATCAGCCCTTTGCCGGCACCGTGGACTTTCGGGAAAAATTCAATGCCGCTGGCAAGGTCGAATGGGCGATCAACTGGACCCCCTCACGCGACGGGTTTATCCAATCCTACTGTAACACCGTCCCCACGCCCGAAGGCGGCACCCATGTGGCAGGCTTCTGGGCCGCTGTCCTCAAGGGCATCAAAGCTTACGGCGAGCTGATCAACAACAAAAAGGCCGCGCAGATCACCCGCGACGACCTGGTCACCGGCGGCTGCGCCCTGGTGTCCTGCTTTATCAGCGAGCCTGAATTCGTTGGCCAAACCAAAGACCGCCTCGCCACGGTCGAAGCACAGCGGCTGGTCGAAAACTCGGTCCGTGACCATTTCGACAACTGGCTGGCCGCAGATAACAAATCCGCCGGAGCGATCCTCGACTTCCTCATTCTAAGGTCCGAGGAGCGCCTGCGCCGACGGGCTGAAAAGGAAACGCAACGCAAGTCCGCCACTAAGAAACTTCGTCTCCCCGGCAAGCTGGTGGACTGTTCCAGTTCAACCCGCGACGGCACCGAATTATTCATCGTCGAGGGCGACTCGGCGGGCGGCTCGGCCAAGATGGGCCGCAACCGCAAAACACAGGCGCTGCTGCCCCTGCGCGGCAAAATCCTGAACGTGTTGGGCGCGGCCAGTTCCAAGCTGGGCACCAATGCCGAGAT
Organism: Ruegeria sp. YTSA108; assembly: GCF_059610185.1. NCBI lineage: Bacteria > Pseudomonadati > Pseudomonadota > Alphaproteobacteria > Rhodobacterales > Roseobacteraceae > Ruegeria > Ruegeria sp. YTSA108. Next base: position 103,440 of record NZ_JBXWND010000002.1, on the reverse strand, counting down.
CAACGATCTGACCCAGGCGCTGGGTGTCGGGCTTGGCACCCGTTTCAACGTCGATGACCTGCGCTATGATAAGATCATCATCATGACCGACGCGGATGTCGACGGCGCGCATATCGCGGCGCTGCTGATGACGTTCTTCTTTACCCAGATGCGGCCCATGATCGACGCGGGCCACCTCTACCTCGCCTGCCCGCCGCTGTATCGCCTGACCCAAGGCGCCAAACGCGTCTATTGTCTGGACGAGGCAGAGCGCGACGCATGGATGGAAAAAGGTCTGGGCGGCAAAGGCAAGATCGACGTCTCACGCTTCAAAGGTCTAGGTGAGATGGACGCCAAGGACCTGAAAGAAACCACAATGGACCCCGCGTCCCGCAAACTGATCCGGGTCACCATCGACGAGGACGAACCCGGCGAGACCGGCGATCTGGTCGAGCGCCTGATGGGCAAAAAACCCGAACTGCGGTTCCAATACATTCAGGAAAACGCGCGGTTTGTGGAGGAGTTGGATGTTTGAGTTTGTGCTTTGAGAAGTGAACGTCGAAGATTTTGCAGCTTCAATCTAAATGACGCGAAAACTCAATAGTTCTATCCTTCATAGATTCACAATCTAGTTGTTACAAAATTGAATAAATTCAAACTCAATATCGCATCAGGTACAATATTTCTCGCCTTCGCAACTGCTGCAAGCTCAGAGCTGTCAAAACCTGCGTGTGATTACATTGAAGTCTATGAGAGCATTAAGGGCGAGGGTTCATTCCCAGACTTGGTCGCCCACATGGCACACGATGCTGAGTACTGCCATTTAGCCGATGGCTGCGACAAAGGGTTGAAGAAAAGAACAAGCCCCATACAAATCACTATAGATGACGGTGGTTCTGAGAAAACGAGAAAACTGTTCAACGCTAACGCCGCATACACAATCAACTTGGTTAACCACTTGTCCGGGCTAGAGTTCTATCTTGATGAGCATCCAGAAACTGTAACTGGCGTTATCCACGTAATCTTGGTTGGCGACTCTGATGAGTCAAATCAAACCTCTCTAGTGCCGGAGTTTTTTGGAAAATTCTTAAAATCCAAAAAGCTAACCTGCCTTGCCACGAACTTTGACTGGCCAGATGCAGAAATTGAGTATTCCGAGGTTTGGATCAAAACATCGACTTCGCCAATGAGGCTTGCGAATTGTGTGAAAGAAGAAATTTTCAACGCAAGTGGCGTGCCGGGCGATCCGATAGGCTTGGATTCACTATTTTCAGAAGATTCGCTTTCAGGTGAAACCTTTGGTCCGCCTATTTTTCAAAATTTCGATGCCCGGCCTCTAATCGCAATGCAACTGGTTTATCATAATGAAATGGTGAATGGGCAGAGCCGAGCAAGAACGAAAGAAGTTTCCCAAAACGTAATCAACGCTTCCTGTCAATAAAACACGCAAGCGTAGGATGAGTTTTTAACCATCAAATTTTCCACATCTAGGTGGGCGAAACACCCATCCTGCATTACCACAATTCCCGATTCCCGCACGATCGGGCGTCACTCCGACACCCCGTCCAACCACTCCGCAATCTGCCCGACTGGCCCCTCCCACCCGGGCTCCATGAACAGAAAATGCGCGTGGTTCTCGACCGGCAGAAACGTCGCGCGGTCTCCGTAGAACTTCGCCAACGCACGGCAGGTGTTGGGGTTCACGGCCCGGTCCTCGGTGCCGGACACGATCAGAACCGGACAGTCGACCTTGTCGATATCCACCTTCATCGCGTGGTGATCGTCGAACATCCAAAAGAACATCTCGAACATCACCCGCCCGCTTTCGGCACCCAGCTGGTCGAACACCGCGTGCTGCTGCGCCTCGGGCATCTTGTTCAATGCAAAGGGGGCCATCAGATCGAACTCAACCCGCATGGGCTGTTTCCAGAACGCCCCGCCCTCCATCAGCGCGCGCGGCACGGCGCGTTCGTCGTCGGTTTCGGGCAACGTGCCCCATGGCGCGTTCGGGTTGATCAGAACAATGGCGCTGGCCAACCCGCGCGCCGCCACCTGCTGCGCCACAACCCCCGCGATGGCATGGCCCAGCAGCACCGGCTTGCCGTCCAGCCCCTGCACGAACTCTGCAATGTCGTTGGCATAGTCGGTGACGCTGGTGTCGGTCAGCCCCGGATCGGGTTCGGCCTTGGGGTCGCCGTCATGGTACCGCAGAGCGGGCGTGTGCACGGTCCAGCCCCGGTCGCGGAAGAACCCCGCGTAATCGGCCATACACCACGGTCCGGCAAAGGCTCCGTGGATCAGAACAATCTCTTTGGTCATGGAAACGCCCCCTCACCTGCCATCACTATGAGAGATGAGGGAGCGGATCGGCAAGAGGCTTACAGCGCCGCTTTGAACAGCGCCGTCAGGTTGTCCTCGGTCAGTTCAACCGGGTTGCCGCCGCAAGAGGGATCGATGATCGCCCCCTTGACCAGTTCGGGGATTGCCGCATCGGTCACTTTCATATCCGAGAGTTTGCGGGGGATACCCAGCGAGTCATTAAACTCCTGCACAAAGGCGCGGAACCCGTCAAAGCCTCCATCGATGCCCAGATAGGCCGCGGCCTGCTGGAACCGGTCGGCGATGGCGGGGGCGTTGAACTCTAGCACCGCGGGCATACAGACCGCGTTGGTCGTCCCGTGATGGGTGTTGAATACCGCGCCAATCGGGTGGCTCATCGCGTGGATCGCACCGAGGCCCTTCTGGAAGGCGGTCGCGCCCATCGCTGCCGCGCTCATCATTTGCGCCCGCGCTTCGATATCGGTGCCGTCGGCATAGGCGCGCGGCAGGTAGTCCTTGACCAGCCGCATCCCCTCCAGAGCGATGCCGTGTGACATAGGGTGGTAATGCGGGCTGGAGAACGCCTCGACACAATGGGCAAATGCGTCCAGACCGGTGCCGGCGGTGATAAATTTCGGCATTCCCACGGTCAGTTCCGGGTCACAGATCACCACAGTTGGCAGTACCTTAGGGTGAAAGATGATCTTTTTCGCGTGGGTTTCCGAATTGGTGATGACGCTGGCGCGCCCGACCTCGGACCCGGTGCCAGCGGTGGTCGGAACCGCAATGATCGGAGCAATGGCATCGGCATCAGCGCGGGTCCACCAGTCGCCAATATCTTCGAAATCCCAGACCGGGCGCGTCTGCCCGGCCATGAAAGCCACCATCTTACCCAGATCCAGCCCCGAGCCACCGCCAAATGCGATTACCCCGTCATGGTCGCCTGCCCGATACGCCGCAACGCCGGCCTCAAGGTTCTTCTCATTGGGGTTCGGATCCACTTCGCTAAACAGGCCACGCTCCAGACCCGCAGCCTCAAGAATATCCAGCGTCGCCGAGGTGATCGGCAGATCAGCCAGCCCCTTGTCCGTGACCAGCAGAGGGCGTTTCATTCCGGCCGCAGCGCAGGCTTCGGGCAGTTCCTTGATGCGGCCAGCGCCGAATTTGATCGCGGTCGGATAAGACCAGTTTCCAGACAGGCTCATGATGTCACCTTCTTCAGATGGTAGGATTTGGGGCGGGTAAGGTTGTGATAGCCGATGACAGAAAGACCACCGCCACGCCCGGTATTCTTGCAACCGGTCCAACACAGGCCCGGATCCAGATAATCGGCGCGGTTCATGAAGACGGTGCCAGTTTCAATCTGGTCACCGACCTGCGCGGCCCGGTCCACGTCGTGGGTCCAGAGGCTGGCGGTCAGGCCAAATTCGCTGTCATTCATCAGCGCGATGGCTTCGTCATCCGACGACACTTTCATGATACCAACTACGGGGCCGAAACTCTCATCCCGCATCACCCGCATGTCGTGTGTGACATTGGTCAGGATTTGCGGGGTCAGATATGCCCCCCCATCATCCTCGGGGAAAGTGTCGATATGGGTAACTGCGCCATCCGCAACTGCCTCGGCAATCTGCGCGCGGACCTCATCGGCAAAGCGTATATTGGCCATCGGTCCAATCGACGTCTCTGCATCCAGCGGATTGCCCAGCTTATAGCCCTGAACAATCTCAACCGCTTTGGCAACGAACGCATCATACAGGCTTTCGTGCACATAAACCCGCTCAATCCCGCAGCAGCACTGGCCCGCGTTGAACATCGCACCGTCGATCAACGTATCAACAGCTGCGTCCAGATCGGCGTCGTCCATGACATAGCCTGGATCCTTGCCGCCCAACTCGGTACCGACCCCGGTGAATGTGCCCGCCGCCGCACGTTCCATCGCCTGACCACCACCGACCGAGCCAGTGAAGTTCACGAAATCAAACGCATTTCCAGCGATCAAATCGTTAGTCACATCATGACTCAGGAACACATTCTGGAACACATCCTCAGGAACACCTGCCGAATGGAAAGCCTGCGCCATCCGCTCACCCACCAACAAGGTCTGGGTCGCGTGTTTCAGCACCACGGTATTGCCCGCAATCAACGCCGGGGCCACCGTATTGATCGCAGTCATGTACGGGTAGTTCCAGGGCGCCACGACAAAGACCACCCCGTGCGGAATGCGTTTGATATAGCGCCTGAAGACCTCATCCTCGCCCACCGCAATATCGGCCAGTGCACCCTGCGCGATCTCGGCCATATGGCCGGCGCGCTCGTTGAACCCGCCGAACTCTCCGCCGTAGCGCACTGGGCGCCCCATCATATGGGCCAACTCGGGCACGATTTCGTCATTCATCGCACCAACAGCGGCGACACCCGCCATCACAAGATCAATTCGCTCTTGTAATGGGCGTGCTGCCCAGGCTGTTTGCGCTTCCCTGGCCCGCGCGGCCACCTCAAACGCTGCTTCGCGCGATAAGGTTTCGCGCTCAGCATAAACCGATCCATCGATCGGCGAGATGCATTTCAACATCTGCCCCATCTCCACTCCATCCTCTAAAAAGCAGAATCTCCTGCTTTATCTGGCCAACACAAACCTCGGGGGCCGTCATTGATGCGCCATTGGCTCAAGCACCAATAGCGGCAGGCAGGGCCCCCAGCTTCGTCCACCCTCAGGCCCTTTCGAACCCGCGGGCAATTTCCCAATCAGTAACCACGCTTTCGAATTCCTCGATTTCCACCTCGGCGGCGCGCGCATAGTGATCAACAACTTCGTCCCCCATAGCGGCCCGCAACATGGTTGAGCCAAGCAGGGCATCCCGCGCAGCGGGCAGGTTCCCGGGGATCATGCCGGACTCGCTCTGATACGCATCGCCTTTGGTTGGTGGATCAAGCTCCAACCCTTCCTCGATGCCCGCGATACCCGCCGCCAACATACCGGCAATCGCCAGATACGGGTTCATATCCGAGCCCGGAATACGGCATTCCACGCGAACCGATTTGGTTCCATCACCACACAGTCGGAAACCGGCGGTGCGGTTGTCGACCGACCAGATGATCCGCGTCGGCGCAAAACTTCCTTTTTGGAAACGCTTGTAGCTGTTGATGTAGGGGGCCATGAAACACGTATAATCGGCAGCGTATTTCAACAACCCGGCCATATAGCTTTTCATTACTGCCGACATGCCGAGCGGATCTTTTTCGTCGAAAAAGATTGGCCTTCCCTCAGACCACAGCGACTGATGCACATGGGATGAACTACCAACCTTGTCATGATGCCATTTCGGCAGGAACGTGGCCGCATGCCCGTGCTGCCAGGCGATTTCCTTCACCGCATTCTTGGCGATCGAGTGATACTCGGCCGTTTCCATGGCGGCGGCGTATTTGATGTTCAACTCTTCTTGACCGGTCTCGGCCTCGCCCTTCGTATTCTCGACCGGGATGCCCGCGTTCCACAAATGATTGCGGATGGGACGCATCACATGCTCTTCCTTGGTGGTCTGCAGGATATGATAATCCTCATTATAGCCCGAGATCGGCGCCAGATCGCGAAAGCCTTCCTTGCGGATCTGGTCAAAGCTCTTCTCAAACAAAAAGAACTCCAACTCGGTGGCGCACATCGCGTCGTAACCCATGGCTTTCAGGCGTTTGACCTGTTTCTTCAGGATCGACCGGGGCGCGTGCGGGATCTCTTCATGCGTGTGGTGATCCAGAACATCGCACATCACCATCACCGTGCCCTCAAGCCACGGCACCGGGCGCAAAGTGCTGAGATCAGGTTTCATGACGTAATCGCCATAGCCCCGCTCCCAGCTGGTCGAGGCATATCCGTCAGGCGTGCCCATTTCCAGATCTGTCGCCAACAGATAATTGCAGCAATGGGTCTCTTGCCAAGCGCCTGCCACAAAGTGACCGGCATGAAACCGTTTGCCCATCAGCCGCCCCTGCATGTCCACCATGCAAACAAGAACGGTGTCTACTTCACCTGCTTCAACCTTGGTTTTGAGGTCCGCCAACACAACATCATGACCCATCATGTTCATCCTTCATCACAATCGGGCCCACCGCGCCCCTGTTCCCATCGACGGCCGTTAGTCTTCGGCCGCTTCTTTCTCCATTTCCATAACCAGCCGCGTTTCCAGAACCTGTCCGCTTTTGTAGAGGATCGGATAGGCGATGGCCGCAATATGGCCGTGCAGATCGCGCATAGCGCGCAGTGCCTCCAGATGCAGATCGCTGGACTGGAAACTTTCCGTTTGACCACGCTCCAGCCGCTTTAGATGCGCCTTGCGGCTGTCGCGGGACATCCTTTTGATCTCGGCCTTGTCCAGAACAAGGCGGCGGGCACAGTCGACGTCATCTACTAACAAAACGTGTCGCGCCAGCGAAAAACTTTCCTGAATGGTGGCGTGTAAATCCTTGAGTTCTTTCCACCCCTGGGCGGAAAACTCGGCCCTTTCCATGTGTTTAATCTTTGCTGAACGCGTCATTCTGTTCGACACGACATCTCCAGCGGCCTCGAGCCGAATAGCGTATTCCACCAGACCACGGGCGGCTTTGATCTGAGACTTGCTCATATTCTGCCGCGGCAACCGCGCGACAAAGCGTCGGATTTCCGTCAACTGGGCGTTTACCATTTCATCCTGCTGCGACAGGGCAGCAATGGTATCAATGTCGTCACGCTCATAGATATCCAGCACCGGGCGGAACATGCGTTCGACCTGCGTGACCATCTGCAACAATTCGTGGCGCACCGAGGACATCGCAACATCAGGGCCTGTGGCACTGGGGTCGCCTAGCGGATTAAGAGCACCCGAGAACTGATCTGCCACACCAGATTCAGGGTCGGTCTCGGGCATGAGCAAAGCCATCGGCGCTTCCATCCGGGTGACGAATCCGGTTGCCAGCAGAAACACCACGAGGTTGAAACCGATATGGGCAAAGATCAACGATTGCCCAGGTCCGCTGATCATCAATGCGGCATGGGTACCGGTGACGTTGACAGCAAACAGCATCACAAGCGCCGCGCTGCCGCGCAGCAACAGGTTGGCTATCGGTATCCGGCGGGCCGAGACGATCTGGTCCCGCGTCAGCCAGATCGGAATAAAGGCCGAGCCCAAATTGGCCCCCAATACCAACGACAAACCCGCCGCGAATGGGATTGCCCCGATCTGTACCAGCGTCACGCACATCAGGATTGTCGCAACCGAGCTGTGCATGACAAAGGCAAGCACAGCCCCAACGATGAAGGCACTGAAATAGTCGCTTTCAAGATAGCCCGCGATGGCCGGCAAAAAGGCGCTTTCGCGGATCGGATCAACAGCATCGCGCAAAAATTGCAGTGATACCAAAATGAAGGCCACACCCAGAACAATCCGCCCCATCAGGCGAACATTTGCCCGATCGGATTTGAGGTAGAGCCACCCGCCCAGCGCCAGCAACACTGGCTGCAACCATCCCAAATCATAAGACAGTATCTGAATGACCAGAGCCGATCCCAGATCGGCCCCCAAAACCCCCGCCAGGGCGATGCCAAAACTGACCATTCCGGCCGCCGCAAACCCTGTCAGCAAAACCGCCACGGCGGCTGAACTTTGCAGGATCGTAGCCAGAACCATACCCGCGCCACCGGCGACAAAACTGTTTGAATGTCGGGTCAAAAGCGATTGAAATAGCGCGCCAAATCGCCGCTCAATCCCCGTACGAACCAAGCGAACGGCGAAAAGCAGCAACATGGTTGCGGCAAAAATCTCGATCAGAAAACCAGCGATGGCCATGTGTTCATACCCCGTCCGACCGGTGAGCAGCACTGTGCATCCGGTTTCGCATCTCTGTTATTGGGATTGATATGAACATAAGAGGTGTCGCCAGGTGATGTCCAAACCCGACGCGAGAGGAGTTACCCGCGTCGGGAAGTTGCTTATTATCCGTAACGATAAGGCCGACCGGCCTTGAGCATGTCGGCGTTGTATTGCTTGAATATCTCAACAACCCTCGCCTTGATCTCAGATTCTGCTGCAATCTCATCCCAGAATGCGATTGCCGCGCCTTCGACCTGTGCCCATTCCTCATCCGGGATCGTGGTCAGCTGCATTTTGTCTCCATTGACCCGCAAGCTGGCCTCGCCGCCCCAGTACCACCACTGGCGGTAATAATGCGACTGGTCACAGCATACACGGAACAGGGTTTGCAAATCTTCCGGCAACTCGTTCCAGCGATCCATGTTGGCAAAGAAAGACCCGGCCCAGGCGCCTGAGATGTTGTTGGTCAGGAAGTAGTTGGTCACATCCGCCCAGCCGACAGTGTAATCCTCGGTGATGCCCGACCATGCGATGCCGTCCAACTCGCCGGTCTGTACGGCGACCTCGATATCTTCCCATGGCAGTGTAACTGGTACCACACCGAACTGGCTGAGGAAGCGACCCGCTGTAGGGAAGGTGAAGACACGCTTGCCTTGCAGGTCCGCCAGGCTGTTGATTGGGTCCTTGGTGGCGAAATGGCACGGGTCCCATGCGCCAGCCGAGATGTGCTTGACCCCGACTTTCGAGTATTCTTCGTCCCAGATTTCGTTCAGACCGTACTGATTGAACAGAACCGGTACATCCAGGGAATAGCGCGAGGCAAACGGGAAATAGCCGCCGAACACTGTGACATCGGTGGGCGACGCCATCGAGTCATCATCGGACTGTACCGCATCAATGGTGCCTTTCTGCATGGCACGGAACAGTTCGCCTGTAGGAACAAGCTGGTCAGCATAGTACAGCTCGATCTGCATCCGGTCACCGGCGATCTTGTTGAACATCTCGATTGCCGGGTCGATCACATGCGCAGCCAGCGCAGGACCGGCATAGGTCTGCATGCGCCACGTGATCGTGCTTTGAGCCAGCGCCGGTGCGGCCAGAGGTGCGGCTGCGACCCCTACCCCGGCGGTTTTCAGAAACTTACGTCTTGTCGTCATGTCAATTTCCTCTCTGTTGAAGTGCTTCGTGCCTCTTCGAAAGGCATTCTTGTTAATTTCCATAGACATAGCCGGGCAGCCAAAGAGCCAGTTCCGGGAAGATCATGATAATCGTAAGCGCCAGAACCATCACGGCGACGAACGGAAAGATCGAGCCATAGATATCCCTCAGCGTGATTTCTGGTGGGGCCATCGCGCGCATCAGAAATAGGTTATAGCCGAAAGGCGGTGTCATATAGGCGATCTGTGTGGTGATCGTGTACAGAACCCCGTACCAAATCAAGTCAAAGCCCAGCGCACCAACCAGCGGTACATAAAGCGGGGCGACAATGACCAGCATCGCGGTGTCGTCCAGAAACGTGCCCATGACAATAAAGCTGAGCTGCATCAAGATCAGGATCATCCAGGGTGACAGGCCCAACTGGTCGGTGAACAAGTTGTCGATTGCCTTCACCGCACCAAGCCCGTCGAAAACCGCGCCAAAGCCCAGTGCAGCCAGGATGATCCACATGAACATACAGGATATCGCCAGCGTATGCTTGGTGCAGGATTCGAAAATCGCCCAGGTCATCCGGCGTTTGGCGATTGATACTACTAGCGCCGCCAGCGCCCCGATGGCCGAGCTTTCAACCAGTGACGTCCATCCGTTCACGAATGGGACCATCATCGACGCAAAGATTATCAGCGGCAGCGCTCCAGCGGCGAGCAAACGGATCTTCTCGGCCCGCGGGACCTCATGCGCGTCTTTCATCGCTGGGCCGAGCTCGGGCTGAATGCGGCAGCGGATCCAGATGTAAAGGATGAACATACCAGCCATCATCAGGCCGGGCACGATCCCCGCCAGCCATAACTGTCCCACAGGTTGACGGGCGATCATCGCATACAGCACCAGAACCACCGAAGGCGGTACAAGGATACCCAGACTGGACCCGGCCTGAATGACACCGGTCACCATGGTTTTGTCGTACCCGCGTCTCAACAGTTCAGGCAAAGCAATCGTGGCTCCAATGGCCATCCCGGCCACGCTGAGGCCATTCATGGCAGAAACCAAGACCATCAAACCAATCGTCCCGATGGCAAGCCCGCCATTCACCGGCCCCATCCAGACATGGAACATGCGATACAGGTCATCCGCCAGCCTGCTTTCGCTGAGCACATAGCCCATGAAAATGAACATTGGCAGGGTCAGCAGCGGATACCACTTCATCAGCTTCATCGCGGCTGAAAACGTGATGTCCTGCCCTCCGGTTCCCCACAATGAAAGCGCCGCGATCGTCGCAACCGCACCGATCGCACCAAAAACGCGCTGACCGGTGAACAGCATCAGCATCATCAACGCGAACATGAAGATGGCGATATATTCCTGGCTCATGCCCGCTGTACCCCGATTTCCTGCCCGTTGATCCGCGCAATGTCTTTGAAAAATTCCGAGACTGCCTGCAGCAACATCAGGAAGAAGCCGAAAACCATGATGGATTTGACAGGCCAGATATACGGTCGCCACGCAGTCGACGAACGTTCAAGCCGACCGATCTCTTCACTGCCGGTCAGCAGTCCGGTGAAGTAGGAAACGGGTTCGTCGCCCCAATAACCAAGGCTATACGCCGTCGATCCCAACCCGCCATAGAAAAGCACACCCAGATAGAGGATCAGCAAAAGCACGGTAAATGCATCGAACCACGCTTTTCGTTGGGGGCTCCAGTTGTGATAAAACAGGTCCATGCGCACATTCGAACCCAGCTGGATCGAATATGGCCCACCCATGATGTAATAGGTCACCATCGCAAACTGTGCCATTTCAAGTGTCCAGAGCGACGGTAGGAAGAAGGTCTTTGATATCGAAGACCACAGCAGGATGCCCATCATGACAAACAGGCCCCACATCATGACCCGCCCGATCCGATAGTTGATCGCATCCACGATACGGACATATGCGCTCATCGCTTTGATCACGCTGACGCCCCTTCCTGAAAACCGGACAGAACACGCGCAATCCAGGGCACCAGGCAATCGGCCATCTCTGCCTGCTGCTTAGGCGTGCGGATCAAGTCATTGCGGATCTCGATCATCACGTTCAGCAAGCGGTGGGGCAGTGCCTGGGTATCCAGTGTATGAGCTACTCCATCCGCCGCAGAATAAGGCTCATTCAGCCTGATGATAAAAGGGCTGCCGATAGCTTCGTCAGCCATCATCGCTGTGGCAAACTGGTTGTCCACACCGTGCAGAATACCCAGTTCGACCTGCCGTTTCTGCCCCAGGTAGATCGGCGTGAAACTGTGGATTGTCACCATCAGCCTAAGTGAAGCGCTGTGCTGATCGATCAAATCCGACAGAGCGGCGCAAAACGGCTGATACACGTTTTCGATTCTGGCCAGTCGCTGCTCGGGCGACATGTTGATGTTCGCCGGGATTTCGTAATCCTCGCTGCGGATCGGCATTGCACCCGCCGCCTCGGGCGGGCGATTGCAGTCATAGACCAGCCGAGACACCCCGCCATGGACCAAAGGTGCTGACATGCGTTTGGCCATAGCCTGCGCCACGGCCAGGGCGCCTGGATCCCAGGCAATATGACTTTCGCGTGCTTCAGCGCTTAACCCCATATCACCCAGAAGAGCCGGGATACGATTAGACGCATGTTCGCACACCAGTACGACCACAGGCGCATTGCCCGCCAAATCCGTATGAACAACTTTGCCGAAGTCCAATCTACCGTCCTGCGATTCCAAAACGAGACATTGTGGAAAAATTTCCACAGACCACATCATCCTGTCAATATTTTTTCTGTATAAATTTTTCCAAGCTTGATCTTGCTGAAAAATTATTCACATTATGGTCTGGTCGCATAATAGGAGGACACGCCAGTGCGGGTGACAGACAGGCTTCTGGCCCATCGGGACAAGATGACCCCGTCTGAACGGCAACTGGTCAGCGTTCTGCTGGATGATTACCCGATGGCCGGGCTGGGTAGTATCACCGAATTGGCCAGTACCGCCTCAGTCTCGACCACTACGGTTGCACGGATGCTGCAAAAGACCGGTTTTGACGGATATCCTCAATTTCAGGCCGCGCTGCGTGGTGAGGTCAAAGAAATGATCTCGGGGCCAGTAGCCAAACGTGATGTCTGGCAGAATGACCTGCCCGAAGAACATATCCTCAACCGCTATTCCCAGCGTTCTCTGGCCAACCAGAAGCGCACAATCGACGAGATCGACCCCGACGAATTCGATAGCTTCTGCAGCCTGCTGAGCGATCAGAACCGGCGTATTTTCATCACCGGTGGCCGCATTACCGGAACACTGGCGCAATACCTGTATCTGCACCTGCAAATGATCCGACCGGATGTCCGCCTGTTGCCGGTCGCCGCATCCTGGACCCATGATCTGTTGGACGTGCGTCAAGGGGATGTGCTGATCGCGCTGGATGTCCGGCGCTATGAGAATGCGAGCCTGTTGATTGGTCAGCTCTGCCACGAGCGCGGGGCCGAAATCGTGCTGTTGACCGATCAGTGGCGCTCGCCAATCCACCGGCTGGCCAAACACACATTCGCGGCGCGCATCTCGGTGCCTTCTGCCTGGGATTCGATGGCTGCGATACTGACCCTGATGGAATGCGCCATAGCTGAAGTTCAGGAACGGCTTTGGGATTCGGTCAAAGATCGCACGGTCGAACTGGAACAGGCCTTTGATCGCACCAAGCTGTTTAGGAAATTCGGTCAAAGTTCGGGCTCTTAGCTTCGGATTGTTCCAAAACTACAACTGCCCGTGAGGAGTGTTGCCACTTGACCGGCGGTTGGTCACTTTGTTTCCATGACATTTATTACCGAAAACCAGCTGCCGCTGCTGATTCTGTTTTTTCTGATCGGCACAGTTGGCACAGCGTTCCTGTTTCGCAAGCCAGCCGGGCATCGCGCATGGAAACTGGCTGATCTGGTCTGGGTGGTTCTGGGCGGGGTCGGCGCATTGGTTGCGGTGATGGCCGGGCTTTATACAGCGGACAGTTCCCGTCTGGACCGGCAGATTGACGTTGCCTATGCCGCAACGCTTGCCTTTGACCGCGACGCCGCGCGGTTTCGATTGCGGTTCTGCGACCCGGCCTATGACAAGGATATCGGAGCGCTGTGCGAAAAAGTTGAGTTCCTTTCAGCCTCAACCGCAAGCAACGCTGACCTGCCCTTGTTTATTGCCGTAACAAACGAAGTCGCCCCTCTGAGGGGGCTACAATTCCTGTTTGGACGGCAGGCCCAGGAAGAGCGCGATGACATGCGCGCGATGACATCGAAAGTGCACTCATTCGACGTCGACCAGTTTCTGGTGTTCACAACGCTGGATGACCCGACACAGGAAGCTATCGACAATCTGCGCAGGAAAGTTCCCGCAATCGCAGGCGACTATTTGATCTTGGCCCAAAGTTACGATGACCTTGTCACTCAGGTCGGCAAGCTTAAGGATGAATGGGAGTATTTGCGAGAAAACGGGCATATTCTGGTGCTTCAGATCATTGCACTGTGCCTTGTCAGTTTCGCCGCCCCGTTCCGGCTGGGCAAATCCATTGTCGAACTCAGAACGACGCTTACTGCCGGTACGCCCGCGCCAACCGCTCGGGATCAGCGCCCAGAAGATAGCGGGTCAGAGTCCACAGATTCCGACCACCACGACGCAACCACCCCGCCCGTTCATACCGGTCCGCGCTCGTAAAGGCGCGGGCGGACAACAGCGTGATGCGGCGCAACTCTTTGGCAAGCGCCACGTCTTCCATCAAGGGCTGTTCCGGGAAACCGCCTGCATCTTGATATTCAGAACGCCGGACTAGCAAGCCCTGGTCACCATAGGGCAACCCAAAGATCCGGCTACGAAGATTGGCCCATCCGGCAACCCAGGATGGCGCAAAGCCCGCGGCCACAAAGGCCAGTCTGAACGCCGCAGGTCGCCCGGAGGGCAGATGATCCCGCACAACATTGCTCCACCCGTCCTGCAAAACCGTATCCGCATGAAGTACCAACAGCCAATCGGCTTTGGCGGCTGCACAGCCACGGCGCAGCTGCCCCCCGCGCGAGGCTTCTCCGGTCACGATCCTGGCCCCAGCATTCTCTGCGATTTCATGGGTTTTGTCGGCGGAGCCAGCGTCCGACACAATTAGCTCGTGGATCAACCCTGCGCGCAGCCCCTCCATCAGCGCCCCAAGTGTCGCAGGCAAGGTTTCGGCCGCGTTCAGGGTTGGAATTACAATACTGATCGGTGCCGGCACGTCGGATATCCTCTGGTCTTATGAGCGACTTCTCATATATCACGAGCACCATGGAAAAGACGAGGACTCTGCCATGCCCAATCGCCGCATTCTGCGCCTAACCGGTGCCGACGTTAACAGCTTCTTGCAGGGGCTGGTGACCAATGACATTGCCGGGCTTGATAATGGTCTGGTCTACGCGGCCCTACTGACCCCACAGGGCAAGTATCTGGCCGATTTCTTTTTGAAACGCCAGGGCGACGATATCTTGCTGGACGTCGCCGAGGTTATTGCCGACGGATTGGTCAAACGTCTGAGCATGTACAAGCTGCGCGCCGACCTAACGATCGAAGCCAGCGGCCTGAATCTGCAACGCGGCACTGGCCTGGCACCCGATGGGGCCCTGCCCGATCCGCGCCATTCAGATATGGGCTGGCGCGCATATACGGAAGATGCCGAAAGCGAGGACGGAACCGATTGGAACGCGATCCGCGTGCTCCATTGCATTCCCGAAACCGGAATCGAACTGACCGAGGACAGCTATATTCTGGAATCAGGGTTCGAGTTGCTGAACGGCGTTGATTTCAAAAAAGGGTGTTATGTCGGTCAGGAAGTGACCGCGCGCATGAAACACAAGACCGAGCTGCGTAAAGGGCTGCGCACGGTAAATGTCGCGGGCACCACGCCTGTCGGAACCGAAATAACTGCTGACGGGAAATCCGTGGGGCGCCTGTTTACCCAAGCGGATGGCCAGGGGATCGCATATCTCAGGCTCGACAGGGCCAAGGGTGATATGCAGGCGGGCGACGCGACCGTGCGCCTGAAGGAATGAAAATTCTCGAATACAGCCTGGTCATGGCCCCGCCAGCCCCGGAACCATTTGATCCGCCCAGCACAGGCTGCCAAACTAGGTTTGGTTCAGTGATCCGGGTGAGTTGATGTTTCGTCTGTATAAAGCAATTTGGCGTGCCAGTTCCGCCCGGCAGATCATCCTTATCATCCTGTCTATTGCGGTTGCCGCTCTGGCAGCCGTCCCGCTGGAGTTTCAGCGCGATATCATCAACCACCTGACCTCGGACGATGTATCTGTGGACCGAATGATCCTGCTTGGTGCGGGTATGATGGTGGTTATCTTGCTGAGCCTGGGGCTGAAATGGCTGCTCGGCTATCGGGCGGGAACATTGGGCGAGGATATGATCCGCCTGATCCGGCAAAGGCTGCTGGTCCGGTCCGCCGATCTGGATGAAACCGGCGAGACCATGCGCAAGGGGACCATGACTACCGCCATTTCTGCCGAAGCAGAAGAGCTGGGTAAATTCGCAGGCGGTGCCTTTTCCGACCCGGTGGTCCAAATCGGCACTCTGATCAGCGTGATTGGCTATATCTCGTCTACACAGCCGGGGTTGGGTTTGATCGCTTTTTCGATGGTCGCGCCGCAGATCATCATCGTTCTGGTTTCGCAACGCAAAGTGAACGTCTTTGTCGCCGAACGCGTTCGTATACTGCGCCGCGCCACCGACAGTTTGACAGCAGAAAAGATTGACGCGGCCGCGCACGAGATCGAAGCGGAATTCGACAAAATCTACGAAACTCGCAGAAAGATGTTCATCTGGAAGCTCTCGGCCAAATTCCTTCTAAGCGTGATCAACGGCGCCGGGACGGTTGGGGTTCTGATGCTGGGTGGCTGGCTTGTCCTTCAGGGCAGAACCGATGTCGGCACAGTTGTTGCAGCCACCAGTGGGCTCAGCCGCATTCAAGGCCCCACGGCTTTTCTGATCGCCTATTATCGCCAGGTCAGCGCAAACCGGATCAAATTCGAACTGATGCTCGAACTATTTGGCCCGAACCCAGAAAAATACCGACGCGTCAAAGACTAAAAATAGAAAGAACCGCGCAGCGCGGGCTGTCGCGGTTCTCGTTGTCTTGAAGCAGAAGTGCAGTTACGCGCGTTCCGAATAGTCCATGGTTTCAGTATTCACCACGATCATTTCATCTTGGCCCACAAATGGTGGCACCATGACTTTTACACCATTGTCCAGAACGGCCGGTTTGAACGAGTTCGCAGCGGTCTGACCTTTGACCACAGGCTCGGTCTCGACGATCTTGCACGTCACTTTCTGTGGCAGTTTGGCGTTCAGTGCCTCACTTTCGTAAAATTCTACGACGATAGTCATGCCGTCCTGCAGAAACGGGCGGCGATCACCCAACAGATCAGCGGACAGTTCGATCTGCTCATAGGTCTCGGAATCCATGAACACCAACATGCCGTCGGATTCGTATAGAAACTGCTGGTCTTTCTGTTCCAGGCGAACACGCTCGACCTTGTCAGCTGAGCGGAAACGCTCGTTCAGTTTGGAACCATTGCGCAGATTGCGCAGTTCGACCTGTGCAAAAGCCCCGCCTTTACCGGGCTTTACATGATCAACTTTGACAGCGGCCCATAGCCCATCGTTATGCTCAAGCACATTGCCGGGGCGAATTTCGTTCCCATTTATCTTGGGCATGACTTAAATCCTTCACAAACGGTTGATGCGTCAGTCGCGCACCCTATATCTGGCGTGGCCGCACCTGACAAGACAACGACACCTTGTGCTGCAGCCGCAGCAAGCTATGCGCGTGACGCAACGCAACTATGCACATTAGGTGTATCCGAATCGCACTTAATAGGTCATAAGAACCGTCACGCCGAAAATGCAAGAGCAAGAACAACAAGGAAGACGAGATGAGAGATTTCGTTGACGGCACCGCCTTTAACAATGAGCAAGGCAACCGTGCTCGTAAACTTTTCGCAGCTGTCGTTTTGGCTGCGCTGGATGATGCTATTGCCGACGACAAAAAGTATGGCAATGGCCCAGAACAGATCGCCCGCTGGGCACGCTCGCGCGATGGGCGCGAAGTGCTGTCTTGCGCGGGTATCGACCCAAATGAACGGGTTGTCAGCGGATTGATGGATTTCGTTGGTCGCGGTGTGCGTACTTCGGTCGCTCTTTCGCGCGAAGAAAGCGAGCGCCGCAACGCCGCCCAACAGGCCGAAGCCGCCTGATCACAGACACGAGTCTGTTTGAAAAAACGCGCCTCCTATTGATGGAGGCGTGTTTTTTTGTTGCATAGACCCCGAATATGAATTCCGGTGCGAAACTGCGCCCTCACCCGATGACTGAAAAATGATGACAATGCCACGTCATCCGGGGCTTTCCCTTCACCGTTAAATCAGGTCATCTGCGCGTTAGCTTACAGGAGACTCGGCATGGTTCGCGCCATCATGATTCAGGGCACAGGCAGCAATGTTGGAAAATCGGTTCTGGTGGCCGGATTGGCACGCGCCTATACGCGCCGAGGCCTGCGGGTTGCGCCGTTCAAACCGCAGAACATGTCGAATAACGCCGCAGTAACCGAAAATGGTGGCGAGATCGGGCGCGCGCAAGCCCTACAGGCGTTGGCGGCACGACGCGCCACACATACGGATATGAACCCGATCCTTTTGAAGCCTGAAACAGATACAGGCGCGCAGATCATCATTCAGGGCAAACGCGCCGGAACGATGCAGGCTGGCGATTACCGCAAGGATAAATCCAAGCTGATGACAGCCGCGCGCCAGAGTTTTGACCGGCTCTGCACCGACGCTGATCTGGTGTTGGTTGAAGGGGCCGGAAGCCCGGCCGAGACCAACCTGCGTCAGGGTGATATTGCCAATATGGGCTTCGCCTGCGCCGCGGGTGTGCCGGTCGTACTTGTCGGCGATATTCACCGAGGTGGGGTAATTGCTCAGATCGTCGGGACTCAGGCCGTGCTGGATGCTGGCGATCTGGCAATGATCCGAGGCTTTGCCATCAATCGCTTTAAGGGCGATGTATCCCTATTCGACGAAGGTCGCGATGACATCGCCGCTCGAACAGGCTGGGCCTGTATCGGTGTTGTGCCTTGGTTCGACGATGCCTGGAAGCTGCCAGCCGAAGATATGATGGATATCCGGTCCCACAGTGGCGGTTCCTGTAAGGTTGCAGTACCTCAGTTGGAACGGATGGCCAATTTTGATGATCTTGATCCGCTATCGGCAGAGCCTGGCATCACGGTCGAGATCGTGCCCGCTGGCCGCGCGCTGCCCGGCGATGCGGATTTGGTTCTACTTCCCGGAAGCAAATCAACCATTGGCGATTTGGCTTACTTTCGTGCGCAGGGCTGGGATATCGACCTTTATGCCCATGTGCGACGTGGCGGTCACGTGTTGGGATTATGCGGTGGCTACCAAATGCTAGGTAACACCATTGCTGATCCCGATGGTGTGGACGGGCGGCCAGGTACAGTCGATGGATTGGGGCTGTTGGATGTGGATACCGTTATGGTCGGCGAGAAAAAGGTGACCCTGCGGACTGCACGCGCCCTGCCGGGGCACCAACCGCTAACCGGATATGAGATCCATATGGGCCGCACCGAAGGCAACGATTGCACCCGCGCTTGGCTGGAGGTCGAGGGCCGCCCGGAGGGCGCAGCTGATCGGACTGGCCGGATACGCGGAAGCTACCTACACGGTATATTCTCATCCGATCAATTTCGGGCCGACTACCTACAGCTTTTGGGAGTCTCTTCCACCCTGCACTATGAGGACGGTGTCGAAGATACGCTTGATCGTCTGGCCGACCATCTGGAACGGCATATGGATCTGGATCGCTTGCTGGAACTGGCTGAAACGCCGATTAAAGGCTGACTTTCACTCGGCTTTTTGCTCGGCCAACGCACGGTAGATCTCGCGGCGAACCATTTTTCGAACGTTCCGCGTAATGCGTTCACCCAGTACGCCCTGCAGCTCTTCACGAACAACCTGTGCAATCAAAGAGCGCAAGCCATCTTCATCAAGCCGGGACATGGCAGCATCTGCTTCTGAACCTGTTGTATCAGCGGCAGCCGATACCTCTGGGTCCCGTACAAAAACTGCCTTTGCAACAGTCTCAGTCTCTGCATCCGGGGCTTCGTCTTGGGGTTGCCATTCCAACGGTTGATTTGGCGTTCCGGAATAGGCATCTACGCTGTCACCGTCGGGCTCCCACTGATCTTCGGTCCGGGCGATCGCGGCTTCCAGCGCCTCAATTTTGGCACTTAGACTTTTGGCTATGCCCTCTTCCGCAACTGGATCAGGTGAATGCTCTGTAGCCGACTCCGCTTCATCACCCGCAACAACATCGCAGGCGCGCAAAAGCATCGGTTTCACCGATTTTTCAGCGCTGTACTCAGCATCCAGCTTGAAAGGCTGCGTCTCGACACCTGTTTGCTCGCCAACCCTGAGCGCATCAGTCAGAACAAGCCGCCCTGGCTTTCGCTCTGACTTGGAACGCACCAGATCGGGAACTTTTCGACCTTCTTCGCTGACCAGCCGCTTGACCGATGACAGTACGTCTTCGATCCCGGAGTTCACGACATTGTCTGTCATTGTTTTCTACCGCTCTAACCTCAGGTCCAAGTGTAGCCAAACAATGCAGACCTCACAACAGGCAGTATTGGGTGTTTAGTCCCGACGCAGTGCTTTCAGGACCCGATCCAGATCTTTGCTCTGCTTGCTGACCTGCGCGGGGGCTTTCTTCACCAGATTATAGTAAAGGGTCGGATCGTAAATCTGAACCGCCAGGCCCAGACGCTCGGCCGTGAGCAAACCTTGGGCCTGCAGCAACTGATAAGCCGCCAGAGATCGCTCGGTTCTGGAAGCAATTTCGGCAAGCTGCGCGTCCAGCAAATCCTGCTGAGCAGCCAGCACGTCTAGAGTGGTCCGCGCACCCAAAGTTGCCTCTTCGCGGATACCATCAAACGCAACTTCCGAGGCGCGTACACGTTCCGAAGAGGCCCTCAGGCTTGCGCTTGCAGTTTGAAACCGAACATAGGCATCAGACACGCCCTGCGTAATGTTCTTTTGCACATTCAGCAGATTGGCACGTGACCCATCCCGCGAGGCCATTGCGCGGCGCACGCTTGCCGCGAGTCGACCACCCGCATAGATCGGCTGGCTGAAGTTCAGCGAGATACTCGCATCATTCACATAATCGTCGTCATCATAGCTCTCGGTGACGCCCGCATCAGCGTTCAGGCTGACATTCGGACCCAGGCCCGCGCGCTGCTGCTGCACGACCAGATCAAGGGCGCGCACCTGATGCTGGGCGGACAGAATGGATGGGTGATTGCGTTGGGCCAGGCTGACAGCCTCGGCCTCGGAGCGGGGCAAGTTTGGCAGGCTGGGCTGACCAGCAGTACGGCCCGGCAGTTTGCCAACTGCGTTCACATATTCCGCCTGAGCAGTGCTCAGATCGCCGCGCGCATTCGCCAGATCGGCCTGCGAGCTTGCAAGCTGAGCCTGAGACAATGCGACGTCTGTGCGGGTAACTTCCCCAACTTCGAAACGATCCTGCGAGGCGCGAAGCTCTTCTGCGGACAGTTCAACGTTGTTTTGACGAATCGATACAGTCTCTTCCTGCAGCAGAACACTCAGGTAAGCGGTCGCCGCGCGGAACAGGACCTGCTGTTCGATATCGATCAGCGCCTGCCGGGTCGACAGCACCGTTTCCTGCGCTGATTGCTTGCCCAGAATGGAGGCTCCGCCATCGTATAAAAGCTGGCTCAGCGTCAGGCCCGAGAAGAAGTTCGAAGGATCAACACTGTTCGTAACACCACTGTTTCTGCTGCGCGTATAGTCTTGGCTAACCGCGACGGTCCAGTTGATAATAGGGCGCAAAGCCGACAGCGCGATCGCCACATCCTCGTCCGCAGCCCGCAGCAGCGCCCGGTTCTGTTCCAGCAAACCGCTGGTATTATAAGCTCCGATGAACGCATCAGTCAGGTTATCGGCCCAAACCGCCTTACCGGGCAACGTGCCCAGAGCAATACCCGCAGTCACTGCCAGAGTCCTGACCAGCTTGCCTCCTGCTGCAAAACGCATGGCGAAATCCTCTCAAATCAAAATAACGCAGCCCTCAGGGCAGTTTGCGTCTTTGTGTTGAACTAATCAAGGCAGCAGATAAATCTGCCCGCCGACTATAGCGAAAATGCACTCTCGGCCGAGAAAGCCTTCAGAACAGGTGCACTGGCGTTGAATGCCTGGCGCCAGGTAACGCGATCGCCTGATTTGTGGCCTATACGGACGGTCCCAAGATCACCTTCCATGAACAGGCAGGCGATACGCCCATGATCCTTAAGCTGGTCAATCAATGCAGACGGAACCTCTTCTACGCCGCCTTGGATCATGACCACGTCATAAGGCCCATGCTCGGCAGCGCCCTCATCCAGCGGCCCCACGTGAACGACCACATTATCCGCGTCAGCCTCCATCAGCAGAGTTTGCGCTTCGGCAGCTAGCGCTTCATCCGCTTCCACCGCTACGACCAACTGCGCCATACGGGCTGCAACAGCCGTCGAATATCCCAGCGCCGGAGCAATATCCAGAACAACCTCATCATTGGTAATGTTCAGCACATCCAGCATCTTGGCCAGTGTTCTCGGTTCCAGAATGCAGCGTCCAGCCTCAAGTTCTATCAAACTCTCGACATAGGCGGCTTCGCGTTGCGCGTCTGGCACAAAATTCTCGCGCTTGACGGACAGCATGGCATCAATGATCGGGAACTTGGTAACGTCCGAAGGCCGGACCTGCGTATCGACCATGGTGCGGCGGCGGGCTGCGAAATCTGTCATTGGATCGCTCATTCATTTCCCAAGGTTGCTTGGCTTGTGCCACATCCCGGGCAAACCAGCAACGGCCCGCAAGTGGAAACTTTCGTCTGTCGTGAAGATTTTAGAGTGATCCGATTGGGTGAACCAATTTTCAGTTCCTCAAATTTAGACCGAACCCACTGGACGCCCCGGATTAAAGCTGCTAAAACGCCTGTCACACCACGGCAAGTATTTGATATTACTTGAAAAGGCGAGTTGGCGGAGTGGTGACGCAGCGGATTGCAAATCCGTGTACACCGGTTCGATTCCGGTACTCGCCTCCATATATTGTAGTTTTTTCAGAAAAAATCGCAAAAACCTACAAGATATAGTTTTCATTTAGTTTTTGCGCCCTGTACACAATTCGTACACAGTCCGCGTGCAGATTCGACTGCATTTTGAGACCTTTTGCCGTATACTGAGAAAAAACAGGCAACTAGGCGAAGCAGCACGCGATGAGCTACGGCGTTACCACTGTAAATGTGCACAAAAAACTAAAGCTGGATAAGCGCCAGGGCAGCGAAAATTGGTACGTGCGGTTGACGTTGGACAACGGCAAACGTGTTGTGAAAAGCACAAAGACAGACGACTTAGAGGAAGCAAAAGAGCGCGCAATAGAATTGTACCACGAGACCAAAGCGCGCATCAAAAATCACCTGCCTGCCCAAACCCGCAAATTCAAGCATGTGGCTGAATACGCGATGGCGCGAATGCAGCGCGAACTTGATGAGGGCGGCGGTAAGCAAGCTTACAAAGATTACTTTTCAGCACTGCGCATCTGGCTCATCCCGTACTTTGGCAACACGGATGTAGCGAAGATAGATTTGGCTGCGCTGACGGCATTTGACACTTGGCGCACTGAGACGAACAAAAAGCCATTCTCCCAAAGCGGCATCAACAATCACAATGCAGCATTGAACAGAGTATTGGACGAAGCAGAACTGCACGGCTGGATCGTAAAATCCATGCGCCCCACCCTGCTCAACAAAGGGGTCAAGAGCGAAAGCAGAGGCAGCTTCACGGACGCAGAGTACAAGAAGATTTATTCGGCGCTGCGCAGTTGGCACAAAAAGACAAAAGACAAGAAGGCGACAGCGACGCGCGAAGTGCTACGAAACTACGTGCTGTTTCTCGCCAACACTGGCGTGCGGCATGGCACAGAGGCGTTGCGGCTACGGTGGCGCAACATTGAATGGCAGG
This sequence comes from Ruegeria sp. YTSA108, assembly GCF_059610185.1. Taxonomy (NCBI): domain Bacteria; kingdom Pseudomonadati; phylum Pseudomonadota; class Alphaproteobacteria; order Rhodobacterales; family Roseobacteraceae; genus Ruegeria; species Ruegeria sp. YTSA108. The sequence goes on along the minus strand of NZ_JBXWND010000002.1, from coordinate 80,033 downwards.
AGAATGACGGCGAGCGCTATTTGGTGGTGAACGTAGATGGGAAAACGCGAAAGAGAAGCGCAGTGGCGCGAGACACTGTGGAAGGCTACTTGGACAGACAAAGTACGCTGAACCCTGCTCTCAGCTACGACAGCTTCGCTCAGCTCATCTCAGCTAAAAACAACGAACTTGTTTTCACGACGCGCTTGGGCGCTGTTGCAAACATCGCGAGCTTAAACCGCGCATTTAATGCACTGCTGGACGACTTGGGATTGAAATTTGGTGCGGATGGCAAATCCCGCACTCTGTACAGTTTGCGGCACTACTATGCGACGCGGGATTTGAAGCGCGGCATCAGCACACATGCCCTGAGCAAGCAAATGGGCACTGGCACCACAATGATTGATAAGCACTACAGTAAGCTTAGCCCTATTTTGAATGCTGAAATGCACAGCGGGCGCGACATGCGAAAAAGCCCAAAGAAAGAGGCAACTTCAAACAGCGGCGGTGTGGTGGAAACGGCCTTCAATATGCTCGTAGCGGGCAAACTTGATGAAGCAGGGCTGTTGGCTGCTTTGGGCGTTGAACGACAGAACTACGTGGTGACAGAAGAAATCGCGATGAAGGCGCTGGCGGCAAAAAACGATGACTTGATAGAGGGCGAAACATTGCTGCGAATTTTGAACGGCTAGCTTTCATCTTCAGTGTCTTCTTCTGCCTCTCCAAGCAACCGCTCTAACCGTTCCGCCATAGTCTCGTTACCAATCATCCAATACTGCCACCCATTCACCGTACGCCAAGTGTATCCATCGCGTTGCAGTAGCGTCAAAGCTGACCTGCTCAAACTCGTCTCTTCACCCTCAAAGAGTATTTTTTTGTCGCTTATGACTTCCGCAGTCACCGCATCGTCATTGGCATAGTGCAGCATGTCGCCAACTTGGACATCTGCATCAGTAAACTTGTACGTTTTACGTGGTCGCCTCGTTGCCTTTTCAAGTGCCTTTACACCTTCTTCGTCCTCAGCAATATCGCCTCTTGGCGTTACATCTTTGCCGCGCGTCAGCTTGAGAGCGGCAATGACACGCTGAGGATCAATCTCGAAAAACTCTCGTGATGAACGAGTGCGATGGTCAGCAAATGCTTGGTGAACTAAGCGTTCAACTTCGCTTTCGTCGTCCACCTCAACAGCGTAAACGCAACGAAACGGCAACGGCACGCTTGTATTGTCTAGCTGCTTCAAACGCTGCTCAAGGTTTATTGTTTTACCTATTTTGACGTAGGCATCAAAAGCTGGATTAGTAAGAACGTAAACGATTGCCATTGCAGTACAAACCTTAATACATAAGCGAAAAAGAAAGCCGCAAACTGCGGCTCCTAGGTTTAGCGATACTCTAATTGCGTTAACGGATTTTGCTAGCCTTTCGTGTCACCGCGCCTACAATTGCATCGTCAAGCTCGCCCGCTTCAGTTGCCGCCTTCAACGTGCTCAATGCGCCAGCGACATCTTTCAACGCTTTCACAAAGACCGCGTTTCCATTGCCAATCGTCAGCGCCTTGTTCCCGTATTTGCACTGCACGTACCAACCGCCGTCTTGTTCAAAAAACCACGGACGCACTTTGCGTAGTTTGTCCACCAGCACTTTTTCACCCTGCTCGTTCTTGATCCATGTCTTGCGCGTCACCTCATAGGTTTCGCCGTTTACCACAGCAGCAGCCACGTTCACCTGCTCTTCGATTGCAGCGACAAGTTTGCGGCGGCGCAGTTGAACAGGATCTTGCTTGCTGGCACGAGTGACGGATTTGACAGTGAGTTTGGATAGTACAGACATATCATGGCTCCTATAGTTGCCTCATATGTCTGCTGCCTTCTGAGAAGAAAGCGATCTAAATCAGAAACTGCAAGGCTAGGGAAAAACACCTTGCCCAGCATTTTCAATCATTCGTTCAGCCTGCTTGATATAGCGTGAAACAGTGGCGGACACTGTGCGGCGGTAGTTTTCAACAGTGTTGATCTCGCCTTCCTTTTCGCGCTCTTGCACCTTGATCCTAGCACGCTTCGCCAATTCAAAATTGCTGATCTTTTCTCCCTGCGCTATCGCAGCTCGCTTTGCATCATAAAGGTCAAAGGTCTTTTTGAGTGCGTCTGGCACTACTGGCTTTTCCAAACTGTAGCGAGCCTTGCTCTTACGCACAGACTTCACAACACGTCCAGATTCAGGCTTTAGGTGTTTCTTCAGTATATTGTTGAGGCGCCATTCAATGTGCTTCCGCTGCGCATCAAGCGGGATGTTCACAAGTAGACGCTGAGGGTCAGCTATTGCTCCTTCCGCTACATCAACGTCCGTAACGATCGAAACGGATTTGCCTGGCAATACTGGCTCTGCAAACAAATACGCACCACGGTCCTCAAGCGTGTTAACACGCTCGTTCCACCAAACTTTAAATGCTGCGTGGCGATTACCTTGGTAGCGAACGTCGCCAAAATCCTTGTAAACTAGGTCAAAGCCTACGCCACTTTTCTCGCAAGCCGCAGTGTACCCTTCATTTAGCGTCAACGCGTGCCACCACCAATAATACGGCGATGATTCGACCTTGAACGCAGGGGGTGTCTCTGTCCTGCCAAAAGTTGGGTGCGGCGAGATAAAATATCTTCTCATTCGTTAACAACCATTGAAGTCACCAATCCATGCCTGAAGTTAACAACAGCTATCTAGGCTATAACTTAGTCATCGCTTGTGAGGAAGCGAATTTGCTAAAACAGAAAGGAATAGCAATGACTAAGACAACTGATATCAATGAAACCGTGCTTACTGCATTCCAGAATCGTGTTAACACTCTTACAGCTGATCGCGAAGAATGGCAGACAACTGTATTTGCGACCGCCAATGAGCGCCTTTATGAACTGCTTGGAGCCATTTACACGCTTTACTTGGAAGCTAAAGACGGAAATGACGTTAACGCAGACAAATACGATTGGCTGCTGAGCGAAGTACAAAACCGCAAAATTCCAACTGCCAAAACACCCACCTTCATTCAACTCGCAACTAAGCTTGTCTTCTTCGACGGCAACGCTGACAGCCGCCGCGTTAACACCTATGCGCGTGTATTGAGCTGCGCAGCACAAGAAGGAGTTGGCACAGGCAACGCAATTGCAAGCTACATTTCTGATCGTGGCGGCATCGAAGAAATTCGTGCTGCACTTGCTAAGAATACCAAGACGCCAAAACAGCGCGCCGTTGAAGGTCGCCGCATTGCTGATGCCGCCAACAACATCGTAGAGATTGCATGCGATGAAATTGCGCAATACGCGACTGACGCAACAGGGCAATATGTCGTGCTTGTTGGCAAGCTGAATGCACGCGGCAATGTTGAAGTAAAGCACGTCGTTTTCGAGGACGAAGTGAGTAAAGAACGCATTGCAGGCAAAACAGTTGTCTCTGGCGCGCTTTCAAATCTCTACAGCACCCAAGCAAAGGCAGCGAAGAAAACCGCTAAGCGCGAGGCTGAGGAAGCGACTGCTGACAAGCAAGGCAGCGGTTTTAACAAGCGCGTCCGTGATGAAAAGCACGATGTTGAAAAGCAAGCGGCGTAAGGGGCTTTAACAATGACAAACACCGCACCTCAATCTACTGCTGAAATGGTCTTCACAAACAAAACCGCAGAAAACCAAATAGATGCGCTTCTCAGTGGCAGGTACCCGTTCCCAGAGACTGGCAAAACTGCTTTGTGCTTTTACGGCACTTACGGCACAGGCAAGACAACATACGCACACATCTTTTGCCGCGAATTCGAACAAGCGCGAGGCGGCGAGGAACTCGCTGAACAGCCACGTTTTGTTTCTTGCCAAAAAACTGAGAATATCAGCACGATCTTGAAGTCATGCGAAGCAAAAGTAAGGACAGTTTCGTTTAACGCCAGCTCGTTTCACTACTTCATTTTTGACGAAGTGGACAACTTAACTGATGATGCACAGCGCGCACTGAAAGCGTTTTTAAACACGCCCAACATCGTTTGTGTTTTGACTACAAACTACTTGGACAAGCTGGACAAAGGAATGCTCAGCCGCTGCGTAAAAGTCAATTTCAATGCGGCTGACCCTAAAGCCATCCGCACCCGCGTTCAGCGCATCTTACGCAACGAAGGGCGGCAACTGAGCACAGACGAGATTGACGAGATCATCAGGACCAGCGACGGCAGTTGGCGTGAAATTGTGCCCATGGCATTGATGCACGCTGAACCTACAACGCACCCGCCAAGTTCAACCCTACACATCGTCAAATAACTAAAAAGCCTCAGCAATGCTGAGGCTTTTTTCTATTTCACCGCCTCGCATCAAGCGTGTTAACACGCTTCCCCGCTCAAACACCGCTTGCTCTCTCAGTACTCCTTAGCTCGCTAAAGCTAAATACGAGCAGGAGAACGAGATGAAATTTGATGACCTAAAATGTTCGCTTCGACGCTTACAAAAATTACATCGCGCCAACAGCACCGCAGAACGGCTGGCGATTGCAGGCGCGCTCTTGGACCTAACGAGTCAATACATCCAGCAACTGAGCACAGAATTGAACGAAAGCGGCACGACGACCCAACGGCGTAAAGCAAAAGAGCGAGAAACAGCAACAGACCCCAAGCCACCTGTTAAACCCGTGCGTGTTGCAGAGCCGTCAAAACCTAAAAAGCCAAAATACTCTGGAAATCACGCGCCATCTGCGCGCAGATGATAAATACCTTTAACAGGCTAAGGCACATGCCGCCTGTCCTACAAACTGACCTCAAGGTTAGCACGCCAGTCGTAATCGTGCTGTGAATCCGTTCTGCTGTGTGACGGTAAGCAATCGCATTGTCAGTTATGCGCTTCGACAGACGCCCCACAGGGGTGCCTTAAAGATGCAGGAATGAACCTGACAAAATTTTTGTCGTCGTAATGGTGGTAGCGCAATTGAAGCGTGAATTTTAGTGAGACGGAAAGACAAGCTGCATTGCAGTACCCGTCATCGCGCTGGACCAGCTTCGCTACACCAGCCCCAGCGCGTGCGTTGAAGCCCAGTAAAGAGATGATCGCAAAACCTGCTCTTCCCATGTGGTTTGGTGAGTGTAGCCAAAAACGCGACAGGAAAAGTTGCGTCAATGGATCACGCCAATGACAGGCTTGATCCATTGGCTCTAGGAAAAGCCTCATCAAAGAAACCATTTTCCAAGCACGACCTTGTAAGCACCGCTCTGCTCAAAAAATGCTGATGCGGCAAATGTGAAGCGGCAGCGAAACGATTTGCTGTAGCGGCTGCTGATGCGAAGCAGCAGCAAAGTACGGTGGCAAAGAGGTCATCGTATTAGACTTAAGGAGATTTCAAATGTCATTGATGGAAAAAATATTTGCGGAACTACATGAGCACTCGTTTGTGCAATCTGCGGAGCAGTTCAGCACAGATTGGTGTTGGCGCAGCAAAAGCTGGTTTGCTGTACAGAAGACAAAGCAAAGCGACTTCTCAATCCCTACGGCAATCAACTGCCTGAATAAAACAAAGGTCAAAATCGCCTTTGCCCACATGAGCCGTAAGAAACTTGGAAGCATAGCTGACAGCGACCTTCGTGTGCTCAACGGTGTAAAGGACGAACTAGAAGCCTATCTGCTTGAACGTCACAAGATCGCGGCAATCGCGGGCAACGAAGCATTCCCAGCAAAATGTTAGGTTTCCAATAATATCTAACTTTTTCACTGAACAGCTATTGATCTCAGTGGTTTAGCATCAGCGCCTTTTTCGATCGTTTAGCAAAATGTGTGGCTTTACAATGAATTACAGGGAAACCACACATTTAGGCTGAGACATGAAACAAGCAAAGCTACTGACGCAAGAGGAACAGAAACGCGTGTATGCAGTCATAGACGCCCATCGCTACAGCATCCGCAACCGCGCCATTTTCGCATTCAGCTTTTTTGCAGGGTTGCGCGCATGTGAAATTGCTGCGTTGAATGTTCGTGATGTTTTTGACGCCAAGGGGCAACCGCGCGATACTGTTTATCTGGCAGCGACACAAACCAAGGGCCATGAAGGAGGCACGGTTCTTGTCAGCAAACGGCTGAACAAAGCGCTTGTTGAGTATTCGACTGCCTACCCACGCCATACAAGCAAACCTGACGCACCGTTGTTTTTCAGCGCTAAGCGTGGCGGGTTCAGCCCTCAGACGATTGTAAACCTGTTTGCTAAGTTCTATGCAGCGGCAGGTATCAAGGGGGCCAGCTCTCACAGCGGACGCAGGCAATTTTTGACTGAACTAGCTGACAAAGGCGTGAATGTGCGGGTAATACAAGCGTTGGCAAGGCACAAAGACATCAGCACGACCCAACGCTACATTGACTACAATGAAAGCAAGTTACGCAACGCACTGAACCTTGTTTGACGGGTCTGAATATCGCAACTACTACAAGTCCCACAGGACCAATTCGAAAATAACTGTGTACACTCGAACAAGTGACATGGCGCAAAAGGCAAACGGAGCACGACTTTGACTAAAGAGCAGGTTGCCACAAAGAATGGCAATGCAATTGCGAAGAAAAAGAGCGAGCGCACATCCACAGTTGGGCGAGGCAAGGCAGTTGTAAGGACTGAAGCTCTAGAAACCACTGAATGGGCAAATGGCCCAACCAAGCTTTTCTTTGGTGATAGCCTCAATTTTTATGACGACTGGCAGGCTCCTGATTGCATCGTTTCTGATGGGGCCTATGGTGTTTTGGGATTTGAGGGGGACACTTCAGATCACACAGGAATGCCTGAGTGGTATGAGCCTCATATTGAAGCTTGGTCCAGAAAAGCTTCGGCAAAAACTGTTCTCTGGTTCTGGAACTCAGAAATTGGATGGGCATCAGTTCACCCCATCTTGGAAAAGCACGGCTGGCGCTATGTGAACGCAAATATCTGGGATAAGGGTGTTGGCCACATCGCGGGCAACGTAAACACAAAGAAAATCCGCCGCTTTCCAGTCGTGACTGAGGTCTGCGTACAGTATGTCTTTGAGGCGCGAATTGACGGGCAAATTCTTAAGCACTGGCTGTATAACGAGTGGAAGCGCACAGGCTTACCTATGCGGCAGGCCAACACGGCCTGCGGTGTCGCTGATGCCGCTGTAAGGAAGTATCTGGATCAAGGGCATCTTTGGTATTGGATGCCTCCTGAAATGTTCCAAAAGCTTGCAAGCTGGGCCAACGAAAGAGGCGACCCCAGTGGCCGCCCATATTTTTCGCGCGATGGCGTATCTCCAATGACCGCAGATGACTGGGCTGAAACGCGGTCAAATTTTGATTGCCCGCATGGAGTCACAAACGTCTGGCATCGCCCAGCACTCAGAGGTGCAGAACGCATAAAAGCTGATGGCACTAGAGGTCGCGCGGTACACTTAAATCAAAAACCGTTGGACCTAATGACAAGAATTGTGGAGGCCTCCACGCCGCAAAATGGCACAGTTTGGGAACCTTTTGGAGGCCTTTTCTCAGCGTCCGTCGCCGCAAGACGAGCTGGCTTCAATTCCTATGCTAGTGAAATAGACACGACGTACTTTCATTACGGATTGCAACGCCTTATCGAAGAAGCTCGTCAGTGTCCCCTTCCGTAATTCCAAGCTGTTTGGCGAGAACACTTTTCACGAGACCCCTGTCAGGATTTCGGAAAAGTTTCTCCCACTGCTTGACCGTTAAACCTTGAACGGTTTTTGCCAACACACGTGCCTTGAAGGCTTCTAGCTCATCGTGAACAATACGATCCATTTTCGCATAGTTCGTATCTAGACGGTAAGTAAACCCGCCAAGAAGCTCTCTGAGTTTCGCTTGATATTCAGGTGTGGGTTCGTACTTGTGCCCATTCGTTCCCCACGAATTCACCATTGCTTTCGCCTTAGCGATATCAGCTGGGTCTTTGTTCTGCAGCTTGTAACCGTTGGTATTTGTTTGCTGCAAGTTGCGAGTTCTGTCGCTAGTGTCCTCTGGTTCCAAAACAAGATAATCAGGAGGATTATGGTAGTGAGTGTCACGTGCTTTCGCTACTGATGCCCCAGATACCACTACGACATCCAAAATATATGGCTTTCCAAACAAGATGTATTCAGGCAGCCACGCCAACATGCATACATATGTGTTGTCATCCTTGAAATGGTTTTGTGAATCCTTGAAGCGAGCCGTTATTTCTGTTGCCAGAGGAAACCACGCTTTAATCTCAAAACCAGGCGTAGGCGTCACACCCTCAAAGATCGTGTCTGGAAATCCTGGATCTTGCCTCTTCCACTCTCCTTTTCCTCTGTATTCTTCTTGATCATTCAAAAATTCAACTGTGTTGAATTCGATCATATTTCCTAACAAGGGAGAAAGTTTAGAGATCACTTTGGACAAGTTCACAGCGGCATCAGGTGTGATTGGCTTAGATACAGTGAGCAAGTCAAAAACGTGACCACTTAGTTCATGCAGATGGGCGGTTGCTGTCTGAATAACGTCTTGAGTTTTAATTTTATCTTGCATCTTGATGGCCTTCACTGTCGCGAGACACAACTAAAAATTGCGCCACACTTTACCTAGACCACTGGATACCATAAGGAAATATACAATTTCATCCGCTTACAAACCGCTATTATCAACCTATGGTGACCACCCCAAAGAACCTTCAGCCCACCAACCTTTAAATTATGAAAAAATGACAAATTTGGTGAACAAAATGCCAACAAAGATCACCAACTTCGAACAGAAAATGCTCACTAACCAAGAGTACCCAAACTATCAATTTGAACTGACGTTAGTACCACCAAATCTTGATGAGAATGACATCATTCGTCATACAATTTTTGATGACCGTTCAATTGACGTTGATTGCAGTTACGGGTCAGTGTGGCTACGCGTAACTTTACGCTCTAACCCAAGCAAATTTGTAGCTCAGGCGACCTTTGGCGTCAGTTCAACGTCTGTAGTTTGCGACTTAGTTGAGGTCGCAGAAGAGTATCGCTTGAAGGGGCTAGGAAGGTACATCTATCGCCTAGTCGAAGACTTGCTGAAAATGCAGATTAAGCCCAGCAACAACTTATTGGATGATGGAAGGGCTTTTTGGGAGCACTGGCGAAATTAGATTGTACACAAAAAGGTATACAACGAAAAATATTACAAATAAATGTTTGATTTTCAATTAATATTCTTGATGTCGATCTCTTGCAAATCCGTGTACACCGGTTCGATTCCGGTACTCGCCTCCAATACTTTCAAACAGTTGCTTCGCATTCGGCTTTTCGAGCCTGCGACATGCCGTCTCGCTACGGCAGTGCTCTGCTGAGTGAAGCTTGACACCGGATTGATCAGAAGGCGGTGGACTCACTGGCTCGGCCGGTAAATTTGACCGCTCTATCGAATCCACGCGATATGCCCTTTGAAGTAACTGGCCCGCGAATCCTTTCGTCTGGATATCTTCGAGGCGCAAAGCCCAAACTCGCCTGCCGTCATTTTGCATGTGGCTGACCAAACATGCCGCTGACAGGCATTGGCAGGTCGCTTTTCCATTCTCGATGATTTCCGTGCGTCTGCCGCGCTTGACAAGCCCCCTGCCCGTGCCGCATGTCCCATCCGTTGGTGTCTGCACATGCAGATGAAAAGGGAATGCGTCAGCGGTCATCCGTCAAACGCAGCCGCCCCCGCGACCGTGACCGGAGAGGGTGCCCAAAGCCACTGGCCAGACAGGCCGGGAAGGCGGGACATCTGCCAGAGGCCAGCCTCTGACATCCGCAAGCCGGGAGACCTGCCAACATCCGAAGTTGAAACCGGACGGGGTGATCCGGTGTCGGGCCCATGTCGCAATACGTGGCCCGCATGAAACCCCGTCCCCCGCGAAGAGGATTTGGGGGGATGAGAGACATGACCGAGACCACACCTGTTGAACTGCTGGTGTGCACGACCTGCCGCCGCGGCCTGCCCGTCGAGAATGATGCAGATCGTCCTGGGGCGTTGCTGCACAAGGCGTTGGAGCAGGCAGAACTTCCTGATGGCGTCACTTTGAAGGCAGTAGAATGCCTTTCAAATTGCGATCAGGGCTGCTCGATTGTGCTGCGTGGCGGACCCGAACGTTGGACCTTTGTCTATGAGCATCTCGATGAAACCGATCATGTCGAGACCATTGTTGAAGGTGCGACCAAATATCTCGAGACCCAAGATGGCCTCGTTAAATGGCGCGAACGTCCTGAACATTTCCGCAAAAACTGTGCGGCCCGCATTCCCCCGATTGGAGCTTAGATATGAGCAATCTCGAAAAACTGCCCGTCACTGTGATCACCGGCTTTCTGGGCTCGGGAAAGACCACGCTGGTGCGTCATCTGATGCAGAACCCGCAGGGCAAGCGCCTGGCCGTTGTGGTCAACGAGTTTGGAGATGTTGGCGTCGATGGCGATATCCTCAAATCCTGCGCGATCCCCGATTGCCCGGCGGAAAACATTATGGAATTGGCCAATGGATGCATCTGCTGCACCGTGGCAGATGATTTCATCCCGACCATCGAGGCGCTGATGGCGCTAGAGCCGCGCCCCGATCACATTCTGATCGAAACCTCTGGCTTGGCCCTGCCCAAGCCGCTGCTGAAAGCGTTCGACTGGCCGGATATCCGCTCGAAAATCACCGTGGATGGCGTAATTGCTCTGGCCGATGCCGAAGCTGTGGCCGCCGGTCGCTTTGCCCCGAATGTCGCTGCGGTGGATGCCCAGCGCCTGGCCGATGACTCGATTGATCACGAAACGCCGCTATCCGAGGTGTTCGAGGACCAGATCTCCTGCGCCGACATCATTCTGCTGACCAAGCCTGATCTTGCTGGCCCCGAGGGGGTCGCCAAGGCCAAGGAAATCATCGCGGCAGAGGCTCCGCGCCCGCTGCCCGTGGTCGAAGTGGCCGAAGGCGCTGTGGATGTACGTGTTGTGCTGGGGCTTGAGGCCGCTGCTGAAGATGACATGGAGGCACGTCCCAGCCATCACGATGGCCACCACGATCACGAGCATGATGATTTCGAAAGCATCATTGTCGAGCTGCCGGAACAGACCGATCCGGCCCAGCTGGTCGCCAATATCGAACGTCTGGCGAATGAACTGAACATCCTGCGGGTCAAAGGCTATGCCGCTGTTACCGGCAAACCCATGCGCCTTTTGGTGCAGGCAGTCGGGGCCCGTGTGCGTCATCAGTACGACCGCCCGTGGGAGCCAGGTGAAGAGCGTCGCTCGCGTCTGGTGGTCATCGCCGAGCATGACGACATCAAAGAGGCTGAAATCCGCGAAATCCTCGTGGGTGTAACCGAGGCCGCCGAGTAAGCCATGCACGTCGTCTTCCGCGAAAGCCACGGGTTAGAGGAAACGGAGACCCCAACCGATCTGGGCCAGAGCCCGGCGGATCTGGTGGTGCTGTCCTTTTCCGACAGTGATCTTGGCGCTTTCGCGGCAGGCTGGCATCGTGGTGGTGGACCCGAAGGCCGGATGCCGACCCTGCGGCTGGCCAATCTAACGGCGCTGAAGCACCCGCTTTCTGTCGACACCTATGTCGAGCAGACGCTGGAGGGCGCCAAAGGCATTCTGATCCGCCTGATCGGTGGCGTGCCCTACTGGTCCTACGGATTGCAGCAGGTTCTGGCACTGGCCCACGCCAAAGGCATCGCTGTGGCAGTCCTGCCGGCGGATGGACGTGAAGATACGCGCCTGGATGACTATTCTACCCTGCCCGTTTCAACCCTGCGGCGGCTGGCGCATCTTTGCGACACAGGCGGTGAGGTCGCAGCGCAGGCTGCGCTGGCGCAAATGGCACTGGCCGCGGGGCTTTATTCTGGCCCGGTGATGGGGGCCAAGACGATCCCGGAATGTGGCGTATGGTGCCCGGATCGCGGTGTGATCCCGGCGGATACCGCATTCGCCGGTGATGCCAAGCGCATCCTCGTGACCTTCTATCGCGCCTATCTGACCTCGGCAGACACTGCCCCGGTCGCGGCCCTGATCCACCGTCTGCGTGCGCGTGGGTTTCAGGCTGTTGGCCTATTTGCGCCGTCGCTCAAAGCCCCTACCGCCGCTGACTGGCTGCGCGAACAGGTCGTAGCGCTGGCCCCCTCGGCAATCATCAACGCCACCTCCTTTTCGGGCAAAGGCGCCTCGGGAACGTCCCCGCTGGACGCCGCCAATGTGCCGGTATTTCAGGTCGCCTTGTCCACCGCACGCCGCAAGGCTTGGGTCGATGCGGAACGCGGGCTGTCCCCCGCCGACCTCGCAATGCATGTGGTCCTGCCCGAGGTGGATGGCCGCATTTCGGCGGGCATCGCTTCGTTCAAGGAACCGGGCAAGCGCGACCCGTATCTGGAATATTCCCGTTTTGCCCACCGCCCCGAGCCGGAACGGGTTGAGGCGATCATTGATCGGGTGGACGGCTGGCTGCGCCTAAGCGACAAACCTAAGCCAGATCAGGTCCCAGCGTTGGTGCTGTCGACTTATCCCGGCAAGGACTGGCAGATGGCCCATGCGGTTGGCCTGGATGCGCTGGCCTCGGCCGAGGCGATGCTGTCTGATCTGCAGGCCGAAGGCTATGACACCGCACCTGGCGCGCCGATTGCCGAGACGCTTCTGGATGCGCGACTGTCTTGGCCGCTCGCGGCCTATCAGACCGCGCTGGAAGACTTGCCGGAACAGTTGCAAACGGATCTGCAATCCATCTGGGGCAAGCCTGAGGACGACCCGGTTTTTGCCGATGGTGCGTTCAACTTTACCGCCTTGAACCGGGGCAAGACACTGATCGCGCTGCAACCGGAACGCGGCACGCCCGAGCTGCGCGATGACGACTATCACGATCTTTCGCGCACCCCGCGCCACAGCTATGTTGCCTTCTATCTCTGGCTGCGTAAGGGGCATGGCGCGGATGCGCTGATCCATATCGGCGCGCATGGCACGTTGGAATGGCTGCCAGGCAAATCGGTCGCCCTGTCCCAAAACTGCTGGCCTGAGGCGTTGGTCCGAGATCTGCCGGTGATCTACCCCTTTATCGTGAATGACCCCGGCGAGGCCGCACAGGCCAAGCGCCGGATCGGCGCGGTTACACTGGGCCATATCCCGCCCCCGATGCGAACAAGTGACACGCCGGACCGTATGGTGCGGCTGGAATCCCTGCTGGACGAATTCTCGAACGCCGACGGGCTGGACCCCAAACGCCGCGACCGACTACAAGAAGACATACGGGATGAGGCGCAGGCCATTGGTCTGGAAAGCGATCTGGGTCTGAATCAGGCAACCTGTACCGCCGAAGCGATCACCCGTATCGACCGATTTGTCTGCGACATCAAAGAAAGCCAGTTCGGCGACGGCTTGCACGTCTTTGGCCGCGTCCCCGAAGTGACCGGCAATTTTGATGCCACGCCTTCGGCGCATGCGGAACGTCAATCACTTTTGGACGCACTGGCCGGGAAACGGATCGAGGCTGGCCCGTCTGGCTCACCCTATCGCGGGCGCTCGGACGTGCTGCCGACAGGGCGAAATCTTTACACCACCGATCCGCGTTCGGTTCCAACACGCGCGGCCTATACCCAAGGTGTCAAACTGGCCGAGGAACTAGTGCGGCGGCATCTGCAGGAAGAAGGCGATTACCCCAAGGGGCTGATTGTCGACCTCTGGGGCTCGGCCACGATGCGCACTGCGGGTGAAGAATTCGCCATGGCGCTTCACCTGCTGGGTGTGAAACCGGTTTGGGACAAGGGGTCGGAGCGGGTTTCCGGTATCGAGGTGCTGCCAATCACTGATCTCAGCCGTCCACGGCTAGACGTGACCTTGCGTGTCTCGGGCCTGTTCCGCGATGTATTCCCGACGCTTTCTGCGCTGTATGGCCAGGCAGTGCGAGCATTGTGTGAACGGGACGAGGCAGCAGACTGGAACCCATATGCCGGGCAGGCACCGGCCGCCCGTGTCTATGGCCCCGCCCCCGGCAGCTATGGCCTGAACATGACGCAGCTATCCGAAATCTATACGGACGAAGCGCGGGCACAGGCCGGTCAGGCTTGGCTGGATGCCAGTTCCTTTGCGCTTGAGGGCGAGCAAATTGCACGGGATGTCGATGGTATTACCCAACGCGTTGCCCACGCCGATAGCTTTGTTCACCTTCAGGACCTGACCGAAACCGATCTGCTGTTGGCCAATGACTATGCCACGCATGAGGCCGGTTTTGCCGCCGCCAAGAAAGTCACTGGCGGTACTGCGCAGCTGTACCATCTGGACAATACCAACCCAGACATCCCCCGCGCCCGAACCCTGTCTGAGGAAATCAGCCGCGTTGTCCACGCGCGCGCGGCTAATCCTGACTGGATCGCAGGAATGCAACGGCACGGATTCCGCGGCGCCGCCGAGATCGCGGCAACGCTGGATCATATGGCAAGCTTTGCCCATCTGTCGGGAACCGTTGCACCGCATCTGTTTGACATCTACCACGATGCCACACTGGGTAACGCCGAGGTTGATGCCTTTCTGCAAGAGAAGAACCCACGGGCGCATCAGGCCATGCAGGATCGGTTCCGTGCGCTGCTCGAGGCTGGCCTGTGGAACACGCGCCGAAACTCGATCCGAGCCGATCTGGAGGGGTTGGGATGAGTGCACCGATCGTTCAGGGCTGGTGCCCCAGCGCCCATCGCCCGATGATGTCGGGGGACGGGTTGGTCGTGCGGGTTCGGCCGCGGCTGGCGCGCCTTGAGGCTGCGCAGATGTTAGGCCTGTGCGAACTTGCCGACCGGTTTGGCAATGGCACAATTGACCTGACCAACCGCGCCAATCTGCAACTGCGCGGTGTGGCCGAGGCCGATCACCAACCTTTGCTAGAAGAACTCGCTGCGCTGAACCTTTTGGATGCGGAACCGGGTATCGAGGTGCGGCGCAATATTCTGGTGACGCCGCTCTACCAATCCGGCGATCTTACCGCACGACTGACGCAGGAACTGATCGACCGGTTGGGTGAATTGCCGTCGCTACCAGCCAAGTTTGGGTTTGCCATCGACACCGGACCAAATCGCCTGTTGGTCGGGGATTCGGCGGATATCCGGCTGGAGACAGGCCCCGACGGGCTGATCCTACGCGCTGATGGCGCCGAAACAGGGCGTCGCGTGACCGAAAAAATCGCCATCGACCACCTGATCGCGCTGGCCGAATGGTTCGCGGATCACCAAACTCCCGAGGCCCGGCGCATGGCCCGCTTGGTTGCGTCACAGGATTTGCCGTCAGAATGCCAAGGCAGCGCACCGGGTGATGTTGGCGCTCTGCCTGAACCGGGCATCGTGGAACTGGGTGCGTTTTACGGAGCCGCGTTCGGTCAGTTGCCAGCGCGCGGGCTTGCGGGGCTGATTGAGACCTGCGGTGCCTCTGCGCTGCGGGTCACCCCTTGGCGGCTGTTTCTGATGGAAGGCGGGGCGGCGATACCCGCCCCAGCGTTCGTCACCGATGGCACCGACCCGCTGATGACCACTGACGCCTGCCCCGGCGCCCCGCTCTGCCCGCAGGCGCAGGTGGAGACCCGCGATATCGCCCGCGCGCTGACCTCGCGTATTCCCGGCCACTTGCATGTCTCGGGCTGTGCTAAAGGATGCGCGCGCATGGAACCAGCTGATGTCACCCTGGTCGGCCACGATGGTCGATTTGATCTTGTCAAACAAGGCCGCGCGGGAGATGAGCCAAACCTGCGCGGGTTAAGCCCCGAAACACTTATGACCATGGACTTCTCCTGATGCCCTATGAATACGAAACCGACGGCGCGGCGATCTACAAACAAAGCTTTGCCACCATCCGTTCCGAGGCCGATCTGGCACGGTTCGACGCCGATGAGGAACAGGTCGCCGTTCGGATGATCCACGCGGCAGGTATGGTGGGGCTGGAAGAGTTCGTGCATTTCTCAACCGGTTTTGTGACCTCGGCCCGTGCCGCGCTTGAGAACGGCGCGCCGATCCTGTGCGACGCCCGCATGGTCAGCGAGGGTGTGACCCGGTTCCGCCTGCCCGCCGATAACGAGGTGATCTGCACCCTGCACGACGAACGTGTGCGTCCGCTGGCTGCCGAGATGAGCAACACCCGGTCCGCCGCTGCGCTGGAGTTGTGGCGCCCGCATCTGCAAGGTGCCGTGGTGGCCATCGGTAATGCGCCCACCGCCCTGTTCCACCTGCTGAACATGCTGGAAGACCCCGACTGCCCGCGCCCTGCGGCCATCATCGGCTGCCCGGTGGGCTTTGTCGGTGCGGTCGAATCTAAAGACGCGCTGTGGGAGGCGCAGCCTGTGCCGTCCTGCATCGTCAAGGGTCGCCTTGGTGGCAGCGCCATCACGGTCGCGGCGGTCAACGCCATCGCGAGCCGCGCCGAATGAACGCGGGCAAGATATACGGTGTCGGCCTCGGCCCCGGCGATCCGGACCTGATGAGCGTCAGGGCCGACCGCCTACTGCGCACTGCCCGCCACGTGGCCTTTTTCCGCAAACCGGGTCGCAGTGGTCAGGCCCGCAAGATCGTCAATGACATGATCCCAGAAGGCGCGGTGGAATTCCCGATGGAATACCCCGTGACCACAGAAATTCCATTGAGTGATCCGCGGTACAATGAGCTGCTCTCGGCGTTTTATGAAGATTGTGCCGCGCATCTGAAGACACTGTCGGATCAGGGCGAAGACGTGGTGGTCCTGTGCGAGGGTGATCCGTTCTTCTACGGATCATTCATGCATCTTTACAATCGATTACGTAGCGAGGCTAAAGTTGAAGTCGTGCCTGCGATCACCGGTATGTCCGGCGCGTGGACCGCAACCGGCGACCCCATCACCTGGGGAGACGACGTATTGACCGTGCTGGTCGGCACATTGCCCGAAGACGATCTGGCCCACCGAATGGCCCAAACCGACGCGCTGGTGGTGATGAAGATCGGGCGCAATATCGACAAAGTGAAGCGGGCCCTGAAGACGGCCGGTTTGTATGACCGTGCTTGGATCGTGGAATACGCTCAGATGCCCAATCAACGCGTGTGCAAATTGTCGGAAAATTGCGAGGGGATCACTCCGTATTTCTCGATCATCATCGTTCACGGACAAGGGCGGCGGCCATGAGCGGTTGGGTCAAGATCGCAGGACTCGGGCCAGGAAACGAGGCTTTGGTGACGCCCGAAGTGACCGCTGCGCTGGCTGGGGCGACGGATGTCGTCGGCTACATTCCTTACGTCGCGCGCATCGCCGAACGCCCCGGCCTGACGCTGCATGCCAGCGACAACCGGGTTGAGATCGACCGCTCTCAGCATGCGTTGCAAATGGCGGCCGAAGGGAAGCGCGTAGTGGTCGTATCCTCGGGCGATCCGGGCGTATTTGCCATGGCAGCAGCGGTGTTCGAAGCGCTGGAGAACGGCCCCCGTGAATGGCGCGACCTATCGGTTGAGGTGCTGCCCGGGATCACCGCGATGCTTGCGGCCTCCGCCCGCGCTGGCGCCCCGCTTGGGCATGATTTCTGCACCATCAACCTGAGTGACAACCTCAAACCTTGGCCTCTGATTGAGAAGCGCCTGCGTCTGGCCGCGCAAGCGGATTTCGCGATGGCGTTTTACAACCCCCGCTCGAAATCCCGCCCCGAAGGCTTTGTCAAAACGCTGGAAATCCTGCGCGAAGAATGTGAACCCGAGCGGCTGATCCTGTTCGCCCGCGCTGTCAGCCGGGCGGATGAGGCAATCCGGATTTCAACCTTGGTCGAGGCCACGCCTGATATGGCCGATATGCAGACCGTTGTCATCGTCGGCTCATCGCTGACCCGCGTGATAGAACGCGCCGGTGACCCGATCGTCTATACGCCGAGGTTCACCCCGGAATGAGCCAGCCAGTCCAGAACCTGCGGAACGCTCGACAGTTCCAGCCGCTGCGGCAGGGCTGGACGGTCGATCATCAACACCGGTATGTCCAGAGCCCGCGCGGCGTCCAGCTTGGCGCGCGCGCCGGCGCCGCCCGCGTTCTTGGATACCACCAGCTGCGTGCCGTGGCGCTGCATCAACGCCCGGTCATCAGCCTCGGCAAAGGGTCCGCGCGCCACGACAACCTCGCAATTCGGCAAGGGCAGGACATCGGGTTCATCCACCAGCCGCAACAGATACTGGTGCTGGGGCTGGCTGACGAAATCTTCGAGATGCATGCGCCCGACCGCAAGAAACACGCGCTGCGGATTACCGGACAAAGCGGCCACCGCTGCGGCGATATCCGGGACGCGCAGCCAGGTGTCACCGGGCTGCGGTGCCCATTCGGGCCGTGTCAGCGCAACAAGTGGAATCTGCGCCGCATGGCAGGCCTCAATCGCGTTACGGCTCATCCCGGCGGCAAAAGGGTGGGTCGCGTCGATCACGTGGCTTATGCCGTGGTCATGGATATATTTCACCAGCCCTTCGGCCCCACCGAACCCGCCAATACGCACCGACAGAGGTTGCGGGCGCGGGTTGTCCACGCGTCCTGCATAGGAGTACGTCGCGGGAATACCCCGGTCGGCAATGGCTTTTGCCAGCGCGTTGGCCTCGGTCGTGCCGCCCAATATCAGGAGGTTGGACATGTCTGAAGCTCCGTGGCTGACCGTTTTGGGTTTGGGCGAAGATGGACTGGATGGCTTGCCCCCCGCAAGCCGTCAAGTGCTGGAACGCGCTGAAATCATCATGGGGCCACCGCGACACCTGTCCTTGGTTCCCGATTTCGGAGCCCAGCAGGTGGAATGGCCTGTGCCCTTTGCCGATGGTCTGCCGATCCTGACCGGTTTTCGCGGGCGATCAACCGTGGTTCTGGCCTCGGGCGATCCGTTCTGGTTCGGCGCCGGATCCGTGATCGCGCGGAATTTCGAAGCCGGGGAATGGGCCGCCCTACCCGGCCAATCCACTTTTTCGCTGGCCGCTGCGCGGTTGGGCTGGCCGCTGGAAAGCACGCAGACATTTGGTCTGCACGCGGCCCCGCTGACCCGGCTGCGCCCGCATCTGGCCCCCGGCCTGCGCGCAATTCTGCTGTTGCGCGATGGTAAGGCCGTGACGGAACTTGCCACCTATCTGACTGACACCGGCTTTGCCGACACACACCTACATGTGATGGAGGCCCTGGGTGGCCCGCGCGAACGGGCGCGCAGTGTCTCGCTGACCGAGGCGCTGCTGGGTGGGTTCGATCACCCGGTCTGCGTCGGGCTCGAGGTTGCTGGCGGCGGGCAGGCCTTTCCGCGCGCCTCTGGCAAACCGGATGAGATTTTTGAGACCGACGGCCAGATCACCAAACGCCCTATCCGTGCGCTGACCCTTTCGGCGCTGGCCCCGCAGCGGGACGAGCATCTGTGGGACATTGGCGGCGGCACCGGGTCAATCAGCATCGAATGGCTGATGTGTGATCCAACGCTCAGCGCCACAACGATCGAACCCCGCGAAGACCGCGCCGAGCGCATTCGCCGAAATGCCGACGCGCTGGGTCAAGACCGGCTGCAGGTGGTGCACGGCAGCGCCCCGGATGCGCTTGACGGCCTGCCCCTGCCCGATGTGGTGTTCATAGGTGGCGGGCTAAGCGGGGATCTGTTGCAATGGCTGCAAGCGGCTCTGCCATCTGGAACGCGGCTTGTGGCCAATGCTGTGACACTGGAGAGCGAAGCTCTGCTGGCGCAATGGCAGAATATGCTGGGCGGCGAGCTGCTGCGTATCGAGCTGGCACAAGCCTCAGCCCTGGGGTCACGGCGCGGATGGAAATCGGCCTATCCGGTGGTGCAATGGAGCGTCACGTTATGATCGTCGCAGGCATCGGATTTTCCTCGACCGCCACGGTGAACAGCCTGCGCGCCGCCTATGATCGGGCCAGTATCGGCCAATCTGTGGACGCGCTGGCCACGGTTGCCGACAAGGAAGGCCACGCCGCGTTGAAAGATTTCGCCTCGGCCATTGCCCTGCCCTTGCATTTCATTGCTCCCGCCGATTTGGCTGGGCAGCGCACCCTCACCTGCTCGACCCGCAGCCGCGCCACCTATGGCACCGGCAGCGTGGCCGAAGCATCCGCCCTTGCCGCCGCCGGACCTGGTGCGCGGCTGATCTCACCCCGACAGATTTCAGACGACCGGCTGGCCACCTGCGCCATCGCCATCGGAGGACAGACATGACCGTTCATTTCATTGGCGCTGGACCGGGCGCCGCCGACCTGCTGACCCTGCGGGGGCGCGATATCATCGCCGCTTGCCCGGTCTGCCTGTATGCGGGTTCGCTGGTGCCAGAGGAAATTCTGGGCCATTGCCCCGACGACGCCAAGATCGTGAACACGGCGGCGATGGATCTGGATCAAATCATGGCCGAGATCGAGACCGCACATCAGGCCGGTCTGGATGTTGCGCGACTGCATTCCGGCGACCTGTCGGTCTGGTCGGCGATGGGCGAACAAATCCGCCGCCTCAAGGAATTGGGCATCCCGGTCAGCGTGACCCCCGGCGTGCCGTCTTTTGCCGCTGCAGCCGCATCTCTGGGCACGGAACTGACCCTGCCCGGACTTGCGCAATCAGTGGTCCTGACCCGGACACCGGGACGCGCATCGTCGATGCCCGAGGGCGAGACGTTGGCGAATTTTGCCCGTACCGGGGCGACGCTGGCCATCCACCTGTCGATCGGCAATCTAGACACTGTGATCGCCGATCTGACCCCGGCCTATGGCGCCGAATGCCCGGTGGCCGTGGTCTACCGTGCCAGCTGGCCCGATGAGCGGATCATCCGTGCGACGCTGGCGACGCTGAAAGACACGCTGGACGAGAGCATCTCACGCACAGCGCTGATCATGGTGGGTCCAGCACTGGCTGGTGAAGGGTTTGACGAAAGCTGCCTGTATTCTAAGGATTACGACCGCCGGTATCGCCCGCAAAGCGCGGACAGCCCTTGGTCAAGCTGGAGCCATGGTGATGACTAACCCTCCGGGCATTCTGATTTCGGCACCGTCTTCGGGGACTGGCAAGACCACCGTGATGCTGGGCCTGCTGCGTGCGCTGGCCGAGGATGGCCTGACCGTCCAACCATTCAAAAGCGGCCCTGACTATATCGACCCGGCCTTTCACCGGGCGGCGGCTGGGCGCGCCTCGTTCAATCTGGACAGCTGGGCGATGGGCGATCCTCTGCTGAACGCAATATCGGCACAGGCTGACGGCGCGGATATCGTCGTAGCCGAAGGATCGATGGGTCTGTTCGACGGTGTCGCCAAACCCGGTGAGATTGGCCATGGTTCTAGCGCGGAAACCGCGCAGCGTATGGGCTGGCCTGTGGTGTTGGTTCTGGATGTCGGCGGTCAGGCGCAATCAGCTGCAGCCACGGCGCTGGGGTTTCGGATGTACAACCCCGACCTGCCCTTTGCCGGGGTAATTTTGAACCGCTGCGCCAGCCCGCGCCACGAGCGTCTGACCCGGTTGGGTATGGAACGTGCAGGCCTGCCGGTTCTGGGCGTTCTGCCACGACGCGGAGACCTGACACTTCCCGAGCGGCACTTAGGTTTGATCCAGGCAGTGGAACATCCCGATCTGGAAAGCGCTATTGTCGGCTATGCTGCGTTCCTGCGTGAACATGTCGATCTGGAGGCGATCAAGCGGGCGGCTTCCTCAAGCCCAGATAGGCCATCGTCAGCCGTGCCGCCGCGCCCTCCGGCGCAGCGGATCGCACTGGCCCGGGATGCTGCGTTTTCGTTCACCTATCCGCATTTGCTGGAAGGCTGGCGCACGGCGGGTGCAGAAATCCTACCGTTTTCACCACTGGCGAATGAAGCCCCTGCCCCGGATGCCGATCTGGTCTGGCTGCCGGGTGGGTATCCCGAGTTGCACGCAGGCACATTGGCCGCCGCCAACACCTTCCAGACTGGGCTGCGCAAACATGCCGAGACAAGACCTGTGCATGGCGAATGCGGGGGCTACATGGCGCTGGGTCAGGCGTTGATCGACAAAGAGGGTGCCCGGCACGAAATGGCGGGCCTTCTGGGCCTTGTGACCTCCTATGAAAAGCGCAAGTTCAACCTGGGTTATCGCAAGGCGGAATTATTGGCCCCAATGGCCGGATTTGCCGAAGGCACAGCGCTACGCGGGCATGAGTTCCACTATTCCTCGATCATCGAACAGCCTGACGCCCCGCTGGCGCGCGTGTTCGACGCCGAAGGCGCGGAAGGCCCGCAAACCGGATCGGTGCGAAACAATGTCACCGGGACATTCTTTCATCTGATCGCCGAGGCCTCGGCATGAGTGGTTTTGTGTCCTTCATCGGTTCAGGCCCCGGCGACCCGGAATTGCTGACGCTGAAGGCGGTGGACCGGATGCAGAAAGCTGATGCGGTGCTGTTTGATGACCTCAGCAGTGGCCCGATCCTGAGCCACGCGCGTGAGGATGCCGATCTGGTTGGGGTCGGCAAACGCGCCGGGCGCCCCTCGCCCAAGCAGGATCACGTCAGCCGCTTGTTGGTCGAATATGCACAAACCGGTCAGCATGTTGTGCGGCTGAAATCCGGTGATGGCGGCATGTTCGGCCGGCTTGAAGAAGAACTGGTGGCCCTGCAAGAGGCCGGGATCGACTATGAAATCATCCCCGGCATCCCCTCGGCGGTAGCGGCGGCGGCAGCGGCGGGCATTCCGCTGACCCGGCGACTGACCGCGCGGCGCGTGCAATTCGTCACCGGCCACGATGTCAGTGGCAAACTGCCCGAAGATCTGAACCTGGCAGCACTGGCTGATCCACAGGCTACGACCGTCGTGTTTATGGGCAAGCGCACCTTTCCCCTTTTGGTTGGCGCCCTGCATTCCCACGGCCTACCGCTGGACACACCTGCTTTGATGGCCGAGTCCGTCTCGACCCCCGAGCAAAAACTGCAACGCTCGACCATCGGTGCCTTGTCGCAGCAGTTGGAAACCGAGATCGGCACCGCCCCGGCCCTGATCCTGTATGGACCTCTGGCAGAGTTCGAAAATGATTGACCTGACGCTGATCGGTATTGGCACCGGCAACCCGGATCATGTGACATTTCAAGGGGCGCAGGCGATCCGTTCGGCGGACCTGATCCTGATCCCCCGCAAGGGCGAAAACAAGGCCGATCTGGCAGGGCTGCGCGAGCAGATCATCGCTCAGGTCGCGGATACTCTTCCGCAAATCGCGTATTTCGACATTCCCAAACGCCGTGCCGATGATGGCTATTTACGCGGAGTGGACGAATGGCACGATGCGATTGCATTGCGCTGGCAGGAGGCCATCGCAGCCCACCCGAAGGCCCGCCATGTGGCGCTGCTGATCTGGGGGGATCCGTCGCTGTATGACAGTTCGCTGCGAATCGCGGCACGTTTGACCCCTCAGCCAGAAACACGGGTGATTCCCGGCATCACCGCGCTGCAAGCGCTGACGGCGGCCCATGCGATTCCGATCAACGAACTGGGCGCGCCCTATATCGTAACAACTGGTCGTCGCATCCGGGAAGAAGGATGGCCGGAAACCGCAGAAAACGTGGCGGTGATGCTGGATGGCGAATGTTCATTCCAAAACCTGGACATGGAAGACTTGGACATTTGGTGGGGCGCATATGTCGGCATGAAAGAGGAAATCCTGATCAAAGGCCCTTTGGCCGAGGTTGCGCAGCAGATTCTAGACCGCCGCGCCCATGCCCGTGCCGACCATGGTTGGATCATGGATATTTATTTGCTGAAAAAGCGCATAATCTGACACAATACGTCGCAAATGATGATTGCACCGCCACAGCTATAGCGGCTAAATGGGGGTGTCTGGTCCTGCCGGAGAAATCCGGATGCTAAGAGGGAATTTGGTGCGACTGCCTCGGTGGTCAACTCCAAAGCCGCCCCCGCGACTGTAAGCGGAGAGCCCCTGTTCAACCAGCCACTCCCGGTTCTCCGGGGGGAAGGCGAACAGAGGCATCGACCCGCAAGCCAGGAGACCTGCCAGGCGCAAAAACGAAACACCGGCCGTCGGGTGCGGCGGCAGAGGAGAATACAAAATGGCAACACAAACGAAAACAGCATCCGCCGCGCGTACAGGCTTTGTTCCGGTCATGTTTGCAGTGGTTCTGGGTCTGGGCCTCATCACGCTGACCGGTCACGTTCAGGCAGCGGCCCTACATGATGCAGCGCATGACGTGCGTCACGCGACCGGCTTCCCCTGCCACTAAGACCGTGTTCAGTCGTATATTGACCAGCGCGTTGTTCGCTGGTGCTGCAGCGGGGCTGATTGCCGCCTTGCTGCAGTTGGTATTTGTGCAACCAGTATTGTTGCATGCCGAGCTTTATGAATCCGGAGAGCTGGTGCATTTCGGGGGCGAGACCGTATCGGCTCATCCCGAGCTGCCGCGCATGTTCTCTGAACTGACGCGTGATGCGCTGAGTGTCATCTTTACCATGCTGACCTATACCGGCTATGCGCTGGTGATGGTTGCGCTGATGTCGGTAGCCGAAGGTCAAGGGCATCAGATTGATGGCCGGACCGGCGTTCTTTGGGGGTTGGCCGGATTTATCGCCTTCCACCTTGCACCAGGTTTCACCCTGGCGCCCGAAGTGCCGGGTGTCGCAGCAGCCGATGTCTATGCACGTCAGGTCTGGTGGTTCGCAACGGTTGCAGCAGCCCTTGTCGCCATGTGGTTGATCGCCTTTGGAGGTAACCTGATCAGCTATGTGATCGCCGCAGTACTTCTGTTGGTGCCACATCTTATCGGTGCACCCGAGCCCGATGTTTTCACCGGCCCTGTGCCGACTGAAATTGGCGCATTGTTCGCGGCACGAGCTTTTGGAATCGGTCTGGTTGCATGGGTTCTGGTTGGCGCGTTCGCTGGCTATTTCTGGCAGAAAGAAGCGCAACCTTCCGAAGCAACGGCCTGATCGCACTTCGAATGAACGCGCCGGGTGTAAACTTGGCGCGTTTCCCTATGTTTTCAAGGAAATACAATGACCCGTTCACTTGCTCTATTCGTGATCGGTCTGGTCTTTGGCGGCGGTGCAGGATTTGTAATTGCTGCTGCAAATGGCGTCACATTTGATGGCCACGACCATTCTGATCCGTCTCTTCACGGAGCCTCACACACTGAGACCATGGCCCACGATCATTCCACGGCCCTGAACCTACCGGCAGGCACAGATGCACCTACACTGGACATCGCTCTGACACAGGATCCTATGTCTGGCTGGAACCTGCATGTCATGCCAAAAAACTTTACCTTCGCACCGCAGAACGCATCGACCGCAGACATGGTGGGCGAAGGGCACGCGCATGTTTACATCAACGGAGAAAAGCTCGCCCGGCTTTACGGCAGTTGGATGCACATTGATCAGTTGCCCAAAGGCGAGGTCGAGGTTTCGGTTTCGCTGAATTCCAACAGCCATAGCCCGCTTTCGGTCGATAACGTGCCGGTTCGTGCTGCGGCTACGGTTCAGGTCGATTAAAGCGCCGGAATACGCGCACGCAAACACATCCGAAGCCGCCCGCAGGGTCGGGCGTCTTCAATCCAGCCCTGCGGGCTGTTCAGGTAAGTACGGCAAGTTTCAGCGATATCCGCAGCATCCGCCGCCACATCGACTCCCGAAAACACATAAGATGCGCGCCCCTGCGCCTGTATAGCCAGCGCCGTGGGTTCCGCGCAGCTGCTGAAACAGGCGTGTTCGCTCAATTCGACCTGATCCGTCAATCCAGCCCTTTTCAGTGCGTCCTTCACAGCCTGCACCTCGGCCGCCCGATCGCGTGCGGTGCCACAGGTTTTGCAGATCATCAGGCGCATCCGATCCAGACCTTTCCCTTCGTCCTGCGCCCGTTTCTGCGGCTTTAAGCGGCGCGGCGCAATCCCGAATGCGCACAAGATTGTGAGTGCGACGTTCTCACATTTCTGGCAAGATTCCTGCAGACACCTTAAAAGGAGGCCTCTGGATGAAACTGCTTTGGACTGTCTTCGCCCTGCTGGCTCTGCCCGCCTGGGCCGACGAACCGCTCTCGGGATGGGCCGTGTATCCAACGGGCAAAAGCTATAGTGAATTAGTCTCGGACACCAAATCGGCGGTTAAGGCAAACGGTCTGATCGTGGTCACGCAGGCCGGCCCCACCAAAGCCGCCGCCGCGCGGGGGATTACAATCCCAGGCAATCTGGTGATCGGCGCCTTCAACAATGACTATGCGGTGCGCGTGCTGGAAACCTCGGTGCGCGCAATGATCGAAGCACCGATCCGGTTTTACGTGACTGAAAACGAGGACGGCACCGCCACCCTGTCCTATAAAACGCCCAGCTTTGTATTCGCGCCCTATATCTATGAGGGAGGAGACCCCCTGAGGGACATTGCCCAGAAATTGGATGACACCTTTCAGATCGTGGCCGAAGCCGCTGTCAAATAGTCACACTGGCGTGATGCGCCTTGCGTCCGGGTCTGTCCTCCGCAATCTGCGTTGAAACAGTTTTCGGAGCTTTACTGATGCAGGACTCGTCGCCCCGCGCTGCGGACATTCTGGCCCAACGGCTTTATGAGGCTGGCTGCCGCCACGCTTTTGGCATGCCAGGTGGCGAGGTGCTGACCCTAGTGGATGCGTTGGAAAAGGCGGGAATAACCTTTCACCTGACCAAACACGAGAACGCGGCTGGCTTTATGGCCGAGGCGGTGCATCACCGCGACGGTGCCCCGGCCATTCTGGTGGCCACACTCGGTCCAGGCGCGATGAACGGGATCAATGTGGTCGCCAATGCGTTGCAGGACCGGGTGCCAATGATCGTGCTGACCGGCTGTGTCGACGCAGATGAGGCGCTGACATACACCCATCAGGTCATGGATCACGCACGGGTCTATCGCTCGATCACCAAAGGGACATTCATGCTGACCGCCAAAGGCGCGGATGTTATCGCAGACAAAGCGGTGTCGCTCGCCAGTCAGCCGCGCCCAGGGCCGGTGCATATCGACGTGCCGATTTCGGTTGCGGATGCGCCTGTGACCGATGTCAAACGCCGCCGTCTTGTCAAACCTGCCGCCGTCGCGCCCGAGGGGGATTGCGTTGAAAAAGCCCGCCGCTGGGTGGCACAGGCCGAACGGCCCATCGCGATTATCGGCCTGGATGTTCTATACGACGACTCGCGCAATGTGGTGCAGGCGTTCCTTGAACATTTTGGCATTCCTTTTGTGACAACCTACAAGGCCAAGGGCGTGGTTCCCGAGGATCATCCACTGTGCCTTGGCGGCGCGGGCCTGTCGCCGCTTGCTGACACCCATCTGGTGCCGCTGGTTGAACAGGCCGATCTGGTGTTGTGTCTGGGCTATGACCCGATCGAAATGCGCCCTGGCTGGCGCGAGATATGGGACCCCGAAGAAAAGCGCGTCATCGACATTTCGGCGGTTCCGAACGATCACTACATGCATCAGGCCGGGTTGAACCTGGTGGCTGATACCGGCGCGACCCTCGAGGCCGTTGCAAAGGGCAACCCTGCCCGCGCCACCTGGCCCGGCGGTGAGCCCGAACAGGTTCGGGCCGCCCTGGCGCGAGCCTTCCCTACTGATGACGTATGGGGTCCCGCCGCGGTAATTGCGGAAACCCGCGCGGTTCTTCCTGCCGAGACATTGGCCACCGCTGACAGTGGCGCACATCGCATCCTTCTCAGCCAGATGTGGGGATGTTCCGAAGAACGCGGGCTGATCCAATCTTCAGCGCTCTGCACCATGGGCTGCGCTCTGCCAATGGCCATCGGGCTGAAACTGGCCGAACCCACGCGCCCGGTCATCAGCTTTTCCGGCGATGCCGGGTTCCTGATGGTCGCCGGAGAACTGTCGACCGTTGCCGAGATGGGTGGTAACCCGATTTTCCTGGTGTTCGTCGACGCCAGCCTTGCCCTGATCGAATTGAAACAGCGTCAGCGGCAAATTGGGAACGTAGGCGTCGATTTCGACCGCCACGACTTTGCAGCTATTGGCCGGGCCTTCGGCGGGAATGGTCACACGGTGCGCACCCGCGCCGAACTGAGGGATGCTCTGGAAGCGGCAACCAAGTCTGATAGGTTCACCGTAATCGCTGCTGAGATTGATCGCGGAGGATATGATGGCCGGATCTGAAGGACCGCTGAAGGGCGTCAAGGTTCTGGACCTGTCTCGCATTCTGGCCGGACCGACCTGCACACAGTTGCTGGGCGATTTGGGTGCCAGCGTTATCAAGATCGAAAACCCTGCCACTAAAGGGGACGACACGCGCCAGTGGGGCCCACCCTATGTCGCTGATGCCGACGGGGTTCCATCGGATCTTAGTGCCTATTTCATGTCAGCCAACCGCAACAAGAAATCGGTCGCCATCGACATCACCACACCCGAAGGTCAGGCGGAAATTCGGCGGCTGGCCTCGTTTGCGGACATCCTGATCGAGAATTTCAAACCCGGCGGGCTTGCGAAATACGGGCTGGATTACAAATCGCTCTCGCAGGAATTCCCTAGCCTCGTCTATTGTTCGATCTCAGGCTACGGGCAGGATGGGCCTAACGCATCAAAGCCCGGATATGATCTGATGGCGCAGGGCTATGGCGGTGTCATGTCTCTGACCGGCGATCCCCAAGGGGCGCCGATGAAAGTTGGAGTTGGTATCGCTGATGTCATGTGCGGTATGTATGCCTGCGTTGGCATTTTGGCAGCATTGCGCCATCGGGACCAGACCGGAGAGGGACAGCAAATTGATCTGGCTCTGGTCGATTCCCAGATTGCGTGGCTGATCAATGAAGGCGTGAATTATCTGACATCCGGCAATGTGCCACAACGCCGTGGGAATGGTCATCCAAATATCGTTCCATATGACGTTTACGAAACCGCTGATGGCCATGTGATCCTTGCTGTAGGTAATGACAGTCAGTTCCGCCGGTTCTGCGAATTCATCGGCCAACCTGATCTGGCGGATGACGTCCGCTTTGCGACGAATCCGGCGCGGCTGGAAAACCGGGATGCGTTGAACGCCCTATTGCGCCCTGCGGTTCAGTCATATGACACAACAACCGTCATCGCAGAACTTGAGGCACGCAAAGTACCAGTTGGGCCGGTCCAGACCCTGGATCAGGTTTTTGACACCGAGCAGGTCGCGGCGCGGCAAATGCAGATCGCGATGCAGGCTGCCCCGGCCGAGGTAAAACTGATCGGAAACCCGCTGAAATTGTCGCGGACACCGGTTACCTACCGGACGGCTCCGCCACAGTTCGGAGCGGACACTGCAGCAGTCTTGAACGCTAAGAACCCATTTGAAGATTGAAACACAATGCCTTACTAGGCGGCATATTGCTGAAACATGCCGTTGAATCGGCGGATTTTTTCACGTTTTCCACACACAGCTTTTCACCAATTCGAGAGCAGGGCCGATACTGATACGACCCCGCCTGACTCTCTGCTAAATCGAACAAAGTAATAAATCGCAAATGGATTGGATCCCGCGCATGAAACAAGATGTTTTCGGACAGATGAACACTCTTTGCCATTCGGCCAGTGTCGAGGCGTGGAATGGTGTTCTGCTTGGTTTCATGGCGCATTCAGCTGTCACACCCCAGCATCTGGGCAAAGTGCTAGAGCTTGAGCCCGATTTCGCGCTTGGTCACGCCATCAAAGGTCTGTTCCTGGTCCTGCTGGGTCGGCGCGAGATGATGCCAGTTGCAGCGGAAGCGTTGAATGCTGCCAACACCGCTATGGATCGCCAACCGGTAACTGAGCGCGAGCGGCTTTATGTCGACGCGTTGGCCCTTTACCTGTCCGACCTGCCCTCACATGCAATCCAGAAGTTTGAAGAAATTCTGCGCCTCCACCCACAGGACTCGCTGGCGATGAAACTCAGCCATGCAACACGGTTTGTCTTGGGAGATGCCGCTGGTATGCGACGGTCGATCGAACGTGTCCTGCCTGCTTATGAACCCGACCACGCCGGCCGCGGATATCTTCTGGGGTGCCATTCCTTCGCGCTTGAGGAAACCGGGGCCTATGAAAAAGCCGAAATCGCCGGACGTCAGGCACTGTGGATGGTGTCGGATGATGCCTGGGGCCTGCACGCAGTAGCCCATGTGCACGAGATGACCGGCAATGCGCAGCAAGGTCTTGATTGGCTGGCCGGACGCGAGGATGCCTGGGCGCATTGCAACAACTTCCGCTATCACGTCTGGTGGCACAAGGCGCTGATGCATCTGGACCTGGGTCAGGTCGATCAGGTTATGGAACTGTATGACCAGTATGTCCGGCAGGACAAAACTGACGATTACCGTGACATATCGAATGCCACGTCGCTTTTGTCCCGGCTCGAGCTTGAGGGCGTCAAAGTTGGAAACCGCTGGGAGGAACTGGCCGACCTCAGCGCCGCCCGGACCGAAGATGGCTGCCTGATCTTCGCCGATCTTCACTATCTGCTGGCCCTGACCGGCGACAACCGGACCGAAGCGACCGGCAAAATGCTGCAGCGCATCCAGAAAGATGCCCAGCGCAATCAGGGCGACACTCCGATCCGGATGTCGGATCCCGGTATTGCCGCAGCCAAAGGGCTTGAGGCTTTTGGCGACGGCCTTTACGGCGAAGCATTTGATTTCCTGTCGAATGCACGGGACGGAATGCAACTGGCCGGTGGTAGCCACGCCCAACGTGATGTATTCGAGCGCATCACTATTGATTCCGGCCTGCGTGCCGGCCGTTTGGATGCTGTCGAGCGCATTCTAGACGACCGCCGTGCCAAGCGGGCCGGGGGTGAGGACAATTATGCTATGGCGCGCCGCGCATTGATCGACGCGGCTCGCGATAACCAAGACGCACAAAGCGTTCCGGCAGAATAACAAAACAAAAAGACTGAAGAAGGACAGAACTCGTATGGCGACTCTATCGCCCGCTTCTGATTTTGCACCTGTGGCAGCCACCTCGGCCGCCCCCGTTAGTACGCGCGACCCGCGTCTGGATTTCTATCGCGGAATCGCGATGTTCATCATCCTGATTGCGCATATTCCCAACGACCCCTGGGCCAAGTGGATCCCTGCCCGGTTTGGTTTTTCGGATGCAACCGAGATTTTTGTTTTTTGTTCGGGCATGGCCTCGGCCATCGCCTTTGGCGGCGCGTTCCTGCGCAAGGGCTGGTGGATGGGCACTGCGCGGGTATCATACCGGATCTGGCAGGTTTACTGGGCGCATATCGGCCTGTTCTTCTTTGTCGCGATGACGATGGCTGCGCTGAATCAATCAGGCCTGTTTGAGAAGAACTACATCTCGTCCCTGAACCTGCAGCATTTCTTCAATGATCCTGCTCCGCAGATCGTCGGCCTGTTCACCCTGACCTACGTGCCGAATTATTTCGACATTCTACCCATGTATCTGGTGGTTCTTGCAATGATGCCGCTGTTTATGGGCCTGTCCCGCATCGGATTCTGGGCGGTTGCAGCCACATCCGTTGCTATCTGGCTCGTGGCGCAGACCGACGTTCTGGACCTGCCCGCCGAGCCCTGGTCGGATCGTCAGTGGTTCTTTAACCCTTTTGGCTGGCAGTTGCTTTTCTTTACTGGCTTTGCATTCATGCGCGGCTGGATCCCGGCCCCTCCGGTGTCAAAAACGTTGATTTGGGCAGCGGCGCTGTTCCTGATCTTTTCAATGCCTTTCGGGTCGTGGAAAGTGTTCACATGGGTGAATGCCGCAGCCCCGGATTTGGCCGATGAAATCCGCAAAGTCTGGCCCATCACGAAGGAATTCCGCGACAAGACCGATTTCGGTCTGTTTCGCTACATGCATTTCCTGTCGCTGGCCTATCTGGGCTGGGTCGCTGCTGGCGAGCATGGACACCGCCTGATCGCAACCGGTCAGAGCGCAGGCGCCAAAGCTTGGCAAATCGTGCTGACCCTGGTCACCAAAGTGGGTCAGCAATCACTTGCCGTATTCGTATTTTCCATGGCAGCAGCACGACTTATCGGCGTTGGGCTCGATTTGTTTGGGCGGGATTTTGCCACTGTCTTTGTCGCTAATATGATTGGCTTTGCCATGATCATCAGCGTGGCCTATTTGGCCGCGTGGTTTAAGTCACAACCCTGGAAATCAAAGAAATGAAATTCACACGTCGCGCATTTCTGGCCACGACTTCGGCGCTTGCCTTCGCCCCGGCCACCTTTGCCGTGGGCGGAGAGGTCCCGTTTGACCGCAGTGACGTGATCTCGCTGGCCCGCGAGTTGGCCGCAAAGCCCTTTGCCGAGCGCGAGATGGTCCCGCAGGAATGGCAGGACCTGACCTATGAGCAATACCGCTCGATCCGGTTCCGCCTGGATCGTGCGCTTTGGTTCGAATCTGAGACGCCTTTCAACGTAGATTTCTTTACGCCCGGGCTTTATTTTCCGCGTACGGTTCAGGTCTCGACCGTCGAAAACGGCATGGCAAAACCCGTAGCCTTCGATCTGTCAATGTTTGACAAGTCGACCGAGGTCCCTCAGTTGCCCGTCGACGACACGCTGGGTTTTTCGGGCCTGCGCCTGCGGACTGAAATGCACCGCCCCGGAAAAACCGATGAGTTCTGTGTGTTTCAAGGCGCCAGCTATTTCCGCGCCATCGGCCTGCACGAGGTCTATGGCCTGTCGGCCCGCGGTTTGGCCCTGAAAACCGGCGACCCGGACGGTGAGGAATTCCCTGAATTCATCCGTTTCTGGCTGGAACGTCCCAAGCCCGGTCAGCGCAACATGGTGGTTCATGCCCTGATGGACAGCCTCAGCGTGACCGGTGCCTATCGGTTCAACGTCACGGCCGGCGCGGATTGCGTGATGGAGGTCGAGGCGACGCTGTTCCCACGCACCGAGTTGACCCATGTCGGCATTGCACCCGGCACGTCGATGTTCCTGTTCGATCAGACCAATCACAGCCGTTTCGACGATTTCCGCCCTGCGGTGCATGACAGCGACGGGCTGTTGATCCGCAACGGCGCTGGCGAGGTCCTGTGGCGGCCTTTGGCAAACCCGACCCGCCTGCAGTTCTCGTCCTTTGTTGACATGAACCCGCGCGGGTTTGGCCTGATGCAGCGGAAACGCGCGTTCTCGGATTATGCCGATCTTGAGGCGAGTTACCACAAACGCCCCGGCCTCTGGGTCGAGCCAACCGGCGATTGGGGCAAAGGCGCGGTCACTCTGGTCGAAATCCCGGCTGATCAGGAAATCTACGACAATATCGTCGCCTATTGGCGCCCGATGGAGCCCTATGCGGCCGGAAGCCAGGTGGACCTGTCCTACCGCCTTATCTGGGGTGAGGAACCAGAGCGCACCCCGATGCCACGCGTGATCAACACCGCGATGGGTGACAATACATTTGGCGAGGGCCGTCTGGCGGTGATCGACTTTGAGGCCAGCGAGCTATTCGACGAACCTGAGGCGATGACGATCTTTGTGGACTCGCCCCATGCAGAGACCTCGGAAGGCGTCCTACAGCGCAACCCCGATACTGGCGGCCTGCGGTTGGCCTTTTCCTTCGAGCCGGGAGACCGGAACCATGTGGAACTGCGCGCACAGTTGCTGAAAGACAAGCAGCCTGCCTCCGAAGTCTGGCTGTATCGTTGGACATCATGAGCAACGATCTGCATATCATGCCGCCTGAGGCACCCCTGGCGATGCCGGAGCAGAATTTCAGCGCTGGGTTCCGTGACGCTCAGGCGCCCCGCAGCAGGCAGGCATCTGCGGGATTCTGGCGTGCGCTGGCGTTCTCGCCTGCGATGGCGGCTACGCTGGGCTTGCTTTGGGTCATGACCGACTGGTTCGGAGCCGAAGGGATCAACCTGATCGAAGCGATTCTGTTGGCTCTGATCTCATTCAACTTTTTCTGGATCTCTTTCACGGTCTGCACCGTTTTGTTGGGTATGATTTCCCTGTCGCGGCAGGAACAGCCCAAACGTCAGGGCCGCCCACAGGCGCTGCGCGTCGCGCTTCTTATGCCGGTCTATAATGAAGTACCCTGGAACGTGCTGGGCAACGCCCGAACCATGCTGGAAGACCTGCGCGCGCGGGATGGTCAGCACCACTATGCGATGTTCATCCTCTCTGACACCCGCGACCCCGAGATCGCGGCACAGGAACAAGCCAGCGTCGAAGCGTTGCGCACCACCCTCGCGCCGGGACTGGAACTGTATTATCGTCGGCGAGAACAGAACACAGACCGCAAGGTCGGAAATATCGCAGATTGGGTCAGCCGTTGGGGTGCGGATTGGGATGCGATGCTCGTGCTGGATGCCGACAGCCTGATGACCGGCCGCGCCATCCTGCGCCTGACGGATTCTCTGGCGCGCGACCCCGGTGCGGGCCTGATCCAGAGTTACCCTCAGTTAATTGGCGCTCAGTCGGTTTTTGCTCGGATGCAGCAATTTGCCAATGGTGTTTATGGTATCGCCTTCGCCGAAGGTCTGGCCCGCTGGTGCGGTCAGGAAGGCAACTATTGGGGCCATAACGCGATTATCCGCACCAAAGCGTTTGCCAACTGCGCCGGGCTGCCGAAACTGCGCGCGATGAATGGTCAGGAAAAGCTGATCATGAGCCATGATTTCGTCGAGGCCGGCCTCATGCGGCGCGCCGGATGGGGCGTGCGGTTCCTGCCGCGTATCCGGGGCTCTTACGAGGAAACCCCGCCCACGCTGATCGACCATGCGCTGCGCGACCGGCGCTGGTGTCAGGGCAATTTGCAGCACCTGAAGCTGCTGGGCTCAACCGGTTTCCGCGCTGTATCGCGGTTCCATATGTTCCACGGCGCAGTCGGGTATCTGATGTCGCCGCTGTGGTTTGCCTTGCTGGTGATGTGGGCGCTGATCGGTCAGGGCGAGGATGCCTCGGTCCTTCATTATTTCAGCCCCGACAATCCGCTGTTCCCGCAATGGCCCGAGATGTCGGAAACCCGCCACGTGCTGATCATTCTGGTCATGTATGCCATGTTGCTGGCCCCCAAGGTACTTGGCGTGCTTGCCCTGCCACTTAGCGGTGTGCGCTATGCGGATTTCGGTGGCGCAGGTAAGTTCATGACCTCATTCATCTCGGAAGTCATCCTGTCGATCCTCTATGCGCCGATCCTTATGGTGCAACAGATGATCGCCGTCTTCCGGACAATTCTTGGTATTCAAAAAGGCTGGTCTCCTCAGGCGCGGGATGGTGGCAGCTATGGACTGCGGACGCTGATCTTATGTCACACGCTGGAAACTATCAGCGGTATAGCCTTGGGCGCCGGCATCCTATCGGGTCTGGTGTCAATCTGGCTGGCTCCGATTGCCATAAGCCTGGCCTTTGCCATCCCGCTTTCCGCACTCAGCGGCGTTTCAACCTCACCGGCGCGGCGCATGGTCGGAATGAAAGAAGATGTTCAGGAACCGGCAATCACCCGGTCCGCACGTCTCCACAGGGATGAATTGAAGCGCCTGGTCGAAGGCAAAACCGTCATGACCCCTGCCGAGTGATCAACCACCCGGCAGGCCTTCGTACCACTCTACCATCATATCCGACCATCCCTGCGGCACGTTGTGACCACCTGGGAAAAGTGCGAATTCCAACATCGCGCCATCGGCGCATCCGGTCCATCTGCGGCGCATGAATTGCCCGGTCGTGGAAAATCCGCTGGGTTTGGTATCGGCGCATTCGTTTGCGACCCGCCAGATTTCCAGACCGGCAAAGATATCGCCCTGATGGAATCGACCACCGCCCAAAAGACGCCCTTCCAGCGGGACTACATTGTCGGTCCAGCCATGGGTGTGAAACATGCGCACCGGGCCATCGCAGGCCTCGGGATGCGGTCGCCAAAACCCACCTGAAACCGGAGCATAGGCCGAAAACGTATCCGGCGCCGCGCAGGCGAGGTAGTAGACCATGAAGGCCCCCGCAGAAAACCCGCCCAACACGACGCGGTCATCATCGACCCCGAACCGGTCCGACGCATCCTGAACCACCTCGCGCAGAAAAGCCGTTTCGTCACGCCCTTCCCAACCCGGGAAGAAATTCCAGCTTTGGCGGCCGTTACGCTCGGACCCCTCCGGTGCCATAACCGCATATCCGCGCGCAAGCAGAGGATCAACCAAGCTGCGGTTCTTCAGCGTTCCGGTCGCAGTCCCGCCATAACCGTGCAGAAACACCACCAGCGGTGGGTTTTCGGTTTCGGGAAGTTCGATATGGTACCCACCCGACGGCGTTTCGCACATGTCTTCCTGATCGACACAGGCGGCCATTCCTGCATTCGCGATCACGGCCATCCCGACCGACAGAAACAAGCTTCGGATCATTCTGCTTTCCCATCATAGTGTTGAACCGGCAGGCCTGCCCGGACCCAGCCCGGCCCTGCTGCTGAGCCTAACATACCCTCGGGCACGTCGATGATATTTGCGAACCCCGCCTCGGACAGCTGGTTGCTCAGCCGGGCCGAGCGCACACCGCGCGCGCAGATCAGGGCGATTGGGGCGTCGAGGTCTCCGCCGACAATCTGCAGCAGCGCCTCATCAAAATCATCGCGACGCATGTCTAGGGGATGCGCGCCTTCGCCCACGCCTGAGGCATCCCATTCGCGTGGGGTACGGATGTCCACCAAAAATATATCTCCAAGCTTAGCTTGCTGATGCGCATCCCCGACACTGATCCGACCGCCCGCATAGCTCTGCGGGATCAGGCGGTATTCACGGATTGCAAAACCGCCCAGAACAGCAGCCGCACCAAACAGCAAAACAATTCGCCGTGTCCGGTTTGCCCCAGCAGCCACTGTAATCCCTCCTGATCCGATGCAGTCCTATGTATCACAGCAGCTTATCCAGTTCCGCGTCGAAATTAACCTGCCTGTTCAAGTTCGTGTCATCGCCGCTTTACCTGTACCATCCTCTGCCTTGGGGCCCCTGAACAGGCAGAATGGCTTGCAATCGCTGGACACACCGCGAATTATCCTTACAAAATCAATAGCACTTTTGACCGCCCAGACCGGAGTATCGCAGTTGTCCCTATTCCTCATCGCGGCCCTTCCCTTCCTCGGAGCTGTATTCCCAGCCCTTTTGATCCGGGCTGGACGAAACGCAGCAGCCTCGGCCGCTGGGTTGACCACTTTTCTGGCGCTGATGGGGCTGTTGATTCACATCCCAACCGTGATGCGCGGCGAGGTCGTTACCGCCCGGTTCGACTGGATTCCGGCACTGGGCCTAAACGCCAATTTCATGTTGGACGGCCTTGGGTTTCTGTTCGCGCTGCTGATCCTTGGCATCGGTTTGCTGATCATCCTCTACGCCCGGTTCTACCTGTCGCGCGAAGACCCGATGGGGCAGTTTTACACCTATTTGCTGCTGTTTCAGGGCGCGATGGTGGGAATCGTTCTGTCGGACAATATCCTACTTTTGCTGATATTCTGGGAACTTACCTCGCTTAGTTCATTCCTTTTGATCGGATATTGGAAACACCTCCCCGAGGGACGACAGGGCGCACGTATGGCGCTGGCTGTGACCGGCTCTGGCGGCTTGGCGATGATTGCGGGGATGCTGATCCTGGGCAATATCGTTGGCTCTTATGACCTAAGCGTCATTCTCCAGAACAAAGAGCTGATCCAGTCTTCACCCTATTACATGCCAGCGCTGGTCCTGATTTTGCTGGGGTGTTTCACCAAATCGGCACAGTTCCCCTTCCATTTCTGGCTGCCACACGCGATGGCCGCCCCTACGCCAGTATCAGCCTATCTGCACTCGGCCACGATGGTAAAGGCAGGGTTGTTCCTGATGGCCCGCATGTGGCCCGTTCTGGCGGGTACTGATGCGTGGTTCTACATTGTGGCCACAACCGGCCTGGTAACCATGCTGATCGGGGCCTGCATCGCCCTGTTCAAAGACGATCTCAAGGCGCTGCTGGCGTTTTCGACCGTGTCGCATCTGGGCCTGATAACCATGCTGCTGGGGTTTGGAACCAAGATCGCCGCCGTTGCTGCCATCTTCCACATCATCAACCATGCGACGTTCAAAGCAGCCCTGTTCATGACCGCCGGTATCGTGGATCACGAGGCCGGGACCCGCGACATCAAGCGACTGGGCGGATTGCGCCATTTGATGCCCATCACCTTCACCATCGGGACGATTGCCGCACTTTCCATGGCCGGTCTACCTCCGCTGAACGGGTTTCTGTCCAAGGAGATGATGCTGGAGGAAACGGTCCACACAACCTGGCTGCATTCGCATTATCTTGTGCCCGGACTGGCGCTGCTGGCGGCCTTGTTCTCTGCAGCCTATTCGTTCCGCTTTGTTGGTCACGTGTTCCTTGGTCCAGTACGCGACGATTACCCAACCCATCCACATGACCCACCGGCCGGGCTTTGGCTTGCACCCGCTTTCCTGGTCGTGCTTGTCGTCCTGATCGGTCTTTATTCCAACGCCATCGTAGGTCCGCTGGTGGCGGTTGTTTCAAGTGCGGTAATCGGGGGCGAGAAGCTGCCCTATTATTCGCTGAAACTCTGGCACGGGTTTACGCCTGCCTTGTATATGTCCGCGTTCGCCACACTGGGTGGCCTGGCCTTGCTGGCACAGCATCGGCGTGGTGAGTTCATCTGGAATGCCCTGCCCAGACCCGAGGCGAAAACCATTTTTGACGCAGTGATCGCTGCGCTTACGGCGACCAGCCGCTGGGTCACAGATACTCTGCATAACGGGGTCCTCAGCCGGTATGCGGCCATCCTGATCGTCTTTACGGTTGGGCTGGGATATTATGCATTCGCCACCGGATCTATTGGCGTTGAAACACGCACGCCCCTACCCGTTCAGATCATTCCGTTCATTGGCTGGATCTGCCTGATCGCCGCGACGCTGGCCATCATGTGGTTCCACCGCAACCGGCTGCTGTCCTTGGTGCTGATCGGAGTCGTTGGCCTGATCGTCTCGATGGCGTTCAACTATCTGTCCGCCCCTGATTTGGCCCTGACGCAGATCTCGGTCGAGGTGGTGACGATGATCCTGCTGTTGCTGTCGCTGAACTTCCTGCCCACGGACACCCCCTGGGACAGCAGCGCGGCACGGCGCTGGCGGGATGCCGCGATCTCGGTCGTGGCAGGCATCGGATCAGGTGCATTGATCTATGCGCTGATGCTGCGGGATTTCGGCTTTCCCAGCATTTCCGAATTCCATCTGGCCAATTCGTATAAGGGCGGCGGAGGCACCAATGTCGTCAACGTGATCCTGGTGGATTTCCGGGGCTTTGATACCTTCGGCGAGATTATCGTTCTGGGCATTGCCGCCCTGATCATCTTTGCCCTGACCGAGGCGGTGCTGGAAACCAATGTCCGGGCCTATCTGCTGAACCGCAAACCGCATTGGCCACAATCGGGCGACTCGCATCCGCTGATGATGGTTGTGGCAACCCGTGTGATGATGCCCATCGCGCTGATGGTCGGGGCCTATATCTTTTTCCGCGGCCATAACCAGCCAGGTGGAGGGTTCATCGCCGGTCTGGTCGTCGCCATCGCCTATCTGATGCAATATATGGCCAGCGGTTATACCTGGGCCATCGAACGGCAACGGTTCTATTACCACGGCACAATCGGTTGGGGCGTTCTGATCGCCGCAGCAACTGGAATTGGCGCATGGTTCAATGAACGTCCCTTCCTGACCAGCGATTTCGGATATCTGAATTGGCCGCCGCTGGAAGAGTTCGAATGGGCAACCGCCATGCTGTTCGATACCGGTGTGTTCCTTGCGGTTTTAGGCGCGGTGATGCTGGCACTGGATAGCCTGTCCCGCTTGGCCTGGCAGCCCGGCATGGCGCAGGAATTCCCGATGGATATCAACCCGCTGCGGGACGATCCGCCTGAAGAAGAACAAGAAGAAAAGGAGCAGGTCTGATGGAAGCGCTCGTAGCCTCTGCGGTTGGCGTGATGACCGCCGCCGGGATTTTCCTGATCCTGCGTCGCCGGACTTTTCCGGTCATTCTGGGACTGTCTCTACTGACCTATGCGGTGAACGTCTTTTTGTTTGCCACCGGGCGGCTGGCTTTGGACGCGCCGCCGGTTCTGAACAAATATGAAGAGGTCGCCTATACCGATCCCTTGCCGCAGGCCCTGGTGCTGACCGCCATCGTGATTTCATTCGGGATGACTGCGGTGATCGTGATGATCTCGCTTTCGGCTTACCTGTCGGCCAAGGATGACCACATCGACATGGCCGCTCATGACAATACGGACGCGCCGGGAGAAGACGCATGAACCATTGGATCGTTGCGCCAGTCGTCCTGCCCGCGATTCTGGCTCCGTTCATCATCATGGTCCTGCGGTACCACCTTGATTTGCAGCGCATATTCTCGGTCGCCGGTGTCGTGGCACTGCTTGGCATCGCCCTGACAATCACCGCACAGGCCGCAGGTGGAGACATTCTGGTCTATGAGTTGGGCAACTGGCCAGCGCCCTTTGGAATCGTGCTGGTGCTGGATCGGTTATCTGCCATGATGGTCTTGCTGACCGCGCTTTTAGCCCTTCCGATAGTGCTTTATTCAATTGCCTCCGGATGGGATGCACGCGGCAAGCACTTTCATCCCTTATTCCACTTTCAGCTTATGGGCGTATGCGGTGCCTTTCTGACAGGTGACGCCTTTAACCTGTTCGTGTTCTTCGAGGTATTGCTGATCGCGTCCTACGGTTTGATGACGCACGGCGGTGGAGCCGTTCGGCTCAAGGCAGGCGTACAATATGTCGCCTACAACCTTTTGGGCTCAACGCTGTTTTTGTTTGCCCTTGGCACACTCTATTCAGTGACCGGCACGCTGAACATGGCGGATATGGCTGTACGGATTGCCGAGCTTCCGCTCGAAGACACCGCTCTGATAAGAGTGGGTGCTGCCCTGTTGCTGCTGGTATTCTGCATTAAGGCTGCAGTTCTACCGCTGCATTTCTGGCTACCGGCCAGCTATGCGAATGCTCCTATGCCAGTTGCAGCGCTGTTTGCGATCATGACAAAGGTCGGGGCCTACTCGATCTTGCGCATGTACACGCTTGGCTTTGGCCCCGAGGTATTGGTTGCGCATGATCTTGTGATCAACTGGCTGCAACCTGCCGCTTTGGTAACTCTGGCCGTTGGTACAATCGGCATATTGGGCTCACGACACATCGCGCGCCTAGTGGCTTTTTGCGCCATCGCGTCAATGGGTACCCTGCTGATTGCAATTTCCCTGTTCACCGAAACAGCAACCGCCGCCGCTTTGTTCTATATCTACCATTCGACGCTTGCGACGGCGCTGTTGTTCCTGATTGCTGATCTGGTGATCGAGCGGCGCGGAGGCGCGATTGCCCCAAAGCACCCTATGGCACAGACCGGACTGATTTCCGCACTGTTCTTTATTGGTGCGATTGCTTTGGCCGGGATGCCGCCCCTGTCCGGGTTCATTGGCAAACTGCTGGTCCTGGACGCCGCGCGAGATGCACCAGACGCAAATACGGTCTGGGCTGTGGTA
Organism: Ruegeria sp. YTSA108; assembly: GCF_059610185.1. Taxonomy (NCBI): domain Bacteria; kingdom Pseudomonadati; phylum Pseudomonadota; class Alphaproteobacteria; order Rhodobacterales; family Roseobacteraceae; genus Ruegeria; species Ruegeria sp. YTSA108. Next base: position 38,694 of record NZ_JBXWND010000002.1, on the reverse strand, counting down.
TTGATCGGCTCATTCGTAACCATAGTAGGGCTAGCCCGCGCCGGAACTTTGATCTTTTGGAAAAGCCATGACGCCAGCTTGGCCACCGACCAAGCCGATACAGCTGACGGCGAGACCGCCTTTCAGGCAGCCCCGGAACCTTCGCCCGGGTTGGCCTTTACGTCGGTATTTGCTTTGATCATCGGTCTGGTCATGCTGACATTGTTTGCCGGGCCTGCAATGAACTACGCTACCAGCACAGCGGAACAGTTGTTTGCACCCGAAAACTACATCTCGGCCGTGTTAGGGGTGGAAGAATGAAAAAACTGCTTCACCGGATATTCCCGCACCCGCATCTGACTTTCCTGCTGACGGTCGTGTGGATTTTGCTGGCAAACACACCATCGCTGAATTCACTGGTGTTTGGCCTTGTGCTGGGGATTATCATCCCCTTCGTCACACAGCCGTATTGGCCAGACCGGCCCATTCTTCGGAATTGGCCGATGATCGCCGAATACATATTGGTGGTTCTATGGGACATTGTTGTCGCCAACATGACAGTTGCTAGGATCATCCTCTTCAAACGGGATTCCGACCGTGAACCGAACTGGGTCTGCATTCCGCTGGAACTGCGCACACCAGAGGCGATTACGGTTCTGGCCGGGACAATCACCATGACCCCCGGCACCGTCAGTTGCGATCTGTCCGCGCAGGGTCACAACCTGCTGGTCCACTGCCTCGATGCGCCAAACCCGGACGAAGTACGCGATCAAATCAAGCAACGATACGAGCGCAGGCTAAAGGAGATTTTCGAATGATCGAGCTAGCAATCTACTTTGCCTTTGCCTGTTTCGGCGCAGCCATCATGATGTGCCTGTGGCGGATCATTACGGCCGATGGAGTGGGCACCCGGGTTCTGGCGCTGGACACAATGGTGATCAACACAATTGCCCTTATGGTGCTTTACGGGCTGTTTCTGGGGACCGAAATCTTCTTCGAGGCTGCCATGATCATCGCCATGCTCGGCTTTGTCTCAACCGTTGCCTACGCGCGCTTTATGCTGCGCGGCAATATCATCGAGTGAGGGCGACATGTCGGTAATCTTTGAATTTCTGGTCGCCTTCTTCCTGGTTGTTTCAGGCATATTTGGTTTTGTCGGATCGTACGGGATGATCAAGCTAAAGGACCCGATGTCCAGGCTTCACGCCCCCACCAAAGCGACAACGCTTGGGGTGGGTGGCGTTCTGATCGCCTCAATCATCCATTCCGTATTGATCGAACATCACCTGTCTCTGCACGAGCTGCTGATCACGCTGTTTCTATTCCTGACTGCTCCGATCACGGCCCTGTTTATTGCCAAATGGCATATTCACCGCCATGAAAAGCCCCAGGATCTGCCGGACGCGGGTGAGGACAAAATCTGGGCTACACATGCGGTCGAACAGGTCGAAGACGTTCCTGATCACAGAAACACCTGATACCTATGCATAGACCTCCGCTACCCCTGACCCGCGATCTGGTTCTTATCGGCGGCGGTCATACGCACGCGCTGGTGTTGCGAAAATGGGGAATGAACCCCCTGCCTGGCGCGCGCCTGACGGTCATCAACCCCACGCCTTCAGCCCCCTATTCAGGGATGCTGCCCGGTTTCGTTGCCGGTCATTACCGCCGGGGTGACCTGGATATTGATCTGGTGCGTCTGGCTCGCTTTGCCGGGGCACGGGTGATATTGGGTGCCGTCGAAGGGTTAGACCCTGACCGGCAAGAGGTACATGTGCCCGGCCGACCGCCCGTCGCCTATGATGTAGCCTCGATTAATGTTGGCATTACATCCGACATGCCGGCCCTGCCTGGATTTTCCGACCATGCGGTCCCCGCAAAACCGTTAGGGTCTTTTGCCGCCAGGTGGGCCGAGTACCAATCTGGCGCAGGCGCCGCCTCGGTTGCCGTGATCGGTGGTGGTGTTGCCGGTGTCGAGTTGATCATGGCGATGGCGCACGCTCTGCGTTCCGCAAACCGCAGCGCCCGATTGACCCTGATCGACAATGCTCGGGCCCTGACCGCGATTGGCGCTAAGGCGGCCTCGATCATTCGCAATGCGATGGCTGACCTTGGCATCGACGTGATCGAACAGGCCGCCATCGTCGAAATTCATGCGGATCACATCCGGTTGGAGGACGGGCGCCAGATTGCGGCTGGATTCGTGACGGGGGCGGCGGGGGCCAAACCCTATGGTTGGATGGCGCAGTCCGGGCTGGATCTTCACGATGGATATATCACGGTGAATAGCAGGCTGCAGTCCAGCAATCCTTTTGTGTTCGCAGCCGGCGATTGTGCCCATCTGTCAGAAAACCCCAGACCAAAAGCAGGTGTCTATGCCGTCCGAGAAGCCCCGATTCTTTATGACAATCTTCGGGCCTCGCTAGGTGTCGGAAAGATGCGCCCCTATCATCCGCAAAAAGATTACCTCAAGCTGATATCGCTGGGTGGGAAATCCGCATTGGCCGAGCGATTGGGAACCTCGCTCAGTGGTCCGTTGATGTGGAAATGGAAGAACCATATCGACCAGAATTTCATGAATAAGTTCCGGAATCTGCCGCAGATGAAAGCAGCAGAGTTGCCCCGCGACCACGCTTTGGGCGTGCCCGAAGTCCTGGGTGAAAAGCCCATGTGCGGTGGGTGCGGCGCAAAGATTGGGCGTCGCGCTTTGCGCAGTGTTCTGTCTGATTTACCGCCCCCTGATCGGCAAGACGTAATACCGCTTTCAGGTGACGATGCGGCTTTGCTTCTCACCGGCGGCGCGCGACAGGTGATGACGTCGGACCATTTGCGCAGCTTTACCAATGATCCGGTTTTGATGACACGGATCACGGCCATTCACGCATTAGGTGATATCTGGGCGATGGGTGCGGCACCGCAGGCCGCCACCGCGACGATTATTCTGCCTCGGATGTCACCCGCGCTGCAACAACGTACCATGTCAGAAATCATGGCCACCGCCAGTGACGTCATCCGCGCAACCGGGGCCGAAATCGTCGGAGGCCACAGTTCGATGGGGGATGAGATGACCATCGGGTTCACTCTGACCGGCTTGTGCGAAAACGACCCGATCATCTTGTCCGGGGCCCGCAAGGGCGACGCTTTGATCCTGACCAAGCCGATTGGCAGCGGCGTGATCATGGCCGCTGAAATGGCCGGTTTGGCCAATGGCATCTGGGTCGCAGAGGCGTTCCGCCACATGGTTCAGCCGCAAGGCGAAGCCGCGCGCATTCTGTTCAGCGCCCATGCGATGACCGATGTGACCGGGTTTGGTCTGGCAGGGCATCTGCAGGGTATTTGCGGTGCCTCGGGCTGCGGTGCGGTAATTGCTCTGGATGCGGTTCCCGTGATGGCCGGGGCTGTGGAGCTCAGTGCAAGCGGTGTTCGGTCCACGATCTTCGAGGACAACCGCGCCATCGCGCCTGAACTCGCCAACGGACCCAAGGCTGATCTTCTTTTCGATCCTCAAACCGCCGGAGGGCTATTGGCCGCTGTCCAAGCCGATGACGCGCCAGGCCTGTGTGCAGACCTACGTGCGGCTGGATATCCGGCAGCAATCATCGGCATGATCGACGATACGCCGGGTTTAAAACTTCAGAGCTGATCCAGGACCTGTTCGACCCGCACAGCGACCTCTTTCAGACCGGCACTTGCCAGCGAGGGCACCTGGATCGAGGCTACAATTTCGGCGCTGTGTACGCGCGCGGACTTGGCATAAGCCGGGTCGTAATGCTGTTCCATAAGTGACCGTGTAAGGGCCAACTTGTTATCCCCGTCAATAAGCGCAAACCAACTATCCACCACCTCATGCCCACGGTGAGACCTTAGCGGCGACAGGAGATCTTTCAACCGCTCGGCATCGCTGAGGACATCGTCATATGCCGAGACCAGATATTCCGCGCGCGCTTCTATCGGGGCATCAATCTGAATACGCACGGCCGCACACATGGCGGACCAAAGCCTCGGCGGCAGGATCAAAGAGCCGATTTTGGACGATTCCGCTTCGACTACGACAGGACGGGTGGGGTCAAAACCACAAAGTTCTGCGGCCAGCGCGGATTCGAATGCCTTTTGACTGGGTTGTCCGCCCGGTATTGCCCCCAGCAACGACCCCCGGTGATTGGCAAGCCCTTCGAGATCCAGAACCTGGACACCACGTTCCTGAAGGTGTGTAAGCAGCTCGGTCTTTGCTGTGCCCGTATACCCATCCAGAAGGACGAATTGAAACGGCAACGGATCGTCATACAGATACCGGCTCACCAAGCGGCGATAAGCCCGATAGCCGCCCTCGACAACCTCGGCCCGCCAGCCAATCTGTTGTAGCATCCAGGTAAACGAACCAGATCTCTGCCCACCGCGCCAGCAATATACAAGGGGTTTCCACCCCCCTTCGTGATGGGACAGGCTGTGTTCAATGTGGTTGGCCGCATTCCTGAAAACCAGAGCCGCCCCCAGCTTGCGGGCCAGAAACGGGCTTTCCTGGACATAGATCGTCCCGACGCGCGCCCGTTCGTCGTTATCCAGAACTGGCAGGTTGATAGATCCGGGCAAATGATCCTCGGCAAATTCAGCCGGGCTGCGCACGTCTATGGTTGTGTCGAACTCATGCGCGTATAACTGCTGAAGGCTGGTGATTTTCAGAACCATGTCAACGATCTAACCCCCGTTGAACCGGATGGAAAGGCACGGTGTCAACCTGCGATGGGATCGACAAGCGTCGGTCCACTGGCCCGATTGGAATTGACGCCCGGATCGACACGATGAAAGCCAAGAAGATCTTCCTGCCCCGGAGACAGCAGCCGCGCAGCCCCTTTGCCCATTTCACCCAACCATAACGGCCAGTTTTCGGGATCAACAATCAGGGGCATGCGGTGATGAATTCTGCCCAGATTGCGGTTCGCTGGTGTCGTAACGATTGCGCATGTTCCCTTCTTGTCGCCCTCGGGTCCCCAATCTTGCCATACCCCGCCAAAAGCAATCGGGGCCCCGTCTTTTCTGAAAATATACCAGGGCAGCCGGTCTCCGCTCTCGGTTTTGGTCCATTCATAAAACCCGCTGGCAACGATCAGACATCTGCGTTCTCTGCAGGCAGCCCTGAAAGCCGGTTTTTCAGCTAGCGTTTCGGCGCGGGCATTGATCAACAATGGCCCATCGGTTTTTGACTTGTACCAGTGTGGTAAAAACCCCCAACGCAAGGCATCCAGCTGACGCCCGGTTTCGCCTGCCCTGACCACATGCACCTGACATGTCGGACAAACGTTGAAATTCGGGACAACAGGCAGAGCATTGGCCGGGCGCGCAGAAAACAACTGGGCCATGGCATCATTTGGAAGGGTTATTGCAAACCGTCCGCACATAGGTAATGAACTTTCAACAATCGTTTTCTACAGGCACAGGTTCTCACGGGGTCATATGCAAAATCAAACGGCGAAAACCTTAAAAGTCAAAGCTGTCGCAGCGCTGGAAGAAGGCAAATTCCAGGCTGCGCTGAAAAAGGCTCAACTTGGTGTAAAAAAGTTTCCGACCGACTCGGATTTTCATGCCATTTCCGGTTTTGTTCTGACCGAGATGAAACAGTATAAAAGGTCGATCCCGCATTTTGTCGAAGCCGCGCGGATGAAACCTGACGATCCGCAATTCGTCGAAAACCTCGCCAATGCCCTTATGCAGACCGGTCAGATTGCCAAAGCCTTGGAGTACGCCGAACTCAAGGTCGAAAAGTTCCCAGCCAGCAAGGAACTGAACCGGGTCATCGATGAGATCACCCTGAAAGGTAAGAACTGGCGTCTGATCATCGAACACGTGACCAAAAAGCTTCAAAGCGACCCTGAGAGTGTCAACCTATTGTCCACCCGCGCACGCGCGTATGGCCGTATTGGTTATGTCGAGCACAACTCGCGCGATATTTCCAAAGCGTATGAACTGGATCCGGAAAACGAAAAGATAGCCTTTCAAAAAGCCGTAAATCTGCACCAGAGCGGCGACAAAAAGGGATGCGCCAATATTCTGCAGGGCATCTACGCCAAAGAACCTTTCCATGTTGCCACCCTTCTTCAGCTTTCGACAATGTCCAGCAAAGAGGACGCCCCGAAACTGATGGAGGCGGTAGAAGCAGCGATATCCGAAAGCGTACACGAGCTGTCGGAACTGGAATTTGCCAAGGCCCACCTGATCCAAAAAGCCGATAGCCTTGGCGCAGCACTGCCGCAATTTGCACGTGCCAATGCTATCCAACACAACGTCAAACCCTATGATTTAGAGGCGGAAGAACAGAAGTTCGAACGTATCACTGGCCTGTTCCCTGTAGGAGGAAGAGTTCCTTGGTCCGAACAAACCGATCAGCCGGTTCCGATCTTCGTTCTGGGCCAGCCGCGCTCTGGCACGACGCTCATGGAAATGATGCTGAGCTCCGCGCCAGACATTGCTGGCTGCGGCGAACTGACGGTTGGGGCCGATCTTTCCCGCGACTACGCACAACATCGCAAGACCTTCGATTCCACTGCCGCAGCGATATATGCCAAAGAGTTCCGAGAGTTGATGCCGCCGATCCCCGATGGCTCGACCGCTTTTGTTGACAAGATGCCCCACAATTTTCAGCGGGTCGGCTTCCTGTTGTCGGCATTCCCAAACGCCAAGATAATAAACATGCTGCGTGATCCGCGCGATGTCGGTCTTTCGAAATGGATCCGCCGGTTCCCTGCGGGGGGCATGAACTATGCCTCGAATCTTGAGACCATTGCCCACTCTGCCAACCTGTATCGTCGCTATATGGCGCATTGGGATGCTGTTTTTGGCGACAAGATCCTGACCGTTCCATATGAAAAGCTGGTCGCGGACCCCGAAACCTATAGCAAGCAGGTCGCCGCTTTCTGCGACCTCGAATGGACCGAGACGATGATGCATCCGGAAGAGAATACCAAACAGGTCCGGACTGCCAGTATCGACCAGGTTCGCAACAAAATCTCAACCAAATCCATTGGGGGATGGCGATCTGTGTCGGAACATATCCAGCCCATGCTTGCGGGTTTTGATACAGGGCTTTGGCCGGAATACGACATTGATCAAGGCTGAAGGTTAGCTGAATGAAATAGGGTCGCATCCCAAGGTGCGGCCCTTTTCGTTTCGCTCTGGTCGCCTTACTTTTGCTTGATGCGACCGTCCAGATAAGGCTGGTAAGGCGCGTTTTCGGCTAGGTATTCCGCCGTGACATCTGCAAGATCCGGGCCAAAGTCATAGGCATTTTTATCGTCGCCTTCGAACATACTGTACCCGTCACCGCCATTTCTGACGTAGTTATTGGTAACGACAAGGTAAGTCGCCGCCGGATCAATCGGGGTAAGCCCATCGCCGTTGGATACCATGACCTCTGATACGCGCCCTTCGTTTGGTGCCACCGATGCGTCCCAAACAAAGGTCAGACCGGCAACCTGCGGAAAGCGGCCCTTGACCTCTTCTACCTGGCTCACGCCGTTTTCAAGCGCGTCAACGATGCCTTGTCCGCTGATCTCAAAGGTTGAAAGCGTATTCTGGAACGGCAGCACAGTCAGAACTTCACCCATGGTCACGTCGCCAGGGTCAATCGAAGCACGCAAGCCGCCAGAGTTCGCAATCGCGATATGAACGCCCTGATCAGCAACCCGCGCAAGCATAGCATCAGCGACCAAATTGCCCATCTGACATTCCTGAACACGACAGATCGAACGGTCACCCTCAATCGCCTCAGACGTGCTGGCCACGACCTTATTGCGGATTTCGTCCAAAGGAGCGGCCAGTTCCGCGATACGGTCCAGCGAGGCCTGATCTTCGGCCACGTTGTTGTCCATGATCAGCGGCTCACCAGCCGCCGCGACAACATTTCCGTCGTCATCAAAAGTGACATTCAGCTCGCCCAGGAATTTGCCGTAGGCATAGGCCTGAATGATCTGCACGCCATCGACCACTGTCGGATAGGGACCAACAGCCTTGTCGGAAACGTTGGACAAATATGTATTGGAATGCCCACCTACGATTACGTCAACGCCGGTCGTTTCCTGTGCAACACGCTGGTCGACAGCATATCCCGAATGGCTGAGAACGATGATCTTGTTCACGCCTTCCGCGGTTAGCTTGTCCACTTCGGCCTGAACCGCGGGAACCGGGTCCGAGAATGTGATGTTCGGGCCAGGAGAGGCCAGTTCATGCGTGTCTTCCGGCGTCAGGCCAACAAGGCCGACTTTTTCTCCGCCGACTTCAATCACTGTAGACTTTTTGATCTTGCCACTCAGCAATTCTTCGCCGGAAAAATCCGCGTTCGACATCAGCACCGGGAAATCAACCGTGTCGATAAACCCGCGCAGGACTTCCGGGCCATCATCGAATTCGTGGTTGCCCACGGTCATAGCGTTATAGCCCAGTTTGTTCATGAACTCGGCCGCGACCTTGCCCTTGTAATAGGTATAGAACAACGAGCCCTGAAACTGATCGCCGCCATCTACCAGGATCGAGTTTTCGGCACGTCCGCGGGCTTCTTCCACTGCTGTTACGAGACGGGCAGATCCGCCAAAACACTTGCCTTCGGCGTTGTCATCTGAACTACAGCCACTGTCATATTTGTTGATCGGCTCGATACGCGAATGAAAGTCGTTGGTGTGCAGAATGGTCAGTTTATATTCGGCGGCGGCCATTCCTGCAGTCAAACCCAGCACAGCAGCCGAGGCTAGGAAACGGGTGAACATATTTTAACTCCCTTTGTTAATTGCCAAGATGTTGCGCCGCCTTCAGCAAAGAGTCAAAGGGGGAAATCCGGCTTGAATCTAGCCGCAGCGCGGGGCATGACCGTTCTATGCTGATTTACAAGATTTTCCGCGCCAACGAATGGACGGCGCTGCAGACCGATGGCGCCACGGATGGTGCTCCGATTGATGTTTCGGACGGTTTTGTCCACTTTTCGACAGCTGAACAAGCTGCGGAAACCGCTGCCAAGCATTTTGCTGGCGCCGAAGGTTTGACGCTGTTGGCCTGCGATTCTGACGCGATGGGCGAGGACCTGAAATGGGAGGTTTCGCGGGGGGAGGCTCTGTTTCCGCATCTCTACCGTCAAATCCGTATGACCGACATTATCTGGTCTTGCCCCCTGCCCTTTGACGGCAAAGCGCATCACTTCCCGGACGACATGAAATGACGGGGTATATCGACCCGGATCGCGCCCAGTTTGAGGCCTTCAAGGTACTGGATCGTGACCAGCCTATTGAGATGCTGAACCTGGTGAGGTTCCGCGACCGGGCCGAATATCCATCGGGGCACGAACTGGCCAGAAGCGGTCTGTCGGGCGCTCAGGCCTATCGAAATTATGGGATCGAAACCGCGCCGATCATTACCCGCCTTGGGGCAAAGATCATTTGGCGCGGCGCGTTTCAGACTACGTTGATTGGCCCAAAGGATGAGCTATGGGACGCGGTATTTATCGCGCGTTACCCATCGGCCCATGCCTTTCTGGAAATGATATCCGACCCTGATTACAAACAGGCGGTCGTGCATCGTCAGGCTGCGGTGAAGACCTCTCGCCTGATCCGGTGCGCGCCGACTGAAGGCGGAGAAATGTTTGGATGAAACTGACTGAAAAGCTGGGGCTGGCTGCCCTGCACCGCTTGGACCCAGAAACTGCACATGCCCTGTCGATCAAAGCCCTGAAGGCAGGGCTTGCGCCTGCACCAGGGCCGGTCACGTCACAGCGTTTGCAGACCAAAATCGCTGGGCTGAATCTGCCCAATCCGGTTGGTCTGGCCGCAGGGTTCGACAAGAACGGAGAGGTTCTTGGCCCCCTGTCCAGCGCCGGGTTTGGGTTCATCGAAGTCGGTGCCGTTACCCCACGCCCGCAGCCCGGCAATCCCAGGCCGCGCCTGTTCCGCCTGACCGAAGACAAGGCTGCCATCAACCGCTTTGGCTTTAACAACGAAGGGATGGAGGCCATGGCCCGTCGTCTGGCGGCGCGCCCCAGGGATGCGGTGATCGGACTGAACCTTGGTGCGAACAAAGACAGCGATGATCGCCCCGGCGACTTTGCCAAGGTACTGGCCCATTGTGGGGCGCATCTGGATTTCGCTACGGTCAACGTGTCATCTCCGAACACTGAAAAGCTGCGGGATTTGCAAGGCAAAGCGGCGCTGAGCGCTCTGTTGAGCGGCGTGATCGAAACCCGAAACACCCTAATGCGCCCTCTACCAGTATTCCTCAAGATCGCCCCCGATCTGACCGAGGATGAGCTGCGGGATATCGCCGAAGTGGCCCATGAATCGGGCGTTGATGCGGTCATCGCCTCGAACACCACTTTGTCGCGCGATGGGTTGCGCAGCGCACACAGAGACGAAGCAGGCGGCTTGTCCGGCGCGCCTTTGTTCGAAAAATCCACCCGCGTTCTTGCCCGGTTTAGCCATTTGACCGACGGTCAGATTCCGTTGATCGGCGTTGGTGGCATCAGCACAGCAGAACAGGCCTATGCCAAGATATGCGCCGGTGCTTCGGCCGTGCAATTCTACACCGCGATGGTTTTCGGTGGTATCTCACTTGCAGCGGAAATCGCGCGAGGCTTGGATGACTTGCTGGCGCGCGATGGGTTTGAAACAGTTGCGCAGGCCGTTGGAAGCAAAAGACAGGACTGGATATGATCGAATACTGGCACAATCCCAGATGCTCTAAGTCTCGCGCAGGGCTCGCTTTGCTTGAGGAAAACGGAGCGCAGGTCGAAATTCGCAAATACCTTGAGGATACGCCCTCGGCAGACGAAATCCGGGCCGTACTTACACGCCTTGATATCCCCGCCATCGACCTGATGCGGACTAGCGAAAAGCTGTTCAAGGAACTGGGCCTAACCAAGAATACCGCTCAGGATGACCTGATCACAGCAATGGCGGCCCATCCGATTTTGATCGAGCGTCCGCTTGCAATCAAAGGGGACAACGCAGCCATTGGTCGCCCTACGGAATCCCTTCTGGACCTTCTTTAGGCGACCAAAGCCTCAAGCTTGGGGTATCGCCATCCCAGCGTGCAGGCACGCGCGATGTTCAAGATCATCAGCGCGGCCCAAAGGCCGTGATTGCCGAGCGCAGGCACCAATATGAACAGGGCCAAAACATAAATCGCAACCGAATGGATCATCGCATTGCGCATTGCGCGCGTCCAGGTCGCGCCTATGTAGATGCCGTCAAACATCCAGCTTGCCACACCGATCACCGGCGCCAGCGCCGCCCAGACCAGATACTCGCGTGCGGCTAGTCGCACCTCAGGTGCAGTTGACATCAGGTCGATCAACGCTGGCCCGGCCAGATAGAAAACCGCACCAAGTACAAATGCACCCCCTACCCCCCATTGCGAAGCCATGGCCGCGGCTCGGCGCACCTGATGCCGATCCCGCGCGCCAATGGCGCCGCCGACCAGTGCTTCGGCGGAAAAGGCGAACCCATCCAGTGCAAAGGCGGTAATTTCGAGAAACTGCAGCAAGACCTGATTGGCTGCCAGATTAACATCCCCCAGATCCGACCCGACGAAGAGGAATGTGGTAAAGGCGCCGGTCAGCAATACCGAACGGACCATGATGTCGCCATTCACCTGCATCATCCGACGCAGACGCGTGGGATCAAAAATTCGCGGCCAGTCACGCCATTGATTCCCGGTAAAAGCACTGCGGCACAGCCAGAGACCCAGTGCCAGCCCGCTCCACTCGGCGATGAGCGTCGCGATGGCCACCCCCTCGACGCCCCAACCCAGACCAAGCACAAACCACAGATCCAGGAGAATATTCAGCCCGTTCATCCAGACCTGCAGGACAAAGACCCCACGCGTACGTTCAATCGCAATCAACCAGCCAGTGATGGCGAACAGCGCAATCGTTGCCGGCGCACCCCAGATGCGTATCCGCAAATAGTCGCGGGTCAGCGCCTCAACCTCGGGGCTGGCGGGGGAAAGGGCAAAAGCCCCTTTGAACAAAAGGACTTGGGCCAATATGAAAACCATACCTGCCGCACTGCCCAGCAATATGCCCCGCATCAGCAGCGCACCGGTTTCTGCAGTGTCACCTGCCCCGCGCGCCTGCGCCGCCAGGCCGGTGGTCCCCATCCTCAGAAAGCCGAATATCCAGTAGATCGAGGCCAGAATCACGGCCCCCATCCCAACAGCCCCAATCGGCGCAGCCAGACCCATCTGCCCGACTACGCCAGTATCCACGGCCCCAAGGATCGGAACCGTGGCATTCGACAGCACGATGGGCGCTGCAATTTTAAGCACGCGCCTGTGCGTGATGGGTGCCGAGGCGTCTTGCATGGAAATCTACTCAGCTTTCGATTTGGACTGCGGCATCAGAAAATGCCCGCTGGCCTGTGCGAAAGGACGCTGATGATTGTCCTGCCACGCTTCGACACGAACCGACGCATACCGGCGCCCTAAACGGCGAACAAAGGCACGCGCATAGGCATCCCGTGGCAAGCCCGATCGCAGGTAATCAACGGTAAAATCTACTGTTTTTGGAAACATGATGGTTTCATCTTGAAAGACCGTGCTGGCATCCAATTCGCCGTTTTCGATCCGGGGAAAGAAATACTCCCAACTCAGGGTGATAACCGCGGTTACTTCCAGAAAGGCAGCCGTCACACCACCATGAAGCGCCGGAAGCATCGGGTTTCCGATCAGCTTTTGGTCAAAGTTCAGTACCCCGGTCAACTCATTTCCCCGCCGGTCAAATTCGATTCCGAGAAACTGAATATATGGAACACCATCCACGATTGCCTTCAGTGCTGCATCGCGACGCTGTTCGATGAGCTGCATGGCTTCGGGCCGAGGTCGTGACATCATCGGCTCTCCACTGTGAATGAACCGGTGGCGGTTGCCACGGGCAGGTCCTTGTCCTCATCCATCGCAGTTGCGCGGACAAAGGCCACGTTTCTGGTGATGTGATAACAGACAGCATGTGTCGTAATGCTCTGTCCTGGCGTCGCCGGGCGCATGTAGTCTATCCGCAGATCTATTGTCGCGGTGGCGCCGGGCGAAGAAGGATGGCACATGACCGCGGAACCGCAGCAGGTGTCAAGCAGGGCAAAAACCGCCCCGCCATGGATCACACCCGTGCGTGGATCACCGATCAGTTCGGCCTTGTAGGGCATCGAAATCTCGGCCTCGCCATTACCCATTTTGGTGAGTGTCAAACCCAAAGCTTTGGCATGCGGAATGGCCTCAATAAACTGTCGTGCTATAGCAGCTTTGTCGACCATCTACTTGTGTCCTCTCTGTTTCTCCCTTTATGAGCGTCAGGCTAGCAAAAGAGCAAGCCCGCCTGTTGCGCTTGAAGTCGCCACGTCCTACGCTGTTTCGAAGGAGACCAGGAATGCCCGACAACCGTTTGTCATTCAAAGAGATGTGCGCCGAGTTTGACGTGACTCCACGTACCCTGCGCTACTATGAATATATCGAACTTCTGCAGCCTGACCGCGAAGGCCGAACTCGCTTTTACGGGCCTAGGGAATGCGCTCGGATGACGCTGATCATGCGGGGACGGAAATACGGATTTCCTCTGGAAGATATCCGCCAGTGGCTGCTGATCTACGAAGATCAGGGGAATCAGGCACAGATGAAGGCCTTCATCGAAATGGCCGAACATCAGCTTGTCGAACTGAACAATCAGAAAAAACAGTTGGATGAAGCCATAGATGCCTTGGAACAAATGCGTGACCAGACCGCGAAATTGTTAGACTAGGCATTGCTGCCCGGCTGACCGCGTTTACAATCGGATTTGCCAAAGCCAAAAACAGACCCTTCCTCGGCTCTTTTACCCTTTCAGCATGCTTTTCCGTGTTTGGGAAATTGCATCTGGAAGGTGATCTGACGTGACGTCCTGAAATTCCCTGCAGTAGAAACCTTGACGCGAACGGAAGTTACGTCAACTTATTTGTGACGCAGCGTTCGCGTTACGTGAACGGCATCTACGTGCTGTAAGACGCGCATCGACTGCGCAAATCAGCTTAACGAAGGCCAGTTACAAGAGTGCAGAAACCATGACCGAAGATCTGATGACCATTCGTGAAATGTGCGAGACCTATGATGTCACGCCGCGCACATTACGTTTTTACGAGGCAAAGGAACTTTTGTTTCCGATCCGCGAAGGGCAGAAACGACTGTTCACCAAAAGCGACCGGGCGCGTCTCAAGCTGATCCTGCAAGGCAAACGCTTTGGCTTCAGCCTGGAAGAAATTCGCCAGCTTCTTGATTTGTATCACGTAGGTGATCAGCAGGTTACGCAGATGACCCGCACCTATGAGATCGCGTGCGAGCGGCTTGCCGATATGGAATCCCGGCGTGAAGAGCTGACCCAGGCCATTGACGATCTAAAAGAACAGTTGAGATGGGGCGAGAAAGTGATCGCCTCGATCAAGAGCGACAAAAAGGCCGCAGAATAACCCCGGCGGCACCCACCCACCGGACAAGCGAAACTAAGGAAGTTCCCAATGCCCGTATACAATGCACCAACCAAAGACATGCAGTTCGTATTGCACGAAGTGCTCAATGTATCGGGATCGGACATCCCGGGTTATAGCGAGCTTGAACCTGATTTTACCGGCGCTGTCCTAGAAGAAGCCGGTAAGGTGGCGACAAATGTTCTGCACCCGCTGAATACAATCGGTGATACCGAAGGATGTCGTCTGGAAAACGGTGTGGTATATACCCCTACTGGCTTTAAAGACGCATTCGCTCAGATGAAGGAAGGCGGCTGGACCGGCCTGGACATGCCCGAAGAGTTCGGCGGCCAGAACATGCCTTATGTCATTGGCTCTGCCGTGGCCGAGATGTTTTCCGCCTCGAACCAGGCGTTCACCATGTATCAAGGTCTGACCCACGGCGCAGCCTCGGCCATTCTGGCGCACGGCACCCAAGAGCAGAAAGAAACCTATCTGCCGAACATGGTTAGCTGCGATTGGACCGGCACCATGAACCTGACCGAACCGCATTGCGGCACCGACCTGGGTCTGATGCGCACCAAGGCTGAACCGCAGGCGGATGGCTCCTACAAGATTTCCGGTCAGAAGATCTTTATCTCGGCTGGTGAACACGACATGGCCGACAACATCATTCACCTGGTGCTGGCCAAGATCGTGGGCGGCCCCGAAGGCATCAAGGGTGTATCCCTGTTCATCGTTCCTAAATTCATGGTGAACGAAGATGGCAGCCTGGGTGAACGCAACGGCGTATCGGTCGGCAACATCGAAGAAAAGATGGGCATCCACGGCAACTCGACCTGCGTCATGAACTATGACGAGGCAACCGGCTATCTTTTGGGCGAAGAGCATAAAGGCATGCGCGCGATGTTCACCATGATGAACGAAGCTCGTATGGGTGTAGCCATGCAGGGTCTGTCCCAGGCCGACGCGGCCTATCAGAACGCGGTGGAATACGCCAAGGACCGCCTGCAGGGCCGCGATGTGACCGGCGCGAAAAATCCGGACGGTCCAGCCGATCCGCTGATCGTGCATCCCGACATCCGCCGCAGCCTGATGGATCAGAAGAGCTTTACCGAGGGTGCCCGTGCCTTTGTTCTGTGGGGAGCGACCATGATCGACAAGGCCCACCGCTCTGGTGACGATGCCGCCGATGGCCTGATCTCACTGCTGACGCCGGTCCTCAAAGGGTTCCTGACCGACGAAGGCTATGACATGACGGTCAAGGCGCAGCAAGTCTATGGTGGCCACGGCTACATCGAAGAATGGGGCATGTCGCAATATACCCGCGACGCCCGGATCGCGATGATCTACGAAGGCGCAAACGGCGTTCAGGCGCTTGACCTTGTGGGCCGTAAACTTGCCCAAGATGGCGGCAAACACGTCATGGCGTTTTTCGAAATGGTCAAAAACTTCTGCAAGGAAAACGCAGGTCAGAACGAAGCCTATGATACGGCGTTTATCGAACCGCTGAAAGCGGCCTCCAAGGATCTGCAGGCCGCTGCCATGTACTTTATGCAAAGCGGCACCAAGAACCCCAACCATGCGCTGGCGGGGTCGAATGACTTCATGCACATGTTCGGTCATGTCTGCCTGGGCCTGATGTGGGCACAGATGGCAAAAGCCTCTTATGCCGCACTTGAAGCCGGGACTTCGGACACCGAGTTCTACGAGACAAAGATTACCACCGGCCAGTTCTACATGGCGCGTCGCTTGCCAGCCACCGGTCTTCATCTGACACGCATCCAGAGCGGTGCGGATACTGTCATGGGCCTGGACGCGGCAAGCTTCTGATCTCTGACCGGCCCCAGACCATCTTGGGGCCGGCCATTCGAAAGGCTCGATATGCCAAAACGATTTCGCCTAACACGCCGTTTCCCGGTCGCCATGACCGAAGACGGCTATCGCAAACTCAGAGGGTTCGCGCGCGAGGCTGGTCTGGACGAAGGTGAGGCACTGTCATTCCTGTTCGAGAACTTCAACAGTGTCATCGACGAAGAGAGCCTGACGCACCGTTTGCGTATCTTCAATTCCGAACTTGAAGAACGCAAACGATAAGAAAACAGACCCGCCCAAAAAAGGGCGGGCTACATGATACAGCACATCGCACTGACTCATGTGCCAAGGGAGGCAAATGATGACCATCAAACTGCATTGTTTCGGCGTCAGCGGAAACTCGTACAAGGCGGCGCTGGCTCTGGAGTTATCAGGGTTAGAATGGGAAGCCGTCGAAGTCGACTTCTTCAAAGGAGTGACACGCACTCCCGAATTTCGTGCCACTGTCAACGAAATGGGTGAAGCGCCCGTCATGATTGATGGCGACTTTCGCACCAGTCAGTCCGGGGCCATTCAGACTTATATAACTGAAAAGACAGGTATGTTCGGAGGAAAGTCGCAGGAAGAGAAATACGAGGTACTGCGCTGGGTGCTGTGGGACAATCACAAACTCAGCTCGATGGCAGGCCTGACCCGTTTTTTGATCAACTTTCTGCCGGAAGAACATCGCAACCCAGATGTGATCGCATTCAACCAGGGTCGCCTGAAGGCTGCGTATCAAGTCCTGGATGCACATCTGAACGGTCGCGACTGGATCGTTGGGGACGGTGTAACCAATGCTGATCTCAGCTGCTGTGGCTATCTCTACTATCCTGAACCCTTCGGCTTTGACCGCACCGAATGGCCAAATATCGACGCCTGGCTGACACGCTTGTCCCAGCAGCCTGGCTGGAAACACCCCTACGACCTGATGCCCGGCTCTGTGCCGGATCGAGCTTAAGGAGAAAACTATGACCGACGCATATATCTATGACGCCCTGCGTACTCCGCGCGGCAAAGGCCGCAAGGATGGTAGCCTGCACGAGCTGACTTCGGCGCGCCTGTCCTCGCTGACATTGAACGCCGTAAAAGAGCGGAACAATCTAGAGGGCCACGCCGTAGAGGACGTCATCTGGGGCAACGTAACCCAGGTTATGGAACAGGGCGGCTGTCTGGCACGAACCGCAGTGCTGGGTTCTGATCTGGATGAATCGATCCCCGGGCTGGCGATCAACCGGTTCTGCGCCTCGGGCATGGAAGCTGTGAACCTGGCGGCCAACCAGGTCAAAGGCGGCGCAGGCGACGCCTATATCGCAGGTGGGGTCGAGATGATGGGCCGTGTTCCGATGGGCAGCGATGGCGCTGCGATTGCTGCTGACCCTTCACTGGCGATGAACACCTATTTCGTTCCGCAGGGTATCTCGGCTGATATCATTGCGACCGAATACGGGTTCACACGCGATCAGGCTGATGCGCTGGCGATGGAATCGCAGCGCCGTGCAAAAGCTGCGTGGGACGACAACCGGTTCTCTAAATCGGTCATCACCGTTAAGGATCAGAACGGCCTGACCATTCTGGACCATGATGAATACATGCGCCCCGGCACGGACATGCAAAGCCTGGGTGGCTTGAACCCCGCCTTCCAGATGATGGGTGAGCAGATGCCCGGCTTCGACAACGTCGCAAAGCTGAAGTACCCGCATCTGGAAAAGATCAATCATATCCACCACGCGGGTAACAGCTCGGGCATCGTGGATGGTGCGGCGGCAGTTCTGATCGGCAACAAGGAATTCGGCGAGAAATACGGCCTGAAGCCGCGCGCACGCATCAAGGCCACGGCCAAGATCGGCACCGACCCCACCATTATGCTGACCGGTCCGGTTCCGGTGACCGAGAAAATCCTCGCCGACAACGGCATGAAAATCAGCGATCTCGACCTGTTCGAAGTGAACGAAGCCTTTGCCTCGGTTGTTCTGCGCTTCCAGCAGGCATTCGATGTCGATCCGGCTTTGGTCAACGTCAATGGCGGCTCGATCGCAATGGGCCACCCGCTGGGCGCGACCGGCGCGATGATCATCGGCACCCTGCTGGATGAGCTTGAACGTCAGGACAAGGAAACCGGGCTGGCCACGCTTTGCATCGCATCCGGCATGGGTGCAGCAACGATCATCGAGCGCGTCTGATGCCAAAGCTGGATCTCTCTCAGATTCCGTTTCAGGGCGGCTCGGCCTATCCCGGCAAGCTGGCCGAGGCGACCGCAGGCCGTTTTGTTCAGCGCCTCGGGGATGCGGGCGGGCTAACCCAGTACGGTGTGAACATCGTGCGGCTGGAACCGCAGGGCATGTCCTCGCTGCGCCATTACCATATGGAGCAGGACGAGTTTGCAATCGTGCTAAGCGGCACCTGTACGCTGATCGACGACGATGGCGAGCATGAAATGCAGCCCGGCGATTGCGCCGCATGGCCCGCAGGTGAAGCCAACGGCCATCACCTTGTGAACAACACCGATGCGCCTGCAACCTTTCTGGTGGTGGGCACACGGACCCCGAACGAGACCGGCTATTACAGCGACTTAGACATGATGGTGAAGGATGATGAGAACGGATTCTCCTTCACCCGGAAAGATGGCAGCCCGCTAACGGCTGACCAGATTGGAGATGACAATGACTGATTTCACTCTGAGCAAAGACGCGGACGGCGTCGCCATTATCACCTGGGACGTCCTAGGAAAGTCCATGAACGTGATGTCTTTTGACGGCTTCGCACAGTTGAGCGATTGCATCGATCAGGCACTTGCCGATGACGAGATCAAAGGCATCGTTATCACCAGCGGGAAAGAAGGTTCGTTCGCCGGTGGCATGGACCTGAACCTGCTTGCGGTGATGAAAGAACAGGCGGGCGACAACCCCGCCAAGGGCCTGTTCGAAGGCACCATGAATATGCACGGCGTGCTGCGCAAGATCGAGCTGGCGGGCATGGACCCCAAGACCAAGAAAGGCGGCAAGCCGATTGCAACCGCCCTGCCCGGTACAGCCGCAGGCATTGGCATGGAACTACCGCTGTCGACGCATCGCATCTTTGCAGCCGAGAATCCAAAGGCGAAATACGGCCTGCCTGAAATCATGGTTGGCATCTTCCCCGGCGCTGGTGGCACCACCCGTATGGTCCGCAAGGTCGGTGCGATTGCAGCCGCTCCGCTGTTGCTGGAAGGCAAGATGCTGGACGTCAAAAAGGCGAAAAGTGCAGGCTACATCGATGAGATCGCAGAGGATCCAGTTGCCGCGGCAAAAGATTGGGTGCTGAACGCCAAAGATGCGGACATTGTGAAGCCTTGGGATGCCAAGGGTTACAAAATGCCCGGTGGTGCGCCTTACCACCCTGCCGGTTTCATGAATTTCGTCGGCGCCTCGGCTATGGTGAATAGCAAAACCCAGGGTGCGTTCCCTGCCGCCAAGGCGTTGCTAAGCGCTGTTTACGAAGGT
The DNA here is from genome assembly GCF_059610185.1 of Ruegeria sp. YTSA108. Taxonomy (NCBI): domain Bacteria; kingdom Pseudomonadati; phylum Pseudomonadota; class Alphaproteobacteria; order Rhodobacterales; family Roseobacteraceae; genus Ruegeria; species Ruegeria sp. YTSA108. The sequence goes on along the minus strand of NZ_JBXWND010000002.1, from coordinate 18,923 downwards.
GCGCTGGTTGATTTCGACACCGCGCTGAAGATCGAAGCCCGTTGGTTCACCTCCGTTCTGATGAACCCGTCTTCGGGTGCCATGATCCGATCACTGTTCCTGAACAAGGAAGCCTTGGAAAAAGGCGCCGTGCGTCCTGCGGGCGTACCGGATCAGTCAGTCAAGAAGATCGGTGTTCTGGGCGCTGGCATGATGGGTGCGGGTATCGCACTTGTATCGGCGCAGGCCGGTATGGAAGTTGTTCTGGTCGACCGCGATCAGGAAGCAGCAGACAAAGGCAAAGCCTATACCGAGACGTACCTGGACAAAGGTATGAAGCGCGGCAAGGTTACGGCTGAAAAGAAAGAGGCCATGCTGGGCCGCATCACCGCGACCCCTGACCTTGATCATCTGAAGGGCTGTGACCTGATCATCGAAGCCGTCTTCGAAGACATGGGCGTCAAGGCCGAGATGACCAAAAAGGTCGAGGCGATCATTCCCGAGGACTGCATCTTTGCCTCGAACACCTCGACCCTGCCGATCAGCGACCTGGCCAAAGCTTCGGTGCGTGCGGATCAGTTCATCGGCATCCACTTCTTCTCGCCCGTCGAGAAGATGTTCTTGGTCGAGATCATCAAAGGCAAGGAAACCGGTGATCGCGCAGTGGCCAAGGCGCTGGACTATGTGCGCCAGATCCGCAAGACGCCGATCGTGGTCAACGATGCCCGCTTCTTCTACGCCAACCGCTGCATCATTCCCTACATCAATGAAGGTGCCCGGATGGTGACCGAAGGCGTCAGCCCGGTTCTGATCGACAACGCGGCACGCCAGTTGGGCTTCCCTGTCGGGCCGATCCAGCTGACTGATGAGACCTCGATTGATCTGGGTGCCAAGATCGCACGCGCGACCAAGGCCGCGATGGGCAACGAATATCCTGAAAGCCCGTCCGATGATCTGATCTTCTGGATGGAAGAACAGGGCCGCCTGGGCCGCAAGGCAAACGCGGGCTTCTTCGACTATGACGAAAAAGGCAAGCGCGTCGAATATTGGAAGGGTCTGCAGGACAAGTATCCGCTGGCAGAGGATCAGCCCGACCTGATCGAAGTGCAGGAACGCCTGATGTTCGCTCAGGTTCTGGAGGCCGTCCGCGCATTGGAAGAAGGCGTTCTGGAAGACATCCGCGAGGGTGACGTCGGCGCAATCTTGGGCTGGGGCTTTGCACCTTGGTCAGGTGGCCCACTGAGCTGGCTGGACATCATCGGCACCCCTTATGCGGCCGAGCGCTGCGATCAGTTGACCGCACAATATGGGGAACGGTTTACCTGCCCGCCGCTGCTGCGTGAGATGGCAGATAAAGGCCAAAGCTTCTACGGGCGTTTCAACCCCGAAGCCAAGGCTGCCTAAACAGTTGGTGCTGGCGTAAGAGACCTTACGCCAGCACCCTGCTTGTCGTGTTTGGTTGGTCTGCCGTTCAGATCACTGGGAGAGGTCGGCCCGGACGACCCGGGCGACGCGCGCCCCTGCTGGGTCTCAAAGGGACAACTTGTTCCAGCGAGATGGGTGCAGGCAGCGCACCCAACGGGTTGGCAAGGGCTGCCACGCGGCCCTCGGTTCGTATATCTTCGACCAATTCCGCCGCTGTTTCGCTTTCGGCAATTTGATAGCCCGCACTTGTGCCGCAGTGGCCGCCGAAACGCCCTGACGGGCAGAAGGCGCGCATGCCGCCTTCCATATAGACCACTTCATCCTCGTCAAAGAACAGTGCGCTGACATCGAATGATGATGCCGGGACGTCCGACTTGATGCGGAACAAACCGCTCAACTTTCGTGCTGCCACAACAGTCAGATCTGCGGTGCCATGCTCCAATGCTATACCCTGTTCAGGCATGATCCAAATCGTACCTGGGCTGTCGACGGCACTTGGGGGTACGCGGACTGGCAAATACTCGATCCGACTTTCTTCGGTAGGAACCGAAATCGTATCGACAGAAATGCGCCTTACTGCCTTAAAGCCGTTCTCGACTGTCCGGATCAGATCACCAGGCTGAATGTCTTCAATCGGCGTCCAGCCGTCGACAGTTGCAACCCTGGTCCCGTGGATCAAGCCGCCACGGCGCGCGTTCAGTTCTACTCTGGTTTCGAATTGTGTCCGGCTTTCCGGAACATCTGAAATACCCATGTCACTCACTACTTCAAACACGTGCCTCCCCCCCCTGCTGGCACCAAAAACAATAGATATTCATTAGCATCCAAACCGATCACGCGTCCAAATTTTGACACATTTGAGCCTGATTTGGGTCCCAAACCCCGTTGGATAACGCTAAAAACGGAACAACGATCTGTAATCGCCCGGTATTAAGTCCGGCAGGGAAACTATATTTCTGTCATCTAATCAAAAGAGTATCCGAATCTGTCTATATCTTCAGCGCATGCCTCGGCGACGGCCTCTTGTGATGCGGCTGAATAATAGCTTCGGTAATCTTTCGCCCGCTCTGAACGATTCAGATGCGGCAGCGTGATCCGGAACCCCAGGTGGTCAAACAGAGGCTCTGCGTCCTGATCAAACGCTTCGAGTCTGATGAAATACTGGCACTGCTCGATACCATCGGCTCGCGTCACGTAGTGCCGCGCCGGATGCTGACGGAGCGATTGTTGCGTCGCAGGGTGGCAGACAAATCCTTCAAACGAATGGGCGCGGGCCAGCGCGATTGCGGGGTGATCAAAGCCTTGCACCTTGAGCCAGTGATAATAGCTGACAAGCCGATCCCAGGGATTTCGGACCAGGGTAAAGACTGTCATCCCCGACAACTCATCCGGTGAAAGAACACCTTCGATATCGGCGAGGGTTGAATGTTTCCAAAGGCGGCCACGTGCCGATAGCTGTTTGATCCGCCTATTGCGTTTCTTTGCCTTGGGCGTATCTCCCAGCAAAATATCATCCTTCATCGCGCGCTGTTCCAAAGCCAGCGACAAAGATGTCCCTCCAGTTTTGGGAATGTGGACGAAGATATAAGAGCGACCGCGCGAAATGATCACGATGCGGACTCTGTAGCGGCGGAACGCGTGGACCGCCAGGCCAGCAGAACTCCGGCCGTTGCGATCAGGCATATGCCGAGGATCTGCAGAACACCGATATTCTGCCCAAAGACCCTCCAGGCGAACAAGGGTCCAAATATCATCACCGAGTATTCAAACACCGCCACATAAGAGGTCTCACCGATCTGATAGGATTTGATCAGCATGAATACCGCAATCGTCGACCCTATTGCCTGAACTATAATCCAAGGAATTGCCGGTCCCATTTGCCAGACCCAGCCACGGGTGACGAAGCCCTCCGGCCCAGCGACCGGAACCCCCGGAAACAAGGATAACACGATCAGCCCTACCGCTCCGGCCACTCCCAAGGTTGTCACCATAGCCGCCAGCAATGCCGTTGTGCTTTCCTGCGCGCAGTGGCTTCGGGTGATGACTGAACTGAACGCGTAGAACAGCCCTCCGGCGACCGGCAACAGCGTTTTTGCATCAAACTCGCCGGGATTCGGCTGCAACACGCACAAAATCCCAGCAAACCCTACTGCAACGGCCAGAATACGCCATGGGCCTATCCGTTGCTTCATGGCGACGGTTGTAATCAACAGCACAAAGATCGGCGACGTGAACAAACCCGCCAACGCCTGAGCAATCGGCATCAGCGCAAGCGAGGCAAAATAGAACAACATGGCCAATGTGATGAGAACACTACGCAGGATCACGGGGCCAAGCCTAATCGGGCGCAAGCGGCCCAGCCCAAGCAGTGACAGGCCCATTATCAGCGGTAGCATGAGCAGTGCCCGGCTGAAATGGAACTGCCACAGACCGATCGTTTCGGCCACCAAGATGACCACATTATCAATCACGCCGATGATTGCCATAGCACTGACCATCAGCACCGAGGCCAAAACCGGTGAAGTCTGGGTGTCCGCCTGCATCATTTTCCCCGCGGCATGATGGAGAGCGGTAACAGAATATTCCGCTCGTCTAGGTATCCAGCACATTTCCTGAACATCGCGCAACAGGTTTGCGCCGGTTGAATTTAGCGTGTTAAGCTGGCTCCAATTAAGAACGAGCAGACATCACCCCGATGACGGCACTGAAACAGTTCCAGCGGATCGAAGCCACCGGTCTGTGGCGCCCCTCGCCCGATGTTCAGCGGCGCGAGGTTGTTGTGTCGATTGGCGAAGCGACGCTGACGATATCGGATTTCAACGACCGGGCACTGACGCATTGGTCGCTGGCCGCGTTAGAGCGCCAGAACCCCGGTGTTTTCCCTGCAATTTACCACCCGGATGGCGACCCGCAAGAGACGTTGGAACTGGCCCAATCCGAAACCACGATGATCGAAGCCATTGACCGTCTGCAGCGTGCCATCGACCGGTCACGCCCCCACCCCGGGCGTTTGCGGTGGTTCAGCGTGGCCGGGGTTGTGGCTGCTGTGGCCGCGCTCATGCTGTTGTGGTTACCGTCAGCGTTACAAAACCATGTCGTATCCGTCGTTCCCGAAATCAAACGTATCGACATCGGCGACACGATCCTGAGGCGCATCGAAAGAGTGTCAGGCCGCGCCTGCGTGTCCGAGGGCACTCAGGAAGCACTGGATCATCTGGCTGCAAGAACGGGCGTGCGCGCAATCGTTATCCTACCAGCCGGAGTACAGACCAGCCTGACCCTGCCGGGTGGAGTTGTCCTGTTGAACCGATCTCTGGTCGAAGATCACGAGGACCCCTCGGTCGTGGCCGGGTACATCCTTGCGGAACGTGCACGTGTGCAGGCACAGGACCCACTGGATGATCTGCTGGACCGGACCGGCATCAGATCTGCGTTCCGCCTGCTGACAACCGGTGAGCTGACACCTCAGATTGTCGACAGTTATACCGAAGAAGTTCTATCAGAACCCCGTCCGGCTGTACCAGACGAGAACCTGCTGGAAATTTTTGCCGAGGCAGCTTTGCCCTCGGTCCCCTTTGCCTATGCGACGGACGTCACAGGTGAAACCGTGCTGGGCCTGATCGAGGCCGACCCGATGGCGGGCCAGCCTCTGCAACAGATACTGCCAGATCGCGAATGGGTCCGGCTGCAGAATATCTGCGGCGGATAAGCCCGCTTACTTGGTCCCGAACATCCTGTCACCCGCATCGCCCAGACCTGGCATGATATAGCCTTTTGAGTTCAGCTCACGGTCCAGTGCGGCGGTGACGATGTGAACATCCGGGTGCGCCTCTTTCATGCGGGCAACACCTTCGGGGGCGGCCAACAGGCAGAGGAAACGGATATCCGTCGCGCCAGCCTCTTTCAGCAAATCAATCGCAGCGGCCGAGCTGTTGCCGGTTGCCAGCATCGGGTCGACAGCAATGACCAAACGGTCCTTCAGCCCCTCGGGCGCTTTGAAGTAATATTGGACGGGCTTCAAAGTCTCTTCATCGCGGTACAGGCCAACAAAGCCAACACGGGCCGAGGGGATCAGTTCCAAAACGCCGTCCAGCATTCCGTTACCGGCGCGCAAGATAGAGACCAACGCCAGTTTCTTACCTGCCAGGATGGGGGCGTCCATCTCTTCCATCGGGGTTTCGATATGGCGCGTGGTCAATGGCATTTCCCGCGTGATTTCATAGGCCAGAAGCAAGGTGATCTCACGCAGCAACTGACGGAATTCGGCGGTCGAAGTGACCTTGTCCCGCATGAGCGTCAATTTATGCTGCACCAACGGGTGGTCGACGACGGTCAGGTGTTCGCTCATGATATCTCCAGTCTTTTCTTGACCCGCGCACGGGTCGCTTCATCGCAAAAAGCCGCATTCAGGGCGGTTTCATTCAGGGCGGCAAAATCCTCGGCCTCCCAACCGAAAGCTTTGGCCAACATCTCATATTCACGCCGCATTGTGGTGTGGAAAAACGGCGGATCGTCGGTGGACACGGTGACCTTGACACCTGCCTCGCGCAACTTGGAAATCGGATGGCTGGCAAAGTCGGGAAACAGGCCCAGAACCACGTTCGAGCCCGGGCAAACCTCGAGCGTCACACCACGATCAACGATCTCATGCACAAGGTCGGGATCTTCGATCGCACGCACGCCATGGCCGATGCGTTCAACTCCCAGATCACGGATCGCATCGCGGACACTATCCGGCCCGCCGAACTCTCCGGCATGGGTGGTCAGGCGCAGTCCGGCCTCGCGCGCGCAGTCAAACGCCCACTTATAGTCGCCCTGAACCCCCATGGATTCATTGCCCCCCATACCGAACCCGGTAATCCAGTCGCCCGCAGTTTCAGCAGCACAATATGCACTGAGCTTGGCCTGTTCGGGTCCGAAATGCCGGACACAGGTCACCACGCCGCGCAGAGTGATATCGTACTTCCGCTCGGCTTCATCAGCGGCATCCTGAATGGCACTTAGATAGTCGCGCCAGGCCACCAAATCGCCACCGCCACAGAAATCGGGGCTCAGAAAGCTTTCCGAATAAACTACCCCGTTCGCCGCGCTTTCTTCAAGAATAGCCAACGTCAGACGGCGGAAATCCTCGGGCGATTTCAGCACCTCACAGGCGGCCTCATATACGCTGAGGAAATGGGCGAAATCCCGGAAATCATAAGACCCGTCATGTTTGAAAATCCCGCTCAGGTCGACGCGCTTTTCATGCGCCAGCTGACGGATGAAGGCAGGCGGCGCGGCACCTTCGTGATGCAAGTGCAGTTCGATCTTGGGTAGGTCAGCGACAGTCATAGAAAGCTCCGCCCCGGCCCTTGAGCCGGGATATTCAGGTGATGCGCGATACTGGCGGCAATGTCGGCGAATTTGACTTGACCGATCTGCCCCGCACCCTGCCCTGCAATCAGGACAGGTACTTGCTCACGCGTGTGGTCGGTGCCGATCCAGGTTGGGTCGTTGCCGTGATCAGCGGTCAACAACATCAGGTCATCGGGGCGCAACCGGGTCAGAATTGCACCTATCTCTTGGTCAAACCATTCTAGCGCGCGGGCATAGCCGCTGATGTCGCGCCGATGGCCATAGAGACTGTCGAACTCGACAAAATTCGCGAATGTCAGGCTGCCCTCTTCGGCCTCATCGACCTGATCGGACAGATGACCCATCAAATCAGCATCCGACCCTTTGCGCAGTGTGTCGATTCCCTGCATGGAAAAGATATCGCCGATCTTGCCCACTGCATGAACACGGCGGCCCGCATCCTGACACCAGTTCGTCAGCACCGGAGCGGGCGGCACGATGGCAAAGTCCTTGCGGTTGGTCGTGCGGGTGAACCCCTGTTCGGGCGAGCCGACAAAGGGCCGTGCGATCACACGCCCCACTTTCATCTGGTGCAAACGTGGGGCCAGCGTGCGGCAGAGGTCAAGCAGACGGTCTAGGCCGAAGCTTTCTTCATGCGCGGCGATCTGAAAGACACTGTCGGCTGAGGTATAGCAGATCGGCCAACCGGTTCGCATATGCTCGGCCCCCAATTCGGCGATGATCGTGGTGCCCGAGGCGTGGCAATCCCCCAAAATCCCTTCGGTTCCGGCGGCCTCTGCTGCGGCCTTGCTCAGATCAACCGGAAATGATGGTGTTGTATTTGGAAAGTAATGCCAGTCCCATGGCACAGGCAGCCCTGCTAGCTCCCAATGCCCCGATGGCGTGTCCTTGCCCGGAGAATCCTCACAGGCGCAGCCCCACAGACCTGTCGGCTGGGCCAGCAAACCCGGCGTTTCCGCACCCGAGGCCAGCCGTGCCGCAGCACCCAACCCCAGCGCATCCAAATGCGGTAGATGCAAAGGCCCGGATCGCCCCTCTTCCGCCTGACCTTGTGCACAAGCCTGCGCGATATGGGCCAGAGTGTTTGCCCCAGTATCCGGCATGTCGCCATTAAAGAACTGATCAGCATCGGGCGCGCCGCCGATACCCACAGAATCCATCACCACAAGGAAGGCGCGGCTCATGGCGTGATCCTCTCGTGGACAAGGGATGGCACCACTGGTTTACCCGTTCCAAGCGTGATCGCCTTTTGAACAGCATCAGCCGCACGTCGCGCGGCATCCTCGCGGGCGGCATGGACGACAGCCAATGGAACGCCTTTTTCGACCCGGTCGCCCAGTCGCACCAGATCTGACAGCCCGACCGCAGGGTCGATCACATCGCTTTCAACCTGACGTCCGCCACCCAATTCGACAACCGCAAGGCCCAGCGCCTCTCCGTCTATCGTGGTTACATAGCCCGCAGCGGGAGCGGGCACTTCCAGGATCACGCTGGCTTCGGGTAAATAGCGCGACCAATCGTCGACAAAGTGAATGGGTGCCCCAACTGCGGCCATCATGCGGCCAAACCGTTCTGCGGCACGGCCATCGCGGATGACCTTGGCGATTTTGTCCCGGCCTTCTTCTGAAGTGGCAAACATACCGGCGTCAGCCAACAGAACCCCACCCAGTTCGGCAGAGATCACAGCCAACGGCGCGTCTGGCGCTTGGGTCAATACCTTCATGACCTCATCCACCTCAAGTGCATTGCCCAGCGCAGAGGCAAGCGGCTGGTTCATATCGGTTATGACTGCTGAGGTCCGACACCCTGCAGCGTTGGCGGTTTCAGTCAGCGCCTGTGCCAGATTGTGCGCGTCATCAAGGGTTTTCATAAAGGCCCCACTGCCAACCTTAACGTCCAGCACCAGTGCATCCGGGCTGGCTGCAAGCTTTTTCGACAGGATCGACGCGGTGATCAGGTCGAGGCTTTCTACTGTCGCCGTGACATCCCGAATGGCGTAAAGCCGTTTGTCCGCTGGCGCGATTTGCCCGGTGGTGCCGACAATGGCTGCCCCCGTTTCGTTCAGCACCTGCACCAGCCGGTCCTGGCTGATCTGGGTGGTCACACCGGGGATGGATTCAAGTTTGTCCAACGTGCCGCCCGTATGTCCCAGTCCCCGGCCAGAAATCATTGGCACATAGGCCCCAAGCTCGGCCAGTGCGGGGGCCAGTACCAGGCTGACGCTGTCGCCCACACCCCCGGTCGAGTGTTTATCGATTACCGGACCTTCCACATCCCAGTTCAGGACATCGCCGCTGTCGCGCATCGCAATGGTCAGATCGGCACGGCCCTGCGCACCCAACCCACCCATGCAAACCGCCATCGCAAAGGCCCCTGCCTGCGCGTCACTGACCCCACCATCGGCAAGCCCCTGGGCAAACCAGTGCAGTTCCTCGGCGGAGGGTATATCCTTGCGGCGCAACTTTGCGATGATCGAGCGGGCGTCCATGGGGTCAGACAACCTCCATATGCGAGGCGTCAAATGCGCCTGGCAGCAGATCCCCGATAGTGGTTTTCAACTCCGCCCCGTCCAAGCTGGCCAATACCACCTTGACGTCACGCTTGCCGAACTCGGCCAGTTTCTGGCGGCACCCCCCGCACGGCGGTACTGGCTGAGGAGACGACGCGACCACGTAAACCTCGGTCAGTTCCTGCTCGCCAGCAGCGACCATGGCGGCAATGGCTCCGGCCTCGGCGCAAGTGCCTTCGGGATAGGCCACGTTTTCCACATTGCAACCGGAGTAGATCTGCCCCGACAGGGACCGGATCGCCGCGCCGACCTTGAAATTGGAATAAGGCGCATAGGCGTTTTCCCGCACGGACAAGGCTGCGTCTTTCAAGCTCATGGCGATTCCCCATTTTTTGATCATCTGGTCAGAAAGTCATACCCTAAATGAAAGCCCCCGGGGAATTGAAGCCCCGAGCGCAGAATTCCTGAGCCAAAATGCTTAATCCAGAACCGTATTGAACACGCCAGGCAGCGTGACCTCAAGCAGTTCAACATCATCGGTCGGATCAGACAGGCGTGTCCGCATGCCCGGTGGAATGACAAAGGCATCACCTTGTTCCAGCCGATACGGGTCGCGCCCCTCGCCTTCAAGCGTAAGCTCACCGTTCATAACGAAGGTGAAATGAATATCGGTATCATGTTTAGCCCAGGCGGTGTCACCCTGCCCCCGACGCACCACCTGAACGCCTGCGACACCCATCGTGTTCTGGGCAATCGTGGTGTCGCGACAGATGTAGCCCGGCAAACGGAACGGCCCCCATTCTGCCCCCTCGGCCCGGTTGTAGACAAAGCGCTGGCCCTGCCATTCGCGATCCGGGCGGAATTGCGGGGTTGGCAACTGCATTTCGTGGTCGATTTCGGTGACATGTTCGGCGGGAACACCAATTTCGATCACCTGCACATTGTCCGATGCTTCCAACACACGATGGCGGATTTCGGGCGGCTGAATAAAGCAATCGCCGGCGGTCAGGCGCATCTTGTCGCCCTGATCCTCGTAAACCACATCGACCCAGCCATGGATGCAGAAAATCAACTGAAACCCGACCTTGTGGAAATGCACCATGTCCGGAACCGGACCGCCATCGGGAATGCGGATATGGCTGGCAATGATCGACCCGCCCAAGCGATCGGGTACCAGATCGCGATAATGCATTCCGGCGCGCCCGATGACCCACGGGGCCTGATCCTTGAGTCTGCGCACGACAAAGGAATGCACGGTATCCGGCATCACCATCGGCGGGTTCAGTTCATCAATTTCGACACGCGTCCCGTTCGGCGCGACCAAACTGCGCTGGCCAGCCGCAAACTGATCCGGATTTTCGGTCAGAATGCGCAACATTCCGGGCGCCTCGGGTGCATCCTGTTCGATCCGTAATCGCAATCCATGCCCCGAGAACACGGCGACCCGAGGGTCATCAGCCGGATAGATCATATCCATCCGCATCCCCAGTACCTTGGTAAAAAACGGGATGTCGTCACGTAATTCCTGCGTCGGCAGACGAATCTCAGCTTTGGTCTGATTGCTGGTCATTCAAGTTCTCTTCGGTCGTGGCTTTGGGCCATCCGATCAGAACAGAAGCCAAAATGCCAATCGAAAAGAACATCTCAAGCGTTTCTTCCAACACAAACAAACGCATGATCATCTGGTCCGACAGGTCGTCTTTCAGTGCGCCACTGACTTCTTCCAACCCCTGCGCAACCACCGCACACATACCGGCCAGAAAGAACACCATTAGAAACGGGACCCGATGCTTGAACGCACGCCACCCGTTTGGCACCCCGTGCCAGAGCAAGCCGCCCAGAACCAAAACAGCCAGGATGACGCGAACCGCGTTCATATCGAGCAGCGTGTCCAGCCCATTCAGAATCCCATATGGCAAGCTATCTACGGCATAGATATCCGCAGCAAGTTCGCGCTCTGCCAGCAGCAAACAGACGAGACCGATATAGAGACGGGAAATCCCGCGATACCGGAAAAGCGCAATGCCCCCGGCCAGAACAAGCGCCGCGGCCGAAATGGATTCGAACGGGCCACCCTCATGGCTGAGGGACATCGCCTGCACCGGCCAGATACAGAGGACCACCAAGATCAGCAACGCAACTCCAATCGCTGCACGAAACAGCGGCTGGTCCAGCCCAAAGGACCGCTTGGTATCGGTTGTGACGGGTATCGACTGAGATTGTTTTTCCGGGGTCATCTTGGGCCTTCGATCTCCTGTGGAAGCGGTGCCGAATATGAAGATGCGCGACCGTAACCATATTAGAACATAATTCAACCTACGGCCGTGTTTGGCAAAAATCCATTTATGAAGTGACGTCACGTAGCCAAGGCGCCAGAAATAGTTTAACCCTTCAACCAAATTCGGAACGGAGATGAATTGCCTATGTCTGACACTCCCAACCTGCGACAGGCCGCGCTTGATTATCACGCTCACCCAAAGCCTGGAAAGCTCGAAATCAGGGCTACGAAACCCATGGCCAACGGTCGGGATCTGGCGCGCGCCTACTCGCCCGGCGTCGCCGAGGCCAGCCTGGAAATCAAGGCCGACCCATCCAACGCCGAGCTTTACACTGCGCGGGGCAATCTTGTTGGCGTGGTCTCGAACGGAACAGCAGTGCTGGGCCTGGGCAATATAGGCGCTCTGGCTTCTAAGCCGGTGATGGAAGGCAAAGCGGTTCTGTTCAAGAAATTCGCAGGGATCGACTGTTTCGACATCGAGGTTGACCAATCCGACCCCGAAAAGCTGGCCGATATCGTTTGCGCGCTGGAACCCACGTTCGGGGCAATCAATCTTGAGGACATCAAAGCCCCCGATTGTTTTATTGTCGAAAAACTGTGCCGCGAGCGGATGAACATCCCCGTTTTTCACGATGACCAGCACGGCACCGCAATCGTCGTGGGCGCCGCTGCCAAGAACGCGCTGTACGTTGCCGGGAAAAAGTTCGAGGATATCAAAATCGTCTCGACCGGCGGAGGCGCGGCTGGGATCGCCTGCCTGAACATGCTGGTGAAGCTGGGTGTGAAACGCGAAAACATCTGGCTGTGTGACATTCACGGGCTTGTCTATGAAGGGCGAGCCGAGGACATGAACCCGCACAAGAGCCAATTTGCGCAAAAGACTGATCTGCGCACGCTGGATGACGTGATCGGGGATGCCGATCTGTTTCTGGGGCTTAGCGGACCGAATGTCCTGAAACCCGAAATGGTCGCGAAAATGGCCAACAGACCAATCATCTTCGCGCTGGCTAACCCGACGCCCGAGATTCTGCCGGACGCAGCTCGCGAAGTGGCCCCCGATGCGATCATCGCAACCGGTCGCAGTGATTTTCCCAATCAGGTGAACAACGTTCTGTGCTTTCCTTTCATCTTCCGGGGCGCCCTGGATGTTGGTGCGACCGAAATTAACGACGCTATGCAGATCGCCTGCGTAGACGGTATCGCTGATATGGCCCGGGCAACGACCAGTGCAGAAGCCGCCGCCGCCTATAAGGGCGAGCAACTGACCTTCGGACCTGACTATCTGATCCCAAAACCTTTTGACCCGCGCCTCGTCGCTGTTGTGTCCTCGTCAGTGGCCCGGGCGGCTATGGACAGTGGCGTTGCCAGGCGTCCGATTCCAGATATGGAGGCCTATAAAGAGCGCCTGAACCAGACGGTTTTCAAATCCGCCCTGATCATGCGCCCGGTTTTCGAGGCCGCAGCAGCTGCGTCGCGCCGAATAGTATTTGCCGAGGGCGAGGACGAACGTGTGCTGCGCGCCGCTCAGGCCATTCTGGAAGAAACCACGGAAACACCGATCCTGATCGGACGTCCCGAAGTCATCGAAGCGCGATGCGAGCGCCTGGGCCTGACCGTGCGTCCCGGCGAGGATTTTCAGATCGTGAACCCGGAACATGACAATCGCTACTATGATTACTGGACCTCATATCACCAGATCATGCAGCGCCGCGGTGTCACCCCTGATCTGGCCAAGGCCATCATGCGCACCAACAGCACAGCCATTGGGGCGATCATGGTCCAGCGTGGCGAGGCCGACAGCCTGATCTGCGGAACCTTTGGCGAATACCGCTGGCACCTAAGCTATGTCGAACAGGTGTTGGCCAATGGCGACCTGCGCGCACATGGCGCTTTGTCTCTGATGGTTCTTGAAGACGGCCCCTTGTTCATCGCCGATACACATGTGAGGCAATTACCAACGCCTGCAGAGCTTGCCGAAACCACCCTGGGCGCGGCCCGTCATGTCCGGCGTTTCGGGTTGGAGCCAAAAATCGCGTTCTGTTCGCAATCTCAATTCGGCAATCAGGCCGAAGGCTCGGGCAAGCGCCTGCGGGCCGCTTTGGAGATTCTGGACTCGGAGCCGCGCGATTTCACATATGAGGGTGAGATGAATCTGGACGTAGCGCTTGACCCTGAACTGCGGTCGCGCATCTTCCCGCATTCACGTCTAGAAGGTGTCGCCAACGTCCTGATATTTGCCCACGCAGATGCCGCCAGCGGTGTGCGCAACATCCTGAAGATGAAGGCCAACGCGCTGGAAGTTGGCCCGATCCTGATGGGTATGGGCAACAAGGCACATATCGTGACCCCCTCGATCACCGCACGCGGGTTACTGAACATGGCGGCGATCGCAGGAACGCCTGTCGCTCATTACGGGTAAAGGGTCACGGATCCCCTCCGGGCACCGAAACAGGTGCCCGGACTGATTCCTTCATATTTGCACCAAAACATTTGCAGTTTTGCAAAACTGTGAATTCGGCGCGCAAAATCCATAAATTGCCGACAGGTTTGCAAAAATTAGCAGGGAAATTCTTATACATCTGCAAATATTTTGCGATAAAGTGACGCCCCGTCACTTCGACCGCTTGTCTGCCCCCTATACCCCGCCCTAGACACGGTGCAGGGATTTTTCGGAGGAGACCAAAGTGGCATATCAGGACGTTTACCAGAGCTGGAAATCCGATCCAGAGGCATTCTGGATGGAAGCTGCAAAAGGAATTGATTGGGTTCGGCCACCCAGCAAGGCTTTGTTTGACGACAATGCTCCTCTTTATGAATGGTTCTGTGATGCCAGGGTCAACACCTGCTGGAATGCAGTTGATCGCCATGTCGAGAATGGTCGCGGTGAACAGACGGCCATCATCTATGACAGCCCAATCACCCACACCAAGCGCGAGATCTCATATGTCGAACTGCGCAATCGGGTCGCTACTTTGGCCGGGGCATTGCGGGCAAAAGGTGTCGAAAAGGGCGACAGGGTTATCATCTATATGCCGATGATCCCCGAAGCGCTTGAGGCGATGTTGGCCTGTGCCCGGCTGGGTGCGGTGCACTCGGTTGTGTTTGGTGGCTTTGCAAGCAACGAATTGGCGGTCCGTATTGATGACGCCAAACCAAAAGCAATCATCGCCGCTTCTTGCGGGATGGAGCCGGGCCGTGTGGTGCATTATAAACCGCTGCTTGACGGTGCCATCGAACTTGCCAGCCACAAGCCCGATTTCTGCGTGATATTCCAGCGCGAACAAGAGGTTGCGCATTTGATCGAGGGGCGTGATTTCAACTGGCACGGGTTCCAGTACGGTGTTGAGCCTGCGGAATGTGTTCCTGTCGATGGCAATGATCCAGCTTATATCCTGTATACATCGGGCACGACCGGAGCGCCCAAAGGGGTTGTGCGGCCAACTGCCGGTCATCTGGTCGCGCTGAACTGGACGATGAAGAACATCTATAACGTAGACCCCGGCGATGTGTTCTGGGCGGCCTCGGATGTCGGCTGGGTCGTTGGCCACTCATACATCTGCTACGCGCCGCTGATCCACGGCAACACCACGATAGTGTTCGAGGGCAAGCCGGTTGGAACCCCAGACGCAGGAACCTTCTGGCGGGTGATATCCGAGCATAATGTTCGCAGTTTCTTCACTGCTCCCACCGCAATCCGCGCGGTCAAACGTGAAGATCCCAAGGGGGAATTAATCCCTGAATACGACCTCTCCTGCCTGCGAGCCCTGTTTCTGGCCGGAGAGCGGGCGGATCCCGACACGATCGAATGGGCCAAAGACGCGCTGAACGTTCCGGTCATCGACCATTGGTGGCAAACCGAAACCGGTTGGACCATCGCGGGCAATCCGCTGGGGATTGAAGAACTGCCAACCAAGCTAGGGTCACCTGCCAAGCCGATGCCCGGTTACGATGTGCAGATCCTGGACGAAGGTGGCCACCCGATGAAACCCGGAGAGCTGGGCGCGATTGCGGTAAAGCTGCCCCTGCCCCCCGGCACTCTGCCAACGCTGTGGAACGCCGAAGACCGGTTCAAAAGCTCGTACCTGAATCACTTTCCCGGATATTATGAAACCGGCGATGCGGGCATGGTTGATGAGGACGGGTACCTCTACATCATGGCGCGCACCGATGACGTGATCAACGTCGCGGGCCATCGTCTGTCCACCGGCGGCATGGAAGAGGTTCTGGCCGCGCACCCTGACGTTGCCGAATGCGCCGTGATCGGTGTGTCGGATCAGCTGAAGGGCCAGATGCCGGTTGGCTTCTTGTGCCTAAATGCGGGCTGTGATCGGGACCACGGTGACGTCGTTCAGGATGTCGTCAAGTTGGTTCGCGAAAAGATCGGACCGGTCGCTGCCTTCAAGCTGGCCGTGGTTGTCGACCGGCTGCCCAAGACGCGGTCGGGCAAGATATTGCGCGGAACCATGGTCTCGATTGCGGATGGCAAGGACTACAAGATGCCCGCCACCATCGACGATCCGGCGATTCTGGACGAGATCACCGAGGCCCTCAAATCCATCGGCTACGCCCAGTAGAAAATCGGCGCGCCTGCCGCCTCTTGCAACCTGACACCGGGCCTCTACTGTCTGACCAAGACAGTGAGGCCCCATGACAGAAACCGACATCTGGCGTCTGAACGCCACCGATCTGACCGCGTTGACGCGCAACAGGGAAATCAGCGCGGAAGAGGCCGTCAAAGCCTCCATCGACCGGATGCAACAGGTCAATCCTGCGCTGAATGCGGTTGTTGAAGATCTAAGTTCACAAGCGCTGGACCGTGCGCGAAATCTGGATAAGGCGGTCAGTGGCGGAGAGCAGCCTGGCCCCCTGCATGGTGTGCCGGTCACCATCAAGATCAACGTCGATCAAAAAGGACATGCGACCTCGAATGGGGTCGTTGCCCTGAAAGACGTGATCGCCCCGGATGATGCGCCGGTTGTTTCCAACCTGCAAAAGGCGGGCGCCATCGTCATCGGTCGCACAAACACGCCCGAATTTTCATTCCGTGCTGACACAGACAACGAACTGCATGGCCGCACGTATAACCCCTGGGGGCGTCATATCTCGCCCGGGGGATCTTCTGGTGGCGCGGGCGCGGCTGTGATGGCTGGGATCGGTGCGGTGGCCCATGGCAACGATATAGGGGGCAGCCTGCGATTTCCTGCCGCCGCCAATGGGGCGGTCACCGTCAAACCGGGTCTGGGTCGTGTTCCGGCGTGGAATCCCAGCCAATCGGCAGAACGGGGCATACTGGCACAATCGATGTCGGTGCAGGGTCTGATCACGCGCTCCGCAGCGGACCTGCACCTGTCCATGCCCAGCTTGATCGCGCCCGATCCGCGCGATCCGTTTCACGTGCCGATGCCGTGGCGGGGTGAGGACCAAACCGGCCCGATCAAGGTCGCCTTCACCAAGCAGACCTTTGGATACGATTTGCATCCCGAAGTCGGCAAGGCTCTGGATACGGCACGCGATGCATTGATCGAAGCAGGCTATGTAGTGGAAGAGGTCGCACCACCCGATATCTTTGAAGCTGGTCGTGGTGGGTACCGCGCCCTGATGGGTGAAGTTCTGACCTTGTTGAAAGCCGATATCGAGGCTGCGGGATCAAAAACAATCCGCGACATATTCGAGGTCTACTTTCAGGAATTCCCACCCATAGTTGGCACAGACCTTATCGAAATGCTGGCCAAACGCAGCCACTATGCGCGCGAGTGGTCTCTGTTCATGCAAAACTATCCTCTGGTCCTGTCACCATTCCTGCCACAGCCGTTCTTCAAACCGGACCGAGACACCGAGGGCGCCGAGGGCGTGCATGAAGTTCTGGGCTGTGCGGTCTATTCCTATGCGATGAACTTCATCGGCCTGCCCGCGGCATGTGTTCCGGCGCGGCTGGCCGAGCTGCCGCATGGGCCGCAGCCGATCAACATCCAGATCGCAGCCCGCAGATGGCGCGAGGATATGGCCGTAGACGCCGCCGCGGCAATAGAAGACCGGGTGGGGCAAATGTGCCTGCCATTGTGGAAGAAAATGGGGACGTCCTTCTAAATAAACGTTGTCCAAAAAAATTGACCCCGGGGTTTTGTACCCGGGGTCCGCTTTCTAAAATATGCCTAGAAATCCGATAACGAGCGTAGCACCACCTACCCTCGCCCGCACATAAACTGCACGTTCATTTCGAAACCGCCGTTGATGGCCACTCACTTCCACCATGGCGTGTTCTCCAGGCAAGTTCACAGTACCTTAATGTTAATCGGATTCGTGTGAACTGGTTCACACAAGCGCGATTAATTCGTACCTGACCTTCCATTTAGGTGAACTGTTCCGAAATCAGACGCTCTTCCAGGCCGTGGCCCGGGTCGAACAGGATACGGTGCCGAATCGCCGGTTCAGATCGAATTTCGACCCAATCAATATCCGGAAATGAATTTGAATCCGCATCCGCCATGACCGGCCGCTTGTCCGCGTCCAACACATCGAACCGAACCTGGGCGATTTTGGGCAGCAGCGCGCCCCGCCAGCGTCGCGGACGAAAGGCTGCAATCGCTGTCAGGGCTAGAACATCCGATCCAATCGGCAGGATTGGCCCATGCGCGGAATAGTTATAAGCCGTCGATCCTGCTGGCGTTGACAGCAAAGCGCCATCGCAAACCAATTCATCCATGCGCACGCGACCGTCCACACTGATCCTCAGCCGCGCCGCCTGAGGGCCTGCCCTTAGCAAAGAGACCTCATTGATGGCTAGCGCCTCATGGATCTTTCCGGACTGATCCATCGCGCGCATCGCCAGCGGGTTGATGACCTCTTCTTCAGCGGCGGAAAGACGGTCCATCAGATCTTCTTCGTGGAACTCGTTCATCAGGAACCCGATTGTTCCACGATTCATGCCATATACGGGCGTATCGAGGTGCTGCATGTTGTGCAAAGTGTGCAGCATAAAGCCGTCCCCACCCAGCGCGACAATTACACCTGCATCACGCGGCGCCGCATTGCCATAGCGCCTGACCAGTTTGTCGCGTGCGGTTTGAGCCACCTTGGCGTCGCTGGCAAGAAAAGCGATTCTTTGAATCATCTATTGTGGTTTCCAGTGCTGCACATTTGGTTCCGAAACAATCATACCTTTCCCCTATAGACCAGACTTGACGCCACCGTTGGCCAAATCGTCGCTTTAAGCCTTTTGCCGATGCCCCGTTTCCGATAGGAAATCCGCAAGAAATCCCAGCATTGTGGAGCCCCCATGAACGCCAATCTACGTGATACCGGTTTTTTCACCCAGTCTCTCTCAGCGCGCGACCCAGAGCTGTTCGGCTCGATCACGTCCGAGCTGGGCCGTCAGCG